>NZ_JBEZKG010000004.1:7623-467091 GCF_040651535.1 Streptomyces sp. NPDC048420
GACGGTGGCGTGGCCCGTCAGTGGCGCGGCGACGGTGGCGTGGCCCGTCAGTGGCGCGGCGACGGTGGCGTGGCCCGTCAGTGGCGCGGCGACGGTGGCGTGGCCCGTCAGTGGCGCGGCGACGGTGCCGGGGTCTCCCGGTGGGAGGTGGGTGGGGCGGTGCTCGAGCGCACCACCAGTTCTGTGCCCAGCTCCACGCGCGGGGCGTCCGGGCGTTCGTCGCGGGCCAGTTTGAGGACCGTGCGGACGGCGAGCTTGCCCATGTCGGCGAGGGGCTGGCGGATGGTGGTCAACGGGGGTGCCGACCAGCGGACTTCCGGAAGGTCGTCGAAACCCACCAGGCTCATGTCCTCCGGCACCCGCAGGCCGCGCCGTCTGAGTGCCTCGATCGCTCCCAGCGCCATCTGGTCGCTGGCCGCGAACACGGCGGTCGGCGGCTCGGGCAGGTCGAGGAGTTTATCGCAGCCGGCGAAGCCGGACTCCGGATGGAAGTCGCCGGGTACGACCAGCGATTCGTCGAGGGTGAGTCCGGCGCCCTCCAAGGCGGCTCGGTAGCCGTCGAACCGGGCCCGTGAGCACAGCAGCCGGGGCGGCCCGGCGATCAGCCCGATCCTGCGGTGGCCCAGCGACAGCAGGTGCTCGGTGGCCGCGAGCCCTCCCGACCAGTTGGCGGCGCCGATGGTGGGGGCGTCCAGCGCGGGCGAGCCGGCCGGGTCGACCACCACCAGCGGGACACCGAGGGCGCGCAGTTCGTCGTGGAGGACCGGGTCGAGCCCCGAGGTGACCAGGATGACCCCGTCGGAGGCGCGGGCGCGCAGGTTGCGCATCCACTCCCGGGCGTCGCCGGAGCGGCCGTGGATCGCGGAGACCACGGTGCCGACGCCCTCCGCGTGGGCGACCTCCTCGACCCCCCGGATGATCTCCACGGCCCAGGGGCTGTCGAGGTCGTTGAAGACCAGGTCGAGCAGGGCGGCGCGGGTGCCGGGGGCCGCGGGGCGCTTGCGGTAGCCGTACTGCTGGAGCAGTCCCTCGACCCGGGCGCGGGTGCGCGGGGAGACGTCGGAGCGGCCGTTGACCACCCGGGACACCGTCGGAACCGAGACTCCGGCCTGCCGTGCGATCTCCGTGATGGTGACCCGGCCCCGCGGCCCGGCGTCGGCCTCGCCTGCTGTCATGTGCCCACCTCCGCGTCGGAGCTTCGAAGAGTCGCGGTTTTCGAGACGTCATGGATGCGAAAAAGTCGCGGCTTCGAAACTTCCAGAAGTCTTCCGGAAGAGTGGCTCCATACACAAGGCATTACAGGGAGTGATCGCCGTCGGACATGCGTCGGGGCCGGTGCGCAGACAGGCGCTGCGAGCCGGCCCCTCAAGGTCTCCGGGCGGTTCGGCGGCCGCCCGGTCGTGCTCAGGCGGCCGTGGCCCCCGCGAGCGGGCGGTGCGGGGCGATGACCCGGCCGTCGGGCAGGAGCTCACCGGTGTCCTCGAAGAGCAGAACGCCGTTGCACAGCAGGCTCCAGCCCTGCTCCGGGTGGTGCGCCATGAGGCGGGCGCATTCCCGGTCGGTGGAGTCGGCGGTGGGACACGGTGGCTGGTGCTGGCACATGGGTGGGATCTTTCGCTGTGTTGTGGTCATGACGTCCCCCGTCGTGATTACTCAGTCCGAACCCAGTGTTGCCCCACGGGCGTCAATCCGCAGGTATTTCGCATCACCACTTCTTCACAGGTTGATGACGCTTCACCCGGCCGGATGGTTCATCCCAACTGCACTGTCCCTTCGGGTGGTTAACGGTGGTCGGATGGGGCTAGTCCACCTGGAGTCAGACCCTCGTTCGGCTCGTACGAGCAATTGTGCGCTCGTACGAGCAAATGGTTTTCTGGCGGTCCCTGCGGATTGTGTACGACGCTAATGGCGCCGGAAACGGAGTCGTACCCCGCTACCCGGAAATCGGGGCGGGGTACGAGGGCCGTCGGAGGAGAGGTCAGGCGGGCGAGCCGAGCAGGGGCGCCGGGGTCACCCGATGCGTCAGCACCGGGAGGAGTTCGGTGGCGCGGTGCGGGCGGTGGGCGGCGATGCCGAGCGGGGCGGGAGCCAGCGGGACGAGCAGATCGGTCGCGGCGAGCCGGCCTGTGGCGGCGTCCGCCGCGCAGTCGCCGTGCAGCCAGAGCGCGAGCATGTACAGGGCGGGGATCGACAGCAGACGCGGCTGGTACGGCTGCTGCATCACCTCCGCCTGCCGCAGTGCCCGCTCGGTGGACGCGAGGTAGGGGCCCTCGAAGAAGTGCGAGAACGCCCAGCCGTCCGGGGTCAGCATGGTCTCGGCGGCGGCCACCGAGCGATCGCCGCTGCGGATCAGGAAACGCCACCCGGTCAGCCGGGTGGCGTTGCCGTCCAGGACATGTACGGGCAGTGGAAGCTCGGCCGTGACGGGTCCCTGTGCGCGCAACAGGGAAGGGGTCCGGGCCTCGCGTACCGCGGTGGGCGAACCGAGTGCGGTGAGGACGGAGCGAAGTGCGGGGGCGGGTGCCGGGGGGGCATGCAGCGGCATGGTGGGTCGCCTCTCATTCGACAGGCACGGTGGCGCGAGGGCGGGGGCGGACGGCGCTGTCAGCTCACGGGGTCAGAGAGGCCGGGGCCGGGGTCCGGTGACGCGGGTGCGGATGAGGCTGTCGTACGTCACCTGACGGCAGGATCCAGGACCGCGGGTGCCAACCCTCTGCCTTGTTCGCGGAGTTTATACGACATATGTTCAGACGGTGTTTCGTCTAGCCGCTTTCGGCGGCTGGGGCAAGGGACCATTCGGTCGGTGATACGCGGGAATCATCCCGGTTCCGTATCGACTTCGCGGCGGTGACCTCGGGAAATGTCCGAGGAGCGGTCGGCCCGTTCTCGTCGGCGTTTTTCACGAGTTCTTCAGGGCACTCGAAACTGCTGAGAGCTCCATGCCGAGGGAATGTGCCACCGGTCACGTTCAACAGGGTAGCGGTCCCGGCGCCGTCCGGGGACGTTATCGATCGTTCCGGCTGGGCATCATCCCACCTGACTCATGACGCATCGAGGAGGGACCCTTCGATGGGGGAGAAGGTCGCGGCAGGTCGGTTCGATCTGTCAGATCGCCAGCACTACCGCGACAAGCTCCGCAGGTGCCTGACGGGGCTCGAGCGGCTCCTGGCGGAGCAGCGGTTCGATCGGCCCAAGAACCTCATGGGGCTGGAGATCGAGCTGAATCTGGTCGGCAGTGACGGTATGCCGAAAATGTTGAACGGAGAAGTGCTCGAACGTATCGCAAGCCGAGATTTCCAAACAGAACTCGCCATGTTCAATCTGGAAGTCAACATAGCCCCACACCGGTTGGGTGGCCGGGTATTCGACCGCCTTGCTGAGGAACTCCGTACATCGCTGGCATATGCCGACCGTAAAGCGGGCGAGGTCGACTCGGGGATCGTGATGATCGGCATTCTGCCGACCCTCGACCGGGACGACCTGGTCTCCTCGAACCTTTCCGACGTCGACCGCTACACGCTGCTCAACGACCAGATCGTGGCCGCGCGCGGGGAGGATTTCGTCCTCGACATCGACGGGGTGGAACGGCTCACCTGCACCTCGAAGTCCATCGCCCCGGAGGCCGCCTGCACCTCCGTGCAGCTGCACCTCCAGGTCACGCCGGGCCGCTTCGCCGACGTGTGGAACGCCGCGCAGGCGGTGGCCGGCGTACAGATAGCCGTCGGTGCCAACTCTCCCTTCCTGTTCGGGCGTGAGCTGTGGCGCGAGTCCCGGCCACCGCTCTTCCAGCAGTCCACGGACACCCGCCCACCGGAGCTGCAGGCGCAGGGGGTACGGCCGCGGACCTGGTTCGGGGAGCGGTGGATCTCCTCGGCGTACGACCTGTTCGAGGAGAATCTGCGCTACTACCCGGCCCTGCTGCCGATCTGCGACGAGGAGGACCCGTTGGAGGTCCTCGACGAGGGCGGGGTGCCCTCGCTCGCCGAACTCGTCCTGCACAACGGCACGGTGTACCGCTGGAACCGGCCCGTCTACGGCATCGCCGACGGCGTCCCGCATCTGCGCGTCGAGAACCGGGTGCTGCCCGCCGGGCCCACCATCACCGACGTCATCGCCAACGCGGCTTTCTACTACGGCCTCGTCCGTGCCCTCGCCGAGGAGCCGCGGCCGGTGTGGACCCGGATGCCCTTCGAGGCGGCCGCGGCCAACTTCGACGCGGCCTGCCGCCACGGCATCGATGCGCGCCTCACCTGGCCCCGGCGGGGGCGGTACGGCGGCACGGTCGAGGTCGACGCGGTGAGCCTCGTACGCGACGAACTGCTGCCGCTGGCCGAGGCGGGGCTCGCGGGGTGGGGCGTCGAGTCCGCCGACCGGGATCTGTATCTCGGGGTGATCGAGGAGCGGTGCCGCAGGCGGGCCAACGGGGCGTCCTGGCAGGCGGCGACGTTCCACCGGGCCCTTGAGGCGGGGCTGTCCCGGGACGCGGCACTGGCGGCCACGACCCGGCGGTACGGCGAGCTGATGCGCAAGGGAGAGCCGGTGCACACGTGGCCGGTGGGGTTGCCGGAGCCGGTGCCGCTGGGGTGAGCGGCGGGGGCGACGGGGTGAGGCCGCGGTGGCGGAGGCCGTTGCGGCGAGGGAAGAGTTCGGCGGCGGACCTGGGGCGGCGGAGGCTCGGAGCGGCGGGAAGAGGGTCCGGGATGGCGGGAGAGGAAGCGCGCTCTCGGTCGGCTCGAACACGCCGACCATGTGCTTGTGCCGCCGTCTCGCGGGGTAGCCGACGCGGTCGCGGATGCCTCGCGGTCACCGTGGCGGTGTCCGTCTGAGGCCCGCCGTCCGACCGTGGGGCAGCGGTGGCGCGGGGCGGCGGAATGAAGTGCGCGGAGGATCTGGAGCGGCGGGAGACGACCGGGGGCGGGTCCGGGGCGGCGGTTCGGGGCGGCGGCTAGAGAGTCCGCAAAGGATTTGGGACAGCGGGAGGGGGACCGTCGGCGGTTCGAGGCGGCGGGAGGGGGACCGTTGGCGGTTCGAGGCGGCGGGAGGGGGACCGTTGGCGGTTCGAGGCGGCGGGAGGGGGACCGTTGGCGGTTCGAGGCGGCGGGAGGGGGACCGTCGGCGGTTCGAGGCGGCGGGAGGGGGACCGTTGGCGGTTCGAGGCGGCGGTGGGAGGGTTCGTCGGCGGTTCGGTGAATGTGGGAGGAGACCGTCGACGGTTCGAGGCGGCGGTAGGAGGGTTCGTCGGCGGTTCGGGACAGCGGGAGAGGACCGTCGGCGGTTCGGGGGGCGGCAGTAGGAGGGTTCGGCGGCGGTTCGGTGACGGCGGGAGAAGGACCGGCGGCGGATCGGGAGACAGCGGGAGGAGGGCTGGCGGCGGTTCGGGGCGGCGGGAAAAGGACCGGTGGCAGGTCTGGAACCGTCGGAAGGGGACCGTGGCAGATCTGGTGCGGAGGGAAGAGCGCGCGGCCTGAGGGTGGGCGTGGCGAGTGGGCGGCTGTGGTCGGTCAGTTGTCGTCGGTGCCCTGGGCGCCAGCTGCCACGATGGCCTTCAGGATCACCGCGTGGATCTGGGACGGGTCGTTGACCTGTTGGCCGGAGCCGCCGGTGGCCTCGGCCAGTTGGGAGGCTTCGGCGCGGTCCGCGTCGGGGCCCACCGCGATCACGATCAGAGGGACCGGGCGTTGCCGGTTGGAGAGCTTCTCCAGTTCGGAGAGCAGCGTCCCGCGCGTGATGCTGCCCGGGTCCTGGTTGACGCCGTCGGTCAGGACCACCAGCGCGTTGAACTTGCCCTCGGCGTAGGTGGAGGTCGCCGACCGGTACGCGGCGAGCGTGGTGTCGTACAGTCCCGTCGCCCCGCCGGGCACCGGCTCAAGACCGCCGAACGCCGCCGACAGCCGCTCCCGTTGCGTGCCGCCCCCGTCCGCACCGGCGCCGAGGCGTTCCGTCGGCACCAGGACCTTGTAGTCCTTGTCGCCGTCGAGCTTGGTGGAGAACTCCCACAGCCCGATCTCGTCCTCCTGGGTGAAGGTGGACAAGGCCTGGAGGAGGGACTCCTTGGTCACGTCCATCCGGGAGCGGCCGGTGTCCGGCACGGTCTCCGACATGGACGAGGACGCGTCCACCACCGTCGTGATCCGCGCGCTCTGCACCGTGATCGTCCACGTCCCGAGGGCCTCCTGGAGGGCCGTCGCGGACGCCGCCTCACCGGCCGCCGCCGTGTACGGCTGCGGCACCTTGCCCCCGGCCTTCGCGACGAGTGAGGCCGACACCTGGTCGTCGGACGTCCTGAACCCCCGGTCCGTCAGCAGCTGCGCCTGCTCGGGCTTGCGCAGATACGTCATGAACCGGATCGCCGCCCGGCTCTCGTCCGTGGTCAGCCGGGTCTCGTCGACGAGCGCGTAGGGGTAGTCGAGCCGCGGTGAACCGTCCTTGGGATAGAAGAAGTCCAGTCCGGTCCCCGCGTCGGCCGAGGAGTTGTAGGCGAAGGCCGCCTGCTCGGACAGAACCAGCGCCTGGTTGCGCTTCGGATTGCCCTGCTCGGTGCCGGAGGAGTCCCGCGGCAGCGTCTCGACCAGCTGCCCGTCGCTGTCGGAGATGCGCTGCGAGAGCGACTTCATCATGGCCGCGGCCTGCGTCTCACCGCCCTTGACCTTACCGGCGGCCCCGCTGAGCTGGGTGAGGGCGAGCAGTCCGGTCGCGCTGCGCGCAGGATCGGCGGCGCCGAGCTTGAGGGAGTCGTCCTGCTGGGTGGCGCCCGTCAGTTCGAGCCAGTCGTACGTCTTCTGCGGCCAGCCCAGCGACTTCGCGGCGGTCGGCACCATCGCCATTCCGACCGGGCTGGAGGCCACGTTGCCGACGCGGGCGACCTCCTTCGCGCCGCCGTCCCCGGTGATCTGTTCCACCCACACGTCCGAGTCCGGCACCCACACCTGCACACCGGGGTCCTTGCCGGCCACGAGGCTGTCCCTGACCTTGTAGGACTCCCGGGCGGTGATCGTGATGTCGACGCAGCGCCCGTCGGAGGTGAGGTTCTCGTCGCGGGCACGATCGGCGGCGGTGCGCAGCGCGGGGGCCACGTCCGGGGAGGCGGCCACCTTGAGCCGTACCGCCTCGTCCTGGCAGGAGGAGCCGAAGGAGAGCAGACCGCCCTGGACGGCAGCGGCCGTACCGCCTGCGACGGTCAGCACGAGCACCGTCGCGATGGCCACGGTGCGGCGGCGGGCGCGGGGGCGGGGGGCGCGTGGGCGGGGGTCGCTGCCGCCCGCCCCATACTGATCGGGCAAGCTGTGACGTCCCATGACGGTGGTGCCCCTCCCTGTCGACTCCCTGTGCCGGACAGCCGTTTCTGGCAGGAAAAGGGAGGGAGGCACGCCCCGTACGGCGTCCGTCCCCCGACGGCCTGTCGCGCACGATCTTCGTAAGAACTCGCGATCTCCGTAAGTTCTTTCGAAGGACCCTAGCGGGGCGGCGATGGGGATGAGGCGGGATTACTCAACTGGAGGCAGGTGTGCAGGCGGAGGAAGGGGCAGTGGCCGATTCTTTTCCGCAGAGGGCGCTCTCACGGAGATTCTTCCGTGATGAGACGCTGCTCGTTCTGGGGCTTTCGCTCGGTGCGAGCGGTGTGTCCGCGCTGATCAGTTTTGTCGGATCGGTCACCAAACCAGGGGGTCTCAAGGACCAGGCGGCGACCCTCAACGCCTCGGCCGCGCCCGGCCGTCCCTGGCTCGATCTCGCCTGGCAGCTCTTCGGGATCGCGTCGGCGCTGGTGCCCGTCGCGCTCGTCGCGCACTTCCTGCTGCGGGAGGGCGGGAGCCTCAGAACCCTCGGCTTCGACCGCACCCGGCCGGGACCCGACCTCGCGCGCGGGGCCGGGATCGCGGCCGTGATCGGCAGCACCGGAATCGCCTTCTACCTGGCCGCCCGCGGTCTGGGCTTCAACCTCACCGTGGTGCCCGAGGCGTTGCCCGACGTGTGGTGGAAGTACCCGGTGCTGATCCTCTCGGCGATGCAGAACGCGATCCTCGAAGAGGTGATCGTCGTCGGCTATCTGCTGCGCCGGCTCCACCAGCTGGGCTGGACCCCGGGCACCGCGCTGGTGGCCAGTTCCGTGCTGCGCGGCAGTTACCACCTCTACCAGGGGATCGGCGGCTTCATCGGCAACATGGTGATGGGCGTGGTGTTCGTCTACCTGTACCGACGCTGGGGCCGGGTGGGTCCCCTGGTGGTGGCGCATTCCCTGCTCGACATCGGGGCGTTCGTGGGTTACGCGCTGCTCGCCGGGAAGGTGGGCTGGCTGCCCACCGCGTAGGGGGCTTTCCTATGCCAGCAGCTCGCCCTCGATCACGGTGACCGCGCGGCCGGTCAGCAGTGTCCGCTCGCCCCGCAGCTCGGTGCGGACCCGGCCGGAGCGGGGCGAGGCCTGCAGGCCGGTGAGGTCGCTGCGGCCGAGGCGCTCGGACCAGTAGGGCGCCAGAGCCGTGTGCGCGCTGCCGGTGACCGGGTCCTCGTCGATGCCGACGTTCGGGAAGAAGCAGCGGGAGACGAAGTCGTAGCCCAGTGCCGGGTCGTCGGCGCGGGCGGTGGCGATGATGCCGCGCTCGGAGTGGGCGGCCAGGGCCTTCAGGTCGGGGCGCAGGGCGTGGACGGTCTTCTCGTCGGCGAGTTCGAGCAGCAGGTCCCTGATGTTCGGGCCGGTGTCGAAGGCGGTGAGGGGTTCGGCGCCGAGCGCCTCGGCTACCCCTTCGGGAAGTTCGACCTCGGTCAGCGGCGCGGTCGGGAAGTCCAGGGTGATGGAGCCGTCCGCGTCCGGCGTGGCGATGAGGACGCCACTGCGGGTGGCGAACCGCACCGGGCCCTCATGCGCGCCCGTGCTGTGCAGGACATGGGCCGTGGCGAGCGTCGCGTGCCCGCACATGGCCACCTCGGTGGCGGGCGTGAACCAGCGCAGCGCCCAGTCCGCCTCGCCGCCCCCGGGAAGCCGGTGCGCGAAGGCCGTCTCGGCGTGGTTGACCTCCAGGGCGATGTCCTGGAGCCGGTCGTCGTCCGGGAAGGAGTCGTCGAGGAGCAGGACTCCGGCCGGGTTCCCGGCGAAGGGCCGGTCGGTGAAGGCGTCGACTATTCGGATACGCATGGCCCGACGGTAAGGGGCCAACTGGCTGAGGGAACAAGGCCAATCCGTGGTCACTGGACTGATTTTCTCCCCTCAGTAAGTGATCCAGGCCACATCCTGTCACGCAGGCTCGCCGCCCGGTGTCTTGAGGCCGAACCCCTTGAGGCTGAACTCCTCAAGGCGGACCTGACGGACCTTGCGACGGAGGAGACACCATGAACACCGAAGTCCTCGTCATCGGCGGCGGCTACGCGGGCGTCATGGCGGCCAACCGGCTGACCCAGCGCGACGACGTGACGGTGACCCTGATCAACCCGCGTGCGGACTTCGTCGAGCGGATCCGGCTGCACCAGCTGGTGGGCGGCAACCACGAGGCGGTCGCCCCCTACAAGAAGGTCCTGGCCCCGGGTGTCCAGCTCGTCGTCGACACCGTGACCCGCATCGACGCGGCCGGGCGCAGTGTGACGCTGGCGGCCGGCGGCACCGTCGGCTACGACTACCTGGTCTACGCCGTGGGCAGCGGCAGCGCCGACCCGAGCGTGCCCGGAGCAGCCCGGTTCGCCCACCCCATCGGCACCCTTGAGGAGGCCCGGCGACTGAGGCCGGTCCTCGACGCCGCGCCCGCGACGGCCCCGGTGACCGTCGTCGGAGCCGGTCCGGCCGGCATCGAGACCGCCGCCGAACTGGCGGAGCAGGGGCGCGCCGTGACCCTGGTCTGCGGCGGTGTGCTCGGCCCCTATCTGCACCCCAAGGGTCGGCGCGCGGTCGCGAAGCGCCTGGCTCGACTCGGCGTGACCGTCCTCGACGGCCCCGGCACCAGGGTGACGGCGGTGACCGCCCACGCCGTACGGCTGGACGACGGCCGTGAGCTCCCCAGCGGGGTGACCGTCTGGACCGCCGGCTTCGGCGTGCCGGACCTGGCCGCGCGCAGCGGTCTGAGCGCCGACCCCATGGGCCGCCTGATCACCGACGAGACCCTGACCAGCGTGGACGATGAGCACATCGTCGCGGCCGGCGACTCGGCGGCGCCATCGGACCTGCCGTACCGGATGGGCTGCCAGTCCGCCGTACAGCTGGGCCCGCAGGCCGCCCAGACGGTGCTCAGCCGGATCGCGGGTGAGCCGCCCGTCAGAGTCGACGTGGGCTTCGCCGGGCAGTGCATCAGCCTGGGGCGCCGGACCGGGGTTTTCCAGTTCTCCCGCAAGGACGACACCGCGATCAGCCTCTATGTCGGCGGCTTCCTGGGTGCGAAGCTCAAGGAGATCATCTGCCGCAGCACGGTCTGGCAACTGGGCCAGGAGGCACGCAAGCCCGGTGTGCGCACCTGGTGGTCCAAGGACGCCACGCGCCGTCAGCGGCTCGACGAGGTGCCGGCCACCGCCGACCAGGCGGCCTAGGCCGAGCACGACCACGGGGGAGGGACCCAGCATGAGCGAGCGCACCACCGACCCGGCGACCGAGACGTTCGTCGCCCACCGCAACCTGCTCTTCACCGTCGCCTACGAGATGCTCGGATCGGCGGCCGACGCGGAGGACGTGCTCCAGGAGACCTGGCTGCGGTGGGTCAAGGCCGACCTGGAGCAGGTGCAGGACCCGCGTGCCTACCTGGTCCGCATCACCACCCGCCAGGCCCTCAACCGGCTGCGCACCATGACCCGCCGCAAGGAGGCGTACGTAGGGCCCTGGCTGCCCGAGCCGTTGCTCACCGCGCCGGACGTCGCCGAGGACGTGGAGTTGTCGGAGAGCCTGTCGATGGCGCTGATGTGCGTCCTGGAGACGCTCGCGCCGACGGAACGCGCCGTGTTCGTGCTGCGCGAGGTCTTCGACGTCGACTACGACGAGATCGCGGCCGCCGTCGGCAAGAGCCCCGACGCGGTGCGCCAGATCGCGCACCGCGCTCGGCGGCACGTCGACGCCCGCCGACCGCGCAGGACGGCCTCCGCGAGCGAGACCCGGGCGGCGGTGGAGTCGTTCCGGCGCGCGCTCGAGACCGGGGACCTGCAAGGGCTGCTCGATGTGCTCGCCCCCGACGTCGTCCTGGTCAGCGACGGCGGCGGCGTCAAGCAGGCCGCGCTCCGACCGATCGTCAGCGCCGACAAGGTGGCCCGCTTCATCATCGGCGGAATCGCCAAGCGGACCGTCGCGCTCACCGGTGACACCACCCAGGTCAACGGCAGCCCGGCCCTCGTGCTGCGTATGGACGGCGAGATGGACGGCGTCCTGGCGGTCCGCGTCGAGGGCGCCCGCATCACGGGCATGTACTACGTCCGCAACCCGGAGAAGCTGACCCGCGTCGGGTCAGAGACTCCGCTGACCCTGCGGTCGGTGCCGTCGACGGAGTAGGGCTCTTGCGCGAACGGTTGGCCAGCATCCATTATCAGGAATCCTGTTACTTTAACCTTGTACTGATGGGTGCCAAGCCATGCCGTTCAGCCCCGCGATCCAGGCCAGAGGAGTCCAGCTGCTGCTGGGCAGGGTGATGTCCCGCGTGCACAAGGATCTGCGCTTCACCGACATCCCGGCGAACACCGAGACCCTGCGTGTGGAGACCGGTGCCGGGCCGGTGACGTGCACCGTCTACCGCCCGTCGGCCGGCACCGACGCCCCCGCCCCCGTGTACCTCAACTTCCACGGCGGCGGGTTCGTCATCGCCCGCCACGAGCAGGACGACCACATCTGCCGTTACATCGCCGCCAAGGCCGGCTGTGTCGTGATCAACGTGGACTACGCCGTCGCCCCGCAGCGGCCGTTCCCGGTGCCCGTCACACAGGCCTACGACGTCGCCGAGTGGGTCGCCGAGAACGGCACCGCGGGCGGCTGGGACGGTTCGCGCCTCGCCGTGGGCGGACACAGCGCGGGGGCCAACCTGACCGCCGCGGTGTGCCGCCTGGCCAGGGAGCGCGGTACCTTCACGCCCCGGCTCCAGATCCTCGACTCGGCCCCGCTCGACCAGCAGGCCGATCCGGCGACCAAGCAGTCCCTCGTCGCCAAGCCGCTGCTCACTCCCGGCCTCATGCGGATCTTCACCGCCGCGTACGTCCCGGACCCCGCGGACCGCGCCCAGCCCCTCGTCTCGCCCGCCCTCGCCGACGACCTCGCGGGGCTTCCGCCCGCCCTGGTCATCACCGCGGAGAACGACCGCCTGCGCAACGAGGGAGACGCCTACGCCAAGGCCCTGGAGGCGGCCGGCGTGCCGGTCACCCACCGTGTCTTCGAGGGCGTCGACCACTACTTCACCCACACGGGCCCGGTGCCGGCAGGAAAGGAGGCCATCGACCTGATGGCCACCACCCTGCGCACCGCGCTGAACGACTGACGCCGTAACGGAGCTACGCCCGTGTGAACCCGTGGCTCCGTTCCACCTTCGCGATGTGCAGTGTGTAGCTCTCGTACCACTCGGCCCGCCCGCGCTTCTGTGCCGCGCGGTGCTCGATGTCGGTCCGCCAGGCGGTGACGGCGTCGGCGTCGCGGAAGTACCCGACGGTGATGGCCAGTCCGCCGGGAATCTGCGCGTAGTCCGTCCCCAGGTACCCGGGGACGTCCTTCACGAGGTCTTCCCTGCGCGCGACGGTCTCGCTGTAGCCGCTCTGTTCCCGGGTCCGTACCGCGGTGAAGACGGCCACGTAGTAGTGGCCGCAAAACGTGCCAGGCACTGACCAGGTCCAGCGCGGGGTCGGCCGGCCCTGAGCCGTGGGCGCCCAGGGCGCCGCCGAGCCGGTCTCCCGGCGGGCCGATGAAGGCTGCGAGGTCCTCGGCGAAAGCGTCCGACCCCCTCGGGTCGGTCTCCGAGGCGACCGTTCCCGCAGCCATGTCTGGACCGACCACGGCATGGGATAACCCGCTCCGGGCTCGCCCAGGGCGACGGGTTCCGGGGCGGGGAACCGGAGCACCCGCGCCAACTCCGCGCTCGCCCGGGCTTCCTTTTCCAGAAACGCCAACGTCTCGGCGGCAACTGTTCCTTCACCAAGGACGCAACGGTTTCGGTGGTCACGTCCACTTGGTCGTCGTGCGAGGGGCCTTGCTCTACGAACAGTTCCGATATATCGTTGAAGCATCGCGACAGATCAACGATGGAATGGAGTGATTGCGATGCGTTCCCATGGATTCGAGCGTGGACACGGTGGAGCGGGTCACAGGGGCCGTGGTGGCCCCGAGAGCCTGCGTGGCGCCTTCGGGCCTTTCGGTCCGGGCGGTCCCGGTGGCCCCGGTTTCGGGGGCCCGGGATTCGGTCCCGGGCCCTGGGGGCCGAGGGGGAGGGGCGGGCCCAGGGGGAGGGCGCGGCGCGGCGACGTGCGCGCCTCGATCCTGGCGCTGCTCAAGGACCGGCCGATGCACGGCTACGAGATGATCCAGGAGATCGCCGAGCGCAGCGGCGGGGCGTGGAAGCCCAGCCCCGGCTCGGTGTACCCCACCCTCCAGCTGCTGGAGGACGAGGGGCTGATCACCAGTGAGTCCGAGGGCGGCAAGAAGCTGTTCTCGCTCACCGAGCCCGGCCGTACCGCGGCCGACGAGGGCCCCGACGCGCCCTGGGAGGAAGCCTCCCGCGGCATCGACTTCGAGGCGCTCGGCGAGATCCGGCAGGCCGGCTTCGGTCTGATGGAGGCCTTCGGGCAGGTCTGGAAGACCGGCAACAAGGAGCAGCGCGACAAGGCGGTGGCCGTCATCAACGAGGCCCGCAAGAAGCTGTACCTCATCCTCGCCGACGAGGACTGACAGACGAGGACTGCCTGTCGTACGGCGATCAGAGGGCGCCCCGTGGAGCGATCCGCGGGGCGCCCTCCTGCGTGCCGGAGTCACTCCACAAGCCCGGCCAGCTTCCGCAGCGACTCGTTCAGCGCGGCCGTACCGGAGTCCTTGAGCTTGCCCGCCATCAGGGAGACGGCGGCGCCCGTGAACTCGCCGTCGATGCGGACCGTGGTGGCGTCGCCGTCGGGGCCCAGGGTGTAGCGCGTCGCGACGCTCACCGCCATCGGGCCCTTGCCCTGGATGGCGAACAGCCGGGCCGGCTCCACCTGGTCGATGGTCCACTCGACCTCGGCGGGGAACCCCATCAGCTTCATGTTCTCCTGGAAGGTCCCGCCCACTTCGAGAACCGTCGGGCCGCCCTGGGGAAAGCTGGTGTGGGTCGCGTTCCACTCGCCGTAGGCGGACCAGTCCGTGAGCTGTGCCCAGACCTTCTCCGCGGGCGCCTGGATGCGTGCTTCCGCGCTGATTTCGGCCATGCGACCACCTCTTCGTAGCGGGCTGTGGTGTCGCGGAACGTAGCCGTAGCAAGGACAACATTCAATACTGACGAACCGTCAGGAAGTGTGGAGCTCCGCTCAGCCGACCCGGCCGTATCACCGCCGCGTCTAACAGGTCCCACGCGCGCGGGAACGCGCTCTCGTCGTGGCAGTGCCACGCCTCCCAGAACAGGTCGGCGAGCAGCGCGTCCTCCGGGGCGTACACCCGGTACACGTACTGCCTGCCGTCCACGGCCGGCAGGGCCACCAGCCAGCTCCTGCTCTCCACGCTTGTGTGGGACGGGCCGCGGTCGCACCGCGGTTGCGCGAGGGGCGCGCGACAAGAGGGCGCGCGCCCACCAGTTCAGAAAGGCGTGATCTCATCCGTAAGGAGGAGATTCCGGCTCTCCGGGTCCGCTCTGCGTGGGACGCGAAAATGCTTCCCCTCGGGGATGACCCGACTGTGTGAGGCTGATGGGGTGGGGGATGTGCACCCCCGTATCCCCCGGCAGTCCGCCCGCGAACAGGGCGGTCGGCCGCCGGCCGACCCGGACAACGATGCCAGGTTCAGCGCGGAACTGGCAGCGGTGGTGTCCGGTGCCCGCAGACGCGCGCTCCGTGACGGGGACCGGCAGATCGACACCGCCCATCTGCTGCACTCGCTGCTGGACGCCGACGCCGAGGCGTACGCCGTCTTCGAGGCGGAACCGCAGTTGCCCCGGCTGCTCGGCTATCTCGTGCAGCGCAGCATCGGCTACGGACTGCGCTGGCAGGGCACGGTCGAGGACTCCGGTGCCGTCCCCGTCGTGACGACGGCCGAGGGCTTCTCGCCGCTCGCCGGGGGCGCGATGGAGTACGCCTGCGCCCGCGCCGGCCGACGCGACGGCGGACCCGCCCGCGGGACCGACCTGCTCGCGGCGATCCTGGTCGACCCCGACTCCCGCGCCGTCGAGGTGCTGACCCGCGCGGGGATCGACGCCCGGGCGGTGTTCGCGCGGGTCGACGACAGCCTGCGGAGCGGCCCGCAGTACCCCGGGGTCTGACAAAGGCCCCGCCCAAGGTGCGGTCCAGCCGCTGAGACAGGAGTCAACGGGGGTGACGCTCATGTCGTGCCCTGTCATCATGGGCCGGTGCATACGTCTGAGAGCAGCAGGGCCGTCGGCGGCAAGGGTGCCGGACTCGGTCTCGCGCTGGTGTCCGCGCTCGCCTTCGGCGGATCCGGGGTCGCGGCCAAGCCGTTGATCGAGGCGGGGCTGGACCCGCTCCACGTGGTGTGGCTGCGGGTGGCGGGCGCCGCTCTCGTGATGCTGCCGCTCGCCGTGCGCCACCGAGGACTGTTGCGCCGGCGCCCCGCCCTGCTCGCCGGGTTCGGTCTGCTCGGCGTGGCCGGAGTGCAGGCCTTCTACTTCGCCTCGATCTCGCGCATCCCCGTCGGTGTCGCCCTGCTCGTCGAGTACCTCGCCCCCGCCCTGGTGCTCGGCTGGGTCCGGTTCGTGCAGCGCCGGCCGGTCACCCGGGCCGCCGCGCTCGGTGTGGTCCTCGCGGTCGGCGGACTCGCCTGTGTCGTCGAGGTGTGGTCGGGCCTGAGCTTCGACGCCGTCGGACTGCTTCTCGCGCTCGGCGCCGCCTGCTGTCAGGTCGGCTACTTCATCCTGTCCGACCAAGGCAGCGACTCCGGCGAGGAGCCCCCGGACCCGCTCGGCGTGATCGCGTACGGTCTGCTCGTCGGCACCGCCGTCCTGACCGTCGTGGCCCACCCCTGGACCATGGACTTCTCCGTCCTCACGCACCGGGCCGACATGAACGGCACCCCGGTCGCGGCGGGGCTCCTGCTCGGCTGGATCGTGCTCGCCGCCACCGTCGTCGCCTACGTCACCGGCGTGGTCTCGGTGCGCAGGCTCTCCCCGGCGGTGGCCGGAGTCGTGGCCTGCCTCGAAGCCGTCGTCGCGACCGTCCTCGCCTGGGTGCTGCTCGGCGAACACCTCTCGGCCCCCCAGATCGTGGGCGGTGCGGTGGTGCTCCTCGGGGCCTTCATCGCGCAGTCCTCGACCCCGGCCAAGGGCTCGGTGGAGCCGGTCGCGACCGGGGGCGCCGAAAGTCGGTTGTCGGCCCGGGAGACCGCCGCCTAGGCTCCCGGACCATGCATACGCGCACGCTCATCGTCTCTCCGCCGGCCGCCTGAGGCGGGCCCTCCGGAGACCAGGCCCGGCGCCCTGCCGGGCCGAACGGTGCTGCCCGCAGACGAAGTCCGCGGACCCCGCCACGCCGCCTTCGAAACGAGCGGGCGTCCTCTTCCGAACTTCCGCGCCTCGGCGCGACTGCGGAGAGAACACGTGTCGCATGCTTCTTCAGGCCTGCCCGTAGGGCGAGGCCTCGTCTACCTGATCGTCGCCGGCACCACCTGGGGCACCGCCGGAGCGGTCGCCTCCCTCACCTACCGGACCAGTGACCTGGGCCCGGTGTCCCTGTCCTTCTGGCGCTGCGCCGCCGGCCTCCTGGTGCTGCTGGCCGTCCGCCCCGCCCGGCCACGCGCGCGTACGGCCGTCTCGGAGCCCCTCGGCCGAAGGGCGCTGAGATTCGGCGCCTCGGGCGTCGGCCTCGCGGTGTTCCAGACCGCCTACTTCGCCGCCGTACGCTCCACCGGCCTCGCCGTGGCCACGGTCGTCACCCTCGGCGCCGGACCCGTCCTGATCGCGCTCGGGGCCCGCCTGACGCTGGGGGAGCGGCTCGGGCGGAGCGGAGTCGTCGCCGTCGCCGGGGCGCTCGCCGGACTCGGCGTGCTGATGCTCGGCGGTGCGGAGGCGTCCGTACGACCGCTGGGCGTGCTCCTCGGGCTGCTCTCGGCGGCCGGATGCTGTGTGATGACCCTGATCACCCGTGCCGCCCGGGCGGAGTCCTCCGGCACCTCCATCGGGGTCTTCGCCGTCACCAGCCTCTGCCTGCTGCCCTTCGCGTCAGCCGAGGGACTCGTCCCGCACACCGCTCAACCGGCCCTGCTCCTGGGGCTGTTGGTCTACCTCGCGACCGTGCCCACGGCCCTCGCCTACGCCCTGTACTTCGCGGCCGCCGCGGTGGTCCGTTCCACGACGGTCTCCGTGATCATGCTCCTGGAACCGGTGAGCGCTGCGGTGCTGGCCCTGATGCTGTTCGGTGAGCCACTCACCCCGACGACGGTCGTCGGCACCCTTCTCATGCTGGGCGCCGTCGTGGGGCTGGCGGTGACGGAGGCACGCGTGCTCGCCTGACGGGCCGAGGGGCCCTTCGCTGCGAAGGGCCCCTGCGTTCAGGCGCGTTGCCGGCGCAGCAGATGCTCGCGAGCCGCCGCGTCCCCGGGGCCGTCCCGGTCCGCCAGCCTGCCCGCGATCCGGTCCTGCACCTGGGTGGTCCGCTTGCCGGCGTACTTGAACTTCGCCCGCACCCCGGTCACTTCGAGCCGCACCCCGCGGATTCCGGACAGCATCCTTCCGTACGGCTCCTCGCCCACCGTCACCCGCGCGCTGCCCCCCTCCGGCTGGAAGTGTCCTACCTGGCGGTCCAGCAGCGCGGCCTTCTCGGCCGGGTCGTCCACCAGGTGGGCCCGGCAGCGGAGTTGCACGGCCGCGTAGAAACTCGTGGGCACGCCGTGCTCCGAGGGGACACCGGGATCGGCCTGCCACGGGCCGGGGACGTAGGCGTAGTCGTCGACGACGCTCAGCAGGACGTCCGGGTTCGTCTCCAGGGCGCCCCACAGCGGATTGGGCCGCGCGAGATGGGTGACGGCCTCGCCCCGCTCGGGGTCGTAGGCGAAGTGCAGGGGCTGGACGAACGGCGGTTCGCCCGGCGGGCCGTTGACGGCGAGCTGCCCGAAGTCGTGGACGGCTAGCCATTGTTGCCACTCGGCGTCCTCACGGGCCGCGTCCCAGGGGTGGATCAGCATCACAGGCCCGCCAGGTAGTCGGGGACCTCGGTGCCGGGGGCCAGGTCGCCGTCGGCGACGGGGGTGCCGTAGCCCTTGTGCAGCGGGACCACGCCGGCCCAGTGGGGGAGGGCGAGGTCCTCGGGCTCGTCGTTGACACCGCCGGTGCGGAGCTTGGCGGAGACCTCGTCGAGGTCGAGGCGGATGACGGCGGTGGCGGCCAGTTCCTTCTTGTTGGCGGGGCGGGAGTCGAGGGCACGGCCGGGCACGACGTGGTCGACCAGCGCGTCCAGGGCGAGGCGCTTCTCCTCGGGGTCCGTGACGTCGTACGCGAGACCGTGCACCACCACGGACCGGTAGTTGATCGAGTGGTGGAAGGCCGAGCGGGCCAGGATCAGCGCGTCGACATGCGTGACCGTCAGGCACACCGGCAGCCCGGGGTCGGCCTGACCGGTCATCCGCAGCGGACGCGACCCCGTCGAACCGTGCACGTACAGCCGCTCGCCCACCCGGCCGTACAGCGTGGGCAGCACCACCGGGGCGCCGTCCCGGACGAAGCCGAGATGGCAGACGTACCCCTCGTCGAGTATCGAGTGCACCAGTTCCCTGTCGTACGAGGCCCGGCCGGGGGAGCGCGTCGGGACGGTGCGGTCGGTCGGTGCGTAGGCGGTCGGCTCCGGCGTGGTCGCGGTGGTCCCCTGCATTGCGATCTCCATTGCACTAGTGCATAATCTGCTTTGTGCTAGAAGGATATCGGATCGAAGGGCGACGCGCAGCGGAGATTGCGGCCAGCGTCGAGCGTGCGGTGGGTGCGGGACAGCTGGAGCCCGGTCAACTGCTGCCGCCCATGCGGGAGTTGGCTGCCGAGCTGAGCGTGAATCCCAACACGGTCGCGGCCGCGTACCGCACCCTGCGGGAGCGCGGGGTGATCGAGACCGCCGGGCGCAGGGGCAGCCGGGTGCGTTCCAAGCCGGCCACCACGGGACGCGAGTACATCCGCGTGGAAGTCCCGGAGGGCGTGCGGAACGTGGCGAACGGCAACCCGGATCCGGCGCTGCTGCCGCCTCTGGGTCCTGCCTTCGCGGCGGCCGCCGAACGCGGCGACCGGGAGCCCGTTCTCTACGGAGAAGCGACGGTGGACCCGGAACTCGCGCGCCTCGCACGAAAGGCACTGCACGCGGACGGAGTCCCGGACGGCCCGCTCGCCCTCGCCTCCGGCTCCCTCGACGTGATCGAGCGTGTCCTGACCGCCCACCTCAAGCCGGGCGACACAGTTGCCGTGGAGGACCCCGGCTGGGGCAGCCTCCTCGACCTCGTCCCGGCGCTCGGCCTGCGCACGGCCCCGGTGGGCGTGGACGACGAGGGCCCGCGCCCCGAAGACGTAGGCCGTGCCCTGGAGTCGGGCGCCCGGGCCCTGATCGTCACCGACCGGGCCCAGAACCCGACCGGCGCCTCGGTGACCGCCACACGCGCGCGTGCCCTGCGCGCGGTCCTGGCGGACCACCCGCACACCCTCCTGATCGAGGACGACCACGGCCACGGCATCGTCGACCTCCCCCTGCACCCCCTGGCCGGAGCCACCCGCCACTGGGCCTTCGTCCGCTCTGTGGCCAAGGCCTACGGCCCCGACCTGCGCCTGGCCGTCCTCACCGGCGACGAGACCACGGTCGACCGCGTCCACGGCCGCCACCGCCTGGGCCCCGGCTGGGTCAGCCGGATCACCCAGCGGGCGGTGGTCCACCTGTGGGCCGACGGCGTACTGGACACGAGGGAGGTGGCGGCGGCGTACGGCGAGCGCCGGGACCGGCTGATCGGCGCGCTGGCGGAGCGGGGAGTGGAGGCCCATGGCCGCAGCGGCCTCAACGTCTGGATCCCGGTCCCGGACGAGACGGGCGCGGTCTCCCGCCTCCTCCACGCGGGCTGGGCGGTGGCTCCGGGAGCCCGCTTCAGGATGAACGCGCCGCAGGGGATCCGGGTGACCGTGGCGACCTTGACGGCGGAAGAGGCCACCCTCTTGGCAGACGCGATCGCGAGGGCGCTGGGTCCGGCACCGACCCGTAATTACGTCTAAGGGCGAGTGGAGCTGCCCTTAGGGGCGCGAGGAACTGCGCGACCAGCCCCCACGCACGCGCAGCCGCAAACGATCGCTACCCGCCACCCCATCAGGCGCCCTCCGCACCTGAGTCAGCGCAGCCCCCGCAAGAACAACCACCGCCCCCACCGGCGTCGACCAACTCAGCGACTCACCCAGCACCACAACCCCCGCCCCCGTGGCGATCACCGGAATGAAATACGTGACCATCTGCGCGGTCGTCGGCCCGACCTCCGCGACCAACCCGTACTGGATCAGCAGCGCCAACCCCGTACCCAGCGCCCCCAACGCCGCGATCGCAAGCAACGGCACCACGTCGACCTGTGTCGGCACCCCGGCGAACACCACTGTGACGACCGCCAGTTGAACCATCGCCAAGAACAACTGCGCCCCCGTCAGCGATATATGGGAGTACCCCACCCCCGCCAGCGTCCGACGCACGTAGATCCACCCGATCGGATAGCTGAGCGAGGCAGACAGGGCCATCACGGTGCCGGCGAAGTCCAGCCCGCTGAACCCCTCCCACGCACCGAGAACCGTCAGCACCCCCAGGAACCCGAGCCCGAGCCCCGCGACCCGCACGCGCGTGGGCCGGTCCTCGGACAACGCGACGACGGACAAAAGCATCCCCCACAGCGGCGAAGTCGCGTTGCAGATCCCCGCAAGCGTGGACGGAATCGTCAGCTCCGAGTACGCGAAGAGCGAGAACGGCAGCGCGTTCAACAGGAACGCGGCGATCGCCAGATGCCCCCAGGTCCGCGCCCGGCGAGGGAGCCGCTCCCGCTTCACCACCATCGCCGCCGCGAGCACCAGCGTGCCGAACATCAACCGCCCGAAGGTGACCTGGAAGGGCGCGTACCCGTCCGTGCCCACCTTGATGAGCAGAAAGCTGAACCCCCAGATCAGCGAGAGCACGCCGAAGCGCAGGCGCCAGTCGAGGGCGGGGCGGCGAGAAGCCCGAGCCGGGGCTTCGGTGACGGTCGCGGTGGTCATGCCGACCACGATCCGGCACACGATCTCGTAGCACAAGCGAGTTTTCGCGCGGAGTATCTCGTAGTATTGCTTACATGTTGAACCTGGAGCGCCTGCGCACCCTCGACGCCCTCGCCCGGCACGGCTCGGTCAGCGGTGCCGCCGAGGGGCTGCACATCACGACGTCGGCCGTCTCGCAGCAGATGTCCAAGCTGGAGCGCGAGGTCGGCCAGCAGCTCCTGGCCAAGAACGGCAGGGGTGTGCGGCTCACCGACGCGGGCCGTCTGCTGGCCGAGCACGCGGCCCGCATCCTGTCCCAGGTCGAGCTCGCCCAGTCCGACCTGGAGGCCCAACGCGGGCAGGTGGTAGGTGAGTTGCGGCTGGCCGCGTTCCCGACGGCCGCGCGGGGACTGTTCCCAGTCGCGTTGTCGGGACTGCGCGACCGGCATCCGGGCCTGCGGATCAGCTCACGCGAGACAGAACCGGAATCCGCCGTCCTCGGCGTGCTCCGCGGTGACCACGACCTCGCGGTCGTCCTCGACTGGTACAACAAGCCGCTCCCCATGCCCGAGGGCCTGGCCAAGGCGTCGATCGTCGACGACACGGCCGACGTGGCGATGCCCGCCACCCACCGCCACGCCCACCGGAGCGAGGTCGACCTGGAGGACTTCGCCGACGACGACTGGGTCACCTGGGGCGAGGGCGAGTTCTGCCACGAGTGGCTGATGCACACCCTGCGCTCCAAGGGCGTCGAACCGCGCGTCGCGCACCGCGCGGAGGAACATCCGACCCAACTCGCCCTGGTCGCCGCCGGGCTGGGTGTGTGCGTGGCGCCCCGGCTCGGGCGCGGGCCGGTCCCGGACGGCGTACGGACCGTGCCCGTACGGCAGTCGGTGCGCCGCCACATCTACGCCGTGTGGCGCGCGGACGCCGACCGCCGCCCGTCGATCAGGGCGGCGGTCGAGGCACTGAAGTCGGCCGCGGAGGAGGTTGTCTGATTCAGACCGAGCCCAGCTTGCGGAAGTCCCACGAGACGATCTTCTCGGGCGTCAGCCGTATCCAGGCGTGCCGGCCGTCGTGGGGCATCTCCTCCAGGCGGAAGTTCTTGCGGGCGAACAGCGTCTCGGGGACGTCGAGTTCGGCGCAGAGCTCGCCGGTGCGCGGGGCCTCGCCCACGAACTCCACGGTCCCGGACAGCTCGACGCCCTGGAGTTCGTCGTACTCCTCGCCCGTGTCCACCACGATCGCGACCCGAGGATCGCGGCGCAGGTCCGTCCAGCGCTTGCTGCGCACGACGGAGTACAGCCACATCGAGGAGCCGTCCCAGGCGAACCAGAGCGTGCTCACATGCGGGGCGCCATCGGCGGACACCGTGGCGACCCGGCAGGTGCGCTGGCTGGTGAGGAACTCGTCCAGCTCGCCCGGCGTCATCATGATCTTCCGGCCCCGACGCTGAGTGACGGTCATACGTCCCCCTCTTTCTCTCACGTCGTGTCAGAGGAGATCCTCTGACATCACGTCAGAAAAGGATGGGTCGTCTTCCGTCCCCACGCAATGGTGGCTACTGTCACCGGCTCCGGACCATCGGCGACCAGGGGGAACCGTGCCGTCGTACGAACGACTCCGCGAACTGCTCGATCCCGGGACCACCGTCCTGCTCACCGTCGAGTGCCAGCAGGGCGTCGTCGGACCGGACAGCGCACTGCCCGAACTCGCCCGCGAGGCAAGGACGTCCGGCGCTCTCGCCAACGTCGCCCGGCTGGTCGCCGCCGCCCACGAGAGCGGGGTCCAGGTGATCCACGCGCTCGCCGAACGCCGCCCCGACGGCCGTGGCGCCAGCCGCAACGCCCGCCTCTTCCGGGCCGCCGAACGCCTGCCCGTCCAGCAACTGGCCGGTACGGCGGCGGTGCGGGTGGCCGCCCCGATCGAGGTGACCGAGGAGGACTTCGTCGTACGAAGGCTCCACGGACTGTCCCCGATCCACGGCACCGAAGTCGACGCGCTGCTGCGCAACCTCGGCTGCCGCACGCTGGTCGTGACAGGGGTCTCGGCCAACGTGGCGATCCCGAACGCCGTCTTCGACGCCGTGAACCGCGGCTACACCGTCGTCGTGCCGGGCGACGCCATCGCGGGGGTGCCCTCCGACTACACCCCCGCGATGATCCGCCACACCCTCGCGTTGGTCGCCACGGTCGCGACCACGGACGAGGTGCTGGGCGGCCTGACGCGGCCCCGGCGGACAGGGGTCACGCCAGTGTGATCGAGTCCCCGCTCACGGTGATCTGCTTGGCCGGCAGCGGCTGGGTCGCGGGACCCTTCTTGACGCTGCCGTCCTCGACCGAGAACTCGCTGTTGTGGCACGGACAGTGGATCACGCCCTTGGCGACGCTCCCGACCGCGCAACCCGCGTGCGTGCACTTGGACGAGAACGCCTTGTAGGTGCCCGCTGTCGGCTGGGTGACCACCACGCCCTGGTCCTTGAAGATCGTGCCGCCACCCTCGGGGATGTCGGACGTCTTCGCCAGGGCGGTGCCGCCGGAGCCGGTGTCGGAGCTCGAGCTCGACCCTCCGCCGCTCGCGTTCGCGTCCGCCTGGCTGCTGGAGGAGGAGTCGGACGAGTCGTCGCCCGATCCGCACGCGGTCAGCGCGACGGCGAGTCCGGCCGCGCCCACCGCCGCCACGACGGTACGACGTGCAGGAACCGGAACGGGATGGGGCAGTTCGCTGGTCATGCTGACATTCCTTCCAACGCGGACTTGGTGCAGCTGCTCAGGGGTACGGTCGTCCGACGCCTCTTGTTCAGACGATGTCGAGATCTAAACGCGTTCGACCTCAGAGTCGGGTAAAGCGGAGCTGTCGCTTCGCTGTCGGCCCGCGAGTCGGCCAGTAACCTGGGGCGATGCTCAAGGAAGCCATCGTGACCCGCTACATCGCGCCCCTGCGTGAGGGCGGTTCACTGCCGGGGCTCGTCGAGGCCGACGACCACGGGACGTACGTCCTCAAGTTCAGCGGCGCCGGACAGGGCCGTAAGACGCTGGTCGCCGAGGTGGTGGTCGGAGAGCTCGCACGGCGGCTCGGCTTCCGGGTGCCGCGGCTCGTGACCCTGGACCTCGACCCGGACCTGGGGCTCGGCGAGCCCGACGAGCGGGTGCAGGAGCTGCTGAGGTCCAGCGGCGGCACCAACCTCGGCATGGACTTCCTCTCCGGAGCGCTCGGCTTCGATCACCTCGCCTTCGCGGTGGGCCCCGAGGAGGCCGGCCGGATCGTCTGGTTCGACGCGCTGGTCAACAACGTCGACCGCTCCTGGCGCAACCCCAACCTGCTGTGGTGGCAGGGCGAGGTGTGGCTCATCGACCACGGCGCGACCATGATCTGGCAGCACAACTGGCCCGGCGCCGAGAAGTCCGCCGCCCGTCCCTACGACGCCTCGGACCACGTCCTGGGGCCCTTCGCGCCGGATGTCGCCGCGGCCGCCGCCGAGCTGGCCCCGCAGGTCACCGAGGACCTGCTCGCCGAGGTCACCGCTGAGATCCCGGACGTCTGGCTGGCGGACGAACCCGGCTTCGACACCCCGGACGACCTGAGAAGGGCCTACGCCCGGCCCCTGCTGACGCGGGCCGCCGAGGTCCACGAGCGCATCACGGGAATCGAGGGAGACAAGTGAGCGAGCGCCACATCCACATGGCCGGCAGTGTGGTCGAGCGCCATGTCATCAAGGGCGGTCCGGGCAGCGGCCGGGAGGTCTACGAGTACGCCCTGCTGCGGGTCGTGCCCCGGATCGAGCGCGGCGAGTGCATCAACGCCGGGGTGCTCGTGTACTGCCGGGCCAGGGCCTACGTCGGAGTGCGCACCCACCTCGACGAGGCCCGGCTGCGCGCGCTCGACCCGGACGCGGACGTGGCCGGCGTCCGGGCCGCGCTCCGGGCCGTCGAAGGGGCCTGCGCCGGGGGCGAGGCGGCCGGGAAGGAGGCGCGCGAGGAGGCGGGCCGGCGCTTCCGCTGGCTGATCGCGCCCCGCTCGACCGTCGTCCAGCCGGGGCCCGTGCACACCGGGCTCACCACCGATCCGGCCGCCGAGCCGGAGCGCCTGCTCGACCTGCTGGTGAGGTAATGGATCACACCGTGCTCGTGTGACGTTGACACCGCGTGCCAGGGCTTCTAGCGTCACCTCCACCGAAGGTACTAAGCGGTCGCTCACCGGCTGGGCCGCACCTTCGCAGGGCGATTCCCAGCAGGGTGATTCCCCAGGGCGAAATTCTCGAGGGCGAGGAGAACCAGAATGTCCAGCACAGAGCAGCGCGTAGCCGTCGTCACCGGTGCCGCGCGCGGCATCGGCGCCGCCACCGCCGTACGACTGGCGGCCGAGGGTCGCGCGGTCGCCGTGATCGACCTCGACGAGGCCGCCTGCAAGGACACCGTGGAGAAGATCACCGCGGCCGGCGGCCGGGCGATCGCGGTCGGCGCGGACGTCTCCGACGAGGCCCAGGTGCAGGCCGCCATCGCGCGCGTGGTCGAGGAGCTCGGCGCTCCCACCATCCTGGTCAACAACGCGGGCGTGCTCCGCGACAACCTGCTGTTCAAGATGAGCGTCTCCGACTGGGACACCGTCCTGAACGTGCACCTCAAGGGCTCGTTCCTGGTGACCAAGGCCATCCAGAAGCACATGGTGGACGCGGGCTTCGGCCGGATCGTCAACCTGTCGTCGTCCTCGGCGCTCGGCAACCGCGGCCAGGCCAACTACTCCGCCGCCAAGGCCGGTCTCCAGGGCTTCACCAAGACCCTCGCCATCGAGCTCGGCAAGTTCGGCATCACCGCCAACGCCGTCGCCCCCGGCTTCATCGCCACCGACATGACCGCCGCCACCGCCGAGCGCGTGGGCATGGGCTTCGAGGAGTTCAAGGCCGCGGCCGCCACCCAGATCCCGGTCGCGCGCGTGGGCGAGGCCGAGGACATCGCCAACGCGATCGCCTTCTTCACGGGCGAGGCGGCCGGATTCGTCTCCGGCCAGGTGCTGTACGTCGCCGGCGGACCGCTCGACTAGGGATCACGGAGAACCACGGACATGACTGAACTCTCCGGCAAGGTCGCGCTCATCACGGGCGCCAGCCGCGGTATCGGGTACGGAGTCGCCGAGGCGCTCGTCGCGCGCGGCGACCGGGTCGTCATCACCGGCCGCAACGAGGACGCCCTCAAGGAGGCCGTCGAGCAGCTCGGCGCCGACCGGGCCATCGGTGTGGCAGGCAAGGCGCACGACGAGGCCCACCAGGCCGTCGCCGTCGAGCGCGCCATGGAAGCCTTCGGACGAGTCGACTACCTGGTCAACAACGCCGGTACCAATCCGGTGTTCGGGCCGATCGCCGACCTCGACCTGAACGTGGCGCGCAAGGTCTTCGAGACCAACGTGATCTCCGCGCTCGGCTTCGCGCAGAAGACCTGGCACGCCTGGCAGAAGGACAACGGCGGCGCGATCGTCAACATCGCCTCCGTCGCGGGCATCGCGCCCTCGCCCTTCATCGCCGCGTACGGCGTCAGCAAGGCCGCGCTGATCAACCTCACCCAGCAGCTGGCGCACGAGTTCGCGCCGGGGGTGCGGGTCAACGCGATCGCCCCGGCCGTCGTGAAGACCAAGTTCGCCTCCGCGCTGTACGAGGGGCGCGAGGCCGAGGCCGCCGCGTCCTACCCGCTGGCCCGGCTCGGCGTGCCCTCCGACATCGGCGGCGCCGCGGCCTTCCTGACCTCGGCGCAGTCCGACTGGGTCACCGGTCAGACGCTCGTCGTCGACGGCGGCATCTTCCTCAACGCCGGCGTGGGCTGAGCCTCTCCCGTCCGACACGGGCGCTTGTTTACAGCGACAGCGCCCGTGTCGAGCACAAAAGCCGCACACGGGCATTACAGGGCCATCACCAGTCCGGTGATCAAGACGGCCGTGAACGAGGCGGTTGAGTGTGCGCGGCGCTGCGGTATGTTTTGCCGACCCTTGGTACGGCATTTCGAGGAGCAAGCGCGTGTTCAAGCGGAACCGGTACCTGCCGCCCCTCGCGGCCCTCGTGTCCATATCCACGGTGGCCGGATGCGGGGTGTTCTCCTCGGACTCCTCCGACGACGGCAAGACCATCGTGGTGGGAACCACCAGCGCCCCGGCCACGCTGGACCCCGCGGCCTCCTGGGACAACTCCTGGGAGCTGTTCCGCAACGTCTACCAGACGCTCCTGAACTACAGCCCCGGTGGCTCCGATCCGGAACCCGACGCCGCCGAGAGCTGCGAGTTCACGGACACGTCGAGCACCGAGTACAGCTGCACCCTGCGCGAGGGCCTGAAGTTCTCCGACGGGGACCCGCTGAACGCCGAGGCCGTCAAGTACTCGTTCGACCGGATCAGGAAGATCAACGTCAACGGCGGCCCCGCGGGCCTGCTGGGAACGCTCTCCCGGGTGCAGGTGAAGAACGACCGCGAGGTGGTCTTCCATCTCACCCAGCCCGACGCCACCTTCCCCCTGGTGCTCACCACGCCGGCCATGTCGATCGTGGACCCCGACGACTACCCGGCGAACGCTCTCCGCAAGGACGGGAAGATCACCGGCTCGGGCCCCTACAGCCTCGACTCCTACGAGGAGGGCGTGAAGGCCGGCCTCGTCCGCAACGACAACTACAAGGGCATAGCGGACCTCAAGAACGACGCCGTCACCATCCGCTACTTCCCGCAGTCGGACGAGATGGTCAAGGCCCTCAAGAACAAGGAGATCTCGGTCGTCTACCGCGGGCTCGGCGCCTCCGACACCGTGGACATCGAGGTCAACCAGCAGAAGGAGGGGCTCCAGCTGGTGGAGAACCCCACCACCGAGATCAGTTACCTGGTGTTCAACCCCAGCGACCCGTGGGCCGCCAAGCCCGCGGTCCGCAAGGCCGTCGCCCAGATCGTCGACCGCCCGGCCCTCGTGCACTACGTCTACAAGGACACCGTCGAGCCGCTGTACTCGATGGTCCCGGCCGGACTCACCGGCCACACCACGAGCTTCTTCGACGACTTCGGTGACCCCAGTGTCGCCAAGGCCAAGAAGATGCTCACGGCGGCGGGGATCACCGAGCGCGTCCCGCTGACCCTCTGGTACACCAGCGACCGCTACGGCTCGACGACCAAGCCCGCCTTCGAGGAGCTGAAGAAGCAGCTGGAGGCGTCCGGCCTCTTCACGATCACCCTCAAGAGCCGCCCGTGGAAGACCTACGTCGAGGGCTACCAGAAGGGCGAGTACCCGGTGTTCGGGCGCGGCTGGTTCCCCGACTTCCACGACGCCGACAACTTCATCGCGCCCTTCGTGGGCGAGCAGAACGCGCTCGGCACCCCGTACGACGCCCCGGAGATCACCGGCAGGCTGCTGCCGGAGTCCCGCGCGGAGAGCGACCGCGGGGCCGTGGGCCCGCAGATCGAGGACGCCCAGCAGGTCTTCGCGAACGACGCACGGCTGCTGCCGCTGTGGCAGGGCAAGCAGTACGTGGCCGCGAACGAGGAGATCGCCGGCCTGGAGAAGGTCATCGACCCGGCGACCATGATGACGATGTGGGAGCTGTACTGGAAGACCAGCTGGTAGCAGCGATTGTCAGTGGACGCCTGTAGGTTCTGAGGCCTGCAAGTGACCGCACATCGTGAGGAATTGACGTGACCGACATCGCCATGCTTCCCGAGTCCTGGCGCGGGGTTCTGGGCGACGAGCTCCAGCAGCCCTACTTCAAGGAGCTGACGGAGTTCGTCGAGGACGAGCGGGCGAAGGGTCCCGTCTACCCGCCGCGCGAGGAGGTCTTCGCCGCCCTCGACGCGACGCCGTACGACCGGGTGAAGGTCCTGATCCTCGGCCAGGACCCGTACCACGGCGAGGGCCAGGGGCACGGCCTGTGCTTCTCGGTCCGCCCCGGCGTCAGGACCCCGCCCTCCCTCCGGAACATCTACAAGGAGATGAAGGAGGAACTGGGCACCGGGATCCCCGACAACGGCTACCTCATGCCGTGGGCCCAGCAGGGCGTCCTGCTGCTCAACGCGGTGCTCACGGTCCGCTCCGGCGAGGCCAACTCGCACAAGGGCAAGGGCTGGGAGAAGTTCACCGACGCGGTGATCCGCGCGGTGGCCGAGCGGCCCGACCCGGCGGTCTTCGTACTGTGGGGCAACTACGCCCAGAAGAAGCTCCCCCTGATCGACGAGAGCCGCCATGTGGTGGTCAAGGGGGCGCATCCCTCTCCGCTGTCGGCCAAGAAGTTCTTCGGCTCCCGCCCCTTCACCCAGATCAACGAGGCGGTCGCCCGGCAGGGCCACGAGCCGATCGACTGGACGATCCCGAACCTCGGCTGACCCCCCGCAACCGGGCCGGTGCCGCAGGGATCCGGCCCGCTGCACGCAGCTGTGAACCGACGGGGTCCCTGCCGGGACCCGGAACCGACGACAACGCCGCGGATGGGCGTACCCGGCCACGCGCCGCCGACGTGATCCGCCGTACAGGCCCTAGCGTCGGAAGGGACGAGCGACCACATCCGACGAAGGCCCGGAGGACGCGGTGACGGAGCGACAGGAGCAGACGGCGCCTGATGCCGTGATGACACGGATCGGGCAGGTCGTCATGCTGTGCCACGCGGGGGACCGCGAGGAGGCCCGGCACCGCTTCCTGGACCTGTGGACGGAGATCGGCGAGGACGGCGACCCGCTGCACCGCTGCACGCTCGCGCACTACATGGCCGACGCCCAGGACGACCCCTGCGACGAACTGGCCTGGGACCTCAGGGCGTTGACAGCCGCGGAGGAACTCACCGACGACCGCCTGGCCCGGCACGAAGAAGCGCTCGCCGTGCGCGCCCTGTACCCGTCGCTGCATCTGAATCTGGCCGCGGACTATGTGCGGCTCGGCCGTACGGACGCCGCCCGCACCCATGTCCGCCGGGCCCGCAGAGCGTCGGCCGCCCTCGGGGAGGACACCTACAGCGACGGGGTGCGGGCCGCGATCAGCAGACTGGAACTGCGACTCGGTGAAACGGGCTCCGCCGACGGAGGATGGGGGCCGCCGAGGCAGCGGCCCTGAACCCCGGGAGACTCAACGACCGTACGTCTGGTCGCAGATGACCGACTCCGGGCTGCCCTCCCGCCAACGTCCGTACTTCTTGCCCAGCGCGCACACGTCCTGCGCGTTCCTGGGCACCGACTTGGGAACCGACTTCGCCACGTCCGGGATCTCCACACGCGGTTGCCTGGGGTGCCGTGCCTCCGGGTGCCGGGGTTCCGGATGCGCCGGGCGCCCGGGGTGCTCCGGATGTTCCGGACGCGTGTGGGCCGGCTGTCCCTTCTGCGGCTGCTCCGGGGTCGCCGCGGCCCCGGAACCCGTACCGCGCGGCGCGCCGCCGCTCGGCTTCGAGGACCTGGACGGGGCGATCATGGACAGCGCCTCCTGGGCCGGGGCCTGCACGATCTGCGGCTCCGCCTGACCGTCCGGACGGGCGTCCCCCGGTCCCGGCAGCTGGGAAGGAGCTGTGGACGGCGGTGGCCCGGACACCGGTGGACGCTGGATCGTCACACAGCCGGTGAGGGCCGAGACAGCCACGGTGACCAGGAGCGTTGCGGTAGTCGTGGTTCGATGCACCCGCGCCACTCTGCTGGGTCGGGCGACCCGGACGACAGCGGACAAGCGGAGGTTGCCCCGCACGGGTGATCTCCGCCCCCGAACGGCGTGCTCGGGCCTCCCTGTGCTGACGTCAGTCGCCGGTCGTGCCGTCGATGCGCTCGCGGAGCAGGTCGGCGTGACCGTTGTGGCGGGCGTACTCCTCGATCATGTGGGTGTGGATCCAGCGGAGGTTGAACCGCTCGCCGCTCCTGCGGTGCTTGCCCACGCTGATGTCGTCCAGGCCGAAGCGGGCCGCGATGCTCCGGGCCGCCTCGATCTCGGCCTGCCAGGTGGCGTGGGCCTCCTCCCAGGTGTCGGCCTCGGCGATGTGGAAGTCGCCGTCCGGGTCGGCTTCGCTGTAGTAGATCGGCCCCGCGTTCTCGTCGGCCATGACCCTGCGGTACCAGCTCCGCTCCACCTCGGCCATGTGCCGCACCAGGCCCATCAGGGACAGCGTGGACGGCTCCACGGCGGCCGTCCGCAGCTGGGCGTCGGTGAGACCTTCGCATTTCCAGGCGAGGGTCTCGCGGTGGTAGTCCAGCCAGCCGTCCAGCATGCTGCGTTCGTCGGCGGTGGTCGAGGGTTCGGTGCGCTTGATCGTCATGTACGCATCCTTTCCCGGTTCGTCCATGGCCACCATCGGTTTTCGGGCGCCCTCCGCGTCCCCGGCAGCCGCCGTATGCTTCCGGCAAGGCCCCGGCAGACAACCGTTGGAGGAGTCCACGTGAAGGTCGGCTGCATCGGACTCGGTGACATCGCGCAGAAGGCGTATCTGCCGGTGCTCGGCAGCCGGCCCGGGGTCGAACTGCACCTGCAGACGCGGACCCCGGCGACCCTGACCAGGGTCGCCGACGGACTGCGCCTGCCCGACGCACAGCGCCACACCGACCTGGACGCCCTGCTCGCCCAGGACCTCGACGCGGCCTTCGTGCACGCGCCGACGAACGTGCACCCCGACATCGTCGCGCGGCTCCTGAAGGCGGGCGTACCGACCTATGTCGACAAGCCCCTCGCCTACGAACTCGCCGACTCCGCACGGCTGGTGGCGCTCGCCGAAGAACGGAGCGTAAGCCTCGCCGTCGGGTTCAACCGGCGTTTCGCGCCCGGGTACGCGCAGTGCGCCGAGCATCCGCGCGAGCTGATCCTCATGCAGAAGAACCGGATCGGGCTCCCGGAGGAGCCGCGCACGATGATCCTCGACGACTTCATCCATGTCGTCGACACCCTGCGGTTCCTGGTGCCGGGACCGGTCGACGACGTGACGGTACGCGCGCGCGTGGAGTACGGGCTGCTGCACCACGTCGTGCTGCAACTCGCCGGCGACGGCTTCACCGCGCTCGGGGTGATGAACCGGCTCAGCGGCTCGGCCGAGGAGATCCTGGAGGTGTCCGGGCAGGACACCAAGCGGCAGGTGCTCAATCTCGCCGAGGTGATCGACCACAAGGGCCAGCCGACCGTGCGCCGACGCGGCGACTGGGTGCCGGTGGCCCGGCAGCGCGGCATCGAGCAGGCGGTCCTCGCCTTCCTCGACGCCGTGCGCGCGGGAAAGATGCTCAGCGCCCGGGACGCGTTGGCGACCCATGAGCTGTGCGAGCGGGTGGTACAAGCGGTTCAGGAGCGCTCCGCCTGAGTCGGAGCACGCGCAGGCCGTCCGTGGCGCACCAGGCCAGGAGGATCAGCAGCGCCGCGTGCACGGTCCAGTCGCCGAAGCGGACGTACGCCGTCGTCCCGGTCGCCAGCGGTACGTCGTACACGCGCGCGGTGCTGGCGTCGGTGCCGACCCACTGGCCGACGCGCCGACCGCTCGCGTCGTAGACGGCGGAGACGCCGGTGAGGGTCGCGTGGACCATCGGGCGGCCGGTCTCGGCGGCGCGCAGGGCGGCGAGCGAGGCGTGCTGCTCGGGGGCCCAGCTCTGCTGGAACGTCGAGGTCGCCGACTGGGCGATCAGCAACTGGGCGCCGTCCTCGGCGAGATGGCGGCTCATGTCGGGGAACGCCGACTCGAAGCACACCATCGGCCCGACCTTCAGTCCGTGCCCGACGTCCATCACGACCTGCTCGGAACCGTGCCTGCGGTTCTCGGCGGCCGCCTTGCCGACCGAGGTGACCCAGCCGAGCAGCGAGCGGGCCGGGATGTACTCGCCGAAGGGGACCAGGCGCATCTTGTCGTAGCGGTCGCCGGTAAGTCCGTCGGGGCCGACGAGCACCGAACTCTTGTAGATGCCGGGCTTGTCGGAGCGGCGGGCGTCCACGTTGACGAGGATGTCGGCGCCGGTCTCCTCGGAGAGCACCGCGATCCGCTTCGCCAGGTCGGGCCGGTCCCCGAGGTCGAAGCCGACACTGCTCTCACCCCAGACGATCAGGTCGACGTCCTGCCCGGCGAGGTCGCGGGTCAGCTGCTCCTCGCGCGCGAAGCGCTTGTCGGGGCCGTCGATGACACCGGGCTGGACGACCGCGATCCGTGTCGTGTCCCCGTTGTCCGGGCGCGGCGACCACATCCAGGCCGCCGAGGTCACGGCGGCCGCGGAGACCAGGCCCGCCACCGCGGGCACCCGGGACGCGCGGACCGTCACCAGCACGGCGACCGCGACATTGACGGCCACGATCAGGAAGCTGATCATCCACACCCCGCCGACCGAGGCCAGCCGAAGCGCCGGTTCGACCTCCCACTGGGTGGAACCGAGCACGCCCCACGGGCCGCCGAGGCCCTGCCACGAGCGGACGAGTTCGATGCCGAGCCATCCGGACGGCAGCACGGCCAGCGCCGCCGCGATCCGGCCGCGCGAGGGGACCCCGACCAGGAAGTGCCGTACCAGCGCGCCCCAGGGGGCCCACAGCGCGCCGAGGAGGGCGCCGATGACGAAGATGAACACGCTCAGGCTCGGCAGCAGCCAGTGGTGCATCCCCACCATGAACCCGAAACCGCCTGCCCAGCCGTCGTACGCCGCCCGTTTCGCCGTGGGAGCGGAACGGATCAGCGCGATCCAGGGGACGAGGGCGACGTAGGCACACCACCACAGGTCCGGGGCGGGGAACGCGAGTACGGGAAGGGCGCCTGCCAGTGTGGCGACGATGGAGCGCCGCCACGGGGAGGCGAGCCAGTGGCCGAACGTGTTCATACGGCGCCTCCTACCCCGTGGGTGTCTCCATTGTGCGTGTGGTTGACCACCCCGAGGGCGTCGGCTCAGTTGATCACAGGTGTCGGCCGCGGGTCCGGCAGACGGCGCCACTTCTCCTCTACGACGACCTCGCGCAGCCGCCAGCCGTCGTCGGTGCGCAGCAGCGTGAAGGCGTAGCGGCCGCCGCAGACGAAGTCGGGTGCGGTGGCGGTGACGTCCGTGCCGGCGAAGCGCATCGGGTTGATGTAGTCGGCCTGGACGCGGGCCGTGTCCCCGGTGTCCTGGTCGAGGGTGCCGAAGCGGACGCGGCGGTTGACGATCAGATGCTGGCGCATCGAGAACAGCCCCAGGCTCTCCGCGAGCCAGTCGGCGACCTTGTGCGCGCCTCCCTCGACCCCGCCCGCCGAGCGGTAGTCGGCCCGCCCGTCGGAGGTGAACAGCCTTCGGTAGGCCTCCCAGTCGCCGTCGTCCACGGCCACGGCGTAGTCGGTGACGAGGGCATCCACGGCCAGCCGGTCCATCACGGTCGCGAGCTCCACACGCTGCGTCATCGGCTCAGTGTTGGGCATGGGGCGGGCCGCGCCAAGGGGGCGTGCGGTGACATTCGGCGAACAGGTCATCGGTCAGTGAGGACGTCCACCGGCCAGGAGACCGAGAACGGGCCGAACCTGTTCTCGGCGGCGAACGCGACCATGCGGGCGTTGCGGGCGTCGGCCTCGGGGCCGTCCGGCAGGTGGTAGTCCTGCCCCGCGCGCGCGGAACCCGCCTGTACGGCGGTCGCGGCCGGGACCCGCCGGCGCACGTACCGGTCGAGCGCCTCGGGCACCTCGTCCGGTCCCGCGCCGGTGAGGCAGTCGCCGAGCACGGCCGCGTCCATGATGGCCTGGGCCGCGCCCTGGGCCTGGAACGGCACCATCGCGTGGGCGCTGTCGCCGAGCAGGGTGACCCGGCCGGTGTGCCAGCGGGTGAGCGGGGCGCGGGTGTGGATGCCGTAGTGGAGAACCTGGCCCGCGCGTTCGAGGACGGTCAGCAACCGGGGGTCCCAGCCGGCGAAAGCGCGCAGCGGCTCTCCCGGTGCCGCCTGCGCGGTCCAGGACTCCTGGGACGTCCGGTCCGTCACGAACACGGCCACGACGTTGAGGAGTTCGCCGCGGCGCAGCCAGTAGTGGACGAAGTGGCGGTCCGGGCCGAGCCAGACGCCGGTGTCCGGAAGGTCCAGATCGGATAGCTGGCCGGCCGGGAGCAGCGCGCGGTAGGCGGCGGTGCGCGAGAAGACGGCCTCGTCCGCGCCGAACAGCCACTGACGGGCCGCGGAGCGCACCCCGTCCGCCGCCACGACCAGGTCCGCCTCCCAGCGCTCCCCGCTCGCCGTCGTCACGGCGGCCGCCTTCTCGTCCTGGTCGATGCCCACGACGGTGGTGTTCAGCCGCACCGACTCCGGGGGTACGGCGGTGGCCAGGGCGTGGTGCAGATCGGCCCGGTGGATCTGGAGATACGGCGCCCCGAACGCGTCCTCGGCCTCGCGGCCCAGGGTGTAGCGGACGATCTCGGAGCCGTCGGACCAGGTGCGGAAGCTGATGTGGGACGGACGGTAAGCCTGTGCGGCGACCGTGTCGAGGAGGTCGAGGCGGCGCAGTACGCGGGTGGCGTTGGGCGCGAGTTGGATTCCGGCGCCGATCTCGGTGAACCGCCGCGACTGCTCGACGAGCGTCACCTCATGGCCGGCCTGACGCAGGCTCAGCGTCGCGGCCAGTCCTCCGATGCCCGCGCCCACGACGATCGCTCGCATGACATGACCTCACTTCGACGAGGACTCGACGGTGGGTCAGGCCGCCTCGATGACGTCAGCGCGGATCGCGGCCGCCCACTCGACCACCAACAGCTCGTACTCCGCGCGCTCCTGTGACGACAGCGTGCCGCCGGCGCGCATCCAGAGGGCCCGGATCTGCTCGTTCACCTCGGCAGCAGAACGCACGGAACCAGAGGTCACGGAATCGGGGAACATATGCACAAGCCTAGGCGCAAGAACTGACAGTCCGCTACCGGACGGCTACGCACAACGTATGTGATTGGTCACGGGGTTCGGGGTGGACGCCCTGTGGGGCGGTGGCGGTCAGTCGACCCAGACGATCACGACGACGGCATCGGGCGCGAGGAGTCGTGGCGGATCGCCGAAGCCGTCGTACACCTCGTGGTGGTCGAGGAAGCCGCCGGCGCTACCCGGGTCTCCGTCGACCGCACGCTGGAGCAGTGTCACCGCGCCGCAGTCCGCTCCGGACGCACGGCAGTGCCGGATGAGCCCCCACACCGCCCAGCCCGCGTCCAGAAGGCCCTCGGGCGGTGCGACTCGCGCGAACTGCTGGGTGAGGGCCACCCTGTGTCAGCCCGCCGACTCCGCCGCGTGCGGGCTCAGGGCGCCCGTTGTGACCAGGGCGATGATGACGATGCCGAGGGCGATGCGGTACCAGACGAAGGGCATGAAGCTCTTGGTGGAGATGAACTTCATGAACCACTTCATGCGTCGAGGTCCTGAGCGGCTTTGACCTGCTGTTTCCACCACTCTTCAAGATCGAATGGGAGAGTAGTGGGAGATGGCACCTTCCAGTGCTCTCCCTCGCTTGCCACGAAGCGCAGCCACCTGGTTTGCAGCGAATCGGCAATCTCCTGCTCCATGGCCAGGGTAACGTGCGAGTAGAGACCTTCCACGCCGGCGACCTCGTGGCCCATGCGGGTCTCCACGGCGATGCGACTGTGTCGATCTTCGTCCAACCACTCCTTGCCGCCGTGACGAAGCAGGTATAGCCGCTTCCCGGCGTACGCGGTCGCAGGGACCTCCGGAAGGGGACGGCGGGAGGTGACCAGCTGGGGCTGGCCCAGGCGAACCCTCTCGAACTCCTCGGAGGCCGGTCGACCGCGCGAGATCGGCTGCCAGTACGTGTAGCTGAAGTTTGCGTTGGCCAGCAGCCCGCCGCCAATGGCCGGGAAGAGGTACTCGCCATCATGGGTGGCGAGGAGCGCCGTGTGCAGCTCCGCGAGGAAGCCGGGGAGGGAGAGATTTCGATGGGATTCGTACTTCGGCGGGAAGAGTTTCACTGGGCCCTTCCCGCGCTCGCGTTGGAACTGCCACTGGACGCGCAGCGCGGGCAGTGCCGTTGGCCCGTAGCGCTCCAGGGCTTCCTTCCGCCGTTCCAGGTCGGGGTCTGAGGCCGGCCAGTTCGGGTGGCAGAACTCGCGGCGCAGAGCGTAGAGCTCGCCAGGCCGCATGGTCGTGAACGGCATCGTCAGGAAGAAGACGTAGCCGGCGAAACCCCAGAAGGTAAGCGCATTGAGGGCAAGTTGGTGCACCTCCTTCATCTGCATGTCCTGCTTCTTCTCCCGGGGCTTCTTCTTGTACTTGCCGCGTCGGGACTTCTTCTTCACCGGCGATTCGGCCCGTAGGCTGTCATCGACTGCATCGTCCATGATCATGCTGAACACGAGCCGGATCTCTCTGGCGTACGCGTCACCGACACCGGGCTGGGCGTCCAGATGGAGACTCCATGCGCGGTAGTCGGAGGCCTTGATGTCGCCCACGGAGGTCTCACCCCAGTAGGGCACGATGTGGTTGCGCAGGATGCCGTCGATCGTTCGCCATCGCAGGTGCCCGACGTCCTGCGTCTTGAGCCACTTGGGGCAGTAGGTGGACATGAGGATGCTTCCGTCGCGGCGGCTTATGTAGCGCGCGTTACGAACGTCGGATTCCCGGTCCAGTCCGTACGCGTAGGCGACCTCCTCGTCGGTGAAGCCACCCTGGCTGTCGTACTCGGGCTTCCCGTTCGGCTTGATGCGGCCGGTCTTCCAGCGGACGCGGCAAAAGTTGCCGCGCCACTCGGTGTAGGGCATCAGGTGTCTCTCTTTCTGGGCGGTAGGGGCAGAGTTCGGCAGTTGAATGAGGCAGATGTGTCGCGGGGTGTGGGACGGCCGGGATGCCCCCCCATGACTCGGACCGTCCGCAACGGACAGACCATCACTTGGTGAGTCAAGAAGCCGCGTTGGGGTGACGTGCAGGTTGCCGGGCATGGGAAAACCCGCCCTGGTCCGGGAGTTTTCTCACGTCAGGGCGGGTCCGGCGGAGCGAGCCGACCTATGCGCTCCTTCGTCTGGGAGAAAGCAAGTCGGGGTGAGGCTGCCGGTCGCGGCGTACCCTTAGGGGTCGCCTCACGCGACGGGCTTGAGGCGGACGGAGGCCGGTGTAGCCGGGCCGCTGCCAGTGGACTTACGTGTAGTGGCTTTGCGACGGCGGGCCTTGGCCAGTGCCGACGGCCGGGCCATCTCACGGTGAATCTCCCGGATTTCGCGGCAGTCCTGGAGGCTGAACCGCAGGAATTTGCCGAAGCGGTGGTGAGGGAAGCCGCGATGGTTGGCCCCATCTCGAAGCCACCTCTCGCCGCAGCCGATGGCGCCGGCCGCTTCCCGCGGGGTGAGCATCACCTCGCCCTGCTCAAGGGCCTGAATGGCTGCCTCGATTATGGCCTTGCGCTCGGCACCGGTGCGGTTTGCCTCCGGACTAGTCATGGCACCTCTCTTCCGTCTCGGGCTGGTTGGGTGCTTCGTCAACTGGTAGGCACTCGGACTTGACGCGAGCGCAGGAACTTGTACGAACTCGTAGACGGCTGGTCTTTGCGTGTCGGCGCGGAGTGCACCTCGAGCAGCGGCACTGCCGACGCTGTGCTGCAGCGATGATGTCGAGTCGGTTCCTGGTGTGTGTCAAGTTTTCATGGGTGGCGCTCCGGTTCGCCTATCGAAGCTCACCCTGAAAGCCTATCGACTGGTGTATTGACTCGTCAATCAGGTCTTTCGACCCTTGAGGCGAGTCGCTACTCAATCACGCCAGTCGAGCGCTATCGCCCTCTTGTCGAATCCCTTAGCTCCTGAATGTCTGTAGCTGGCCATGCTTGGGGCTCACCCCCGAGGAACTGGCCCGGCTGTGCCCCGCCCGCCACGGCGCCTACGGCCGGATCTGCGCCCGCATGGAGGGCTCCGAGGGCTCCGAGCGGTGGGCACGGCGCACCGTGGAATCGACGTTCGGGGGTGAGCGGCGGAAGTTACGCTGCCGCCGACGCCTGGACACTGGCTCCTTGACGCCGACGCCGCGGTCGAGAGCGCCCGCCGTCTGCTCGCGACCCGCCAGGAGGTCGCGGACAAGAAGCGTGCCGAGCAGCAATAGCCGCGGCCACCCGGCGCCTCGGGCCGCTCAGAGCCAACCGTTACGGCGGGCGGGGCCCACTGCGGGGCTGAGGGGCACAAGGTAGAGGCGGATGGAGCGGACAGCCACGACGTGGCGTTTGAAGAGGGCGCGATGATGCGGGGCCCCGTACCCCTTGACTGCTCTGAGGTTCGGCCGGAAAGGACCATGCCCGCAGCCGGTTCAGGCGGCTGGACTGACGTCATCCTGCTCAAGGGGCGCGCCTTCCGGAACAGCGCCCTTCGCGTGCTTGAGGGCCTGACAGGCGGCTACCATGTCTGAACCCTTGATGCCCTCCCGTTCGCAGCGCGCCCACCACGTGTGGCACTGCACCAGCGCGGCGGCGGCGCGCAGCTCCTCCATGAGCCTGTCGAACTCGGTGGCCTCCTCTGGCGTCCACCCGGGCGACGCGGGTCGGCCGCACCGTTCCCTTCCCCGCTCCGTCTCGTCTTGCCAGCCGGGATGGGACTCACGGGACCAGGGGAGCGTCGCCTGGCGGGCGCGGAGAGCGGCGTACAGATCAGCCACCTGTCGCTGGGCTGCGACCAGGTCAGCGGGGAACTTTTGTGGGTCGAACGGGTCCGGTTCTGGGGCGGGGGGTGCTCATGCTTCGGAGCTTAGTTCGACCGGCTGACAAACCTCCGCCAGCGCGCGACGGCCTCCGTAGGCAGTTCCCGGCGACGGGCGCGGCCCTGCATCTGGCCGCTTTCGCCGGCTCGGGCCGGGCGGAAGCGGGGCGGAACCCTCTTTGGTTCCTCAGCACGAGGGCCCGCTGTGCTCTGCCGAGACAGGAAAGGCGGGATGCCCTGTGCACGAGGCTCCCTCGCGCTTCAGCGTGCGGGTAAGCGCCCTCCCGTGGTCATCCGGCTCGGGCTGCGAGCAGCTGGGCTCGTGTGTAGGTCGCCGTGCCCGGGGCGTCGCGCAGGAGCTCGAACAGGGCACGCGGTGCCGCGGGGGCGTCGGGACGTACAGCAGGTGCGGAGATGTCGTCGAGGAGGACATCGACGAGGCGGGCGAGAGCGAGGCAGCCATTGCCCGAGTAGCCGTAGCCGATGCCCCAGCCGTCCCGTTCGGGTGCCAGCCACAAGGTCTGGTCTTCGGTGCGGATCCAGCAGATCCCGGCGCTGAGGACGAGGGCCGCGAGCGGCGAACGGGTCGGCAGGACCGTCGCGCACGAGGTTCTGCAGGTACGCGCCCAGTTCGGTCACCGGATTCTCCGTCGTCATGATCGGAGAACGACCGGGCTGCTGGGCCGTCACCCGAGCCTGGGGCGCGGCTGGCGCCATTGCGGGGGACCGCTGAGATTCAGCCAAATCGCGTGATCACCCAGGCATGGCCGGGAATGTGCTGGCTACGCTGCCACCAGGCTCCTTCGGGCTTTCCCCCGTAGCCCGCGAGGGACGACAGCAAGACCCCCGCTCTGTCAGGTCAGACGGGGGTCTTGCTGATGTGGATCTTCATCAGGAGGCAGACGTGCCGGTGGACATGGCTACATGCGTGCGCGAGCACACGGAGCGGTACGCGGCCTCGCACGGCGGCCAGCACCCGCTGACGGAGTGCATGCCCTGGGCCGAGGCGATCGTGTCCTGGCTGGGGGCTCTGCCGGGTGACGACAACCCGCACGGGGCGCCTCCGATGTGGCATGGCCCGAACCGATTCGGCCCCAGGGTGATCAGCCCCGACGAACTCACCCTCGCCATCGCCGAGGGGATGCGCCTGGACATGGCCATCCGGGACCTTCCCATCGGCGACCTGCCCCTGTTCGCGGTGCAGGCAGTGCTCCGCGACTGGCTCCGGTGGGACATCGCTCCCGGGACGGAACAGTGGCCCTCTCCAGACGGCACCCCGCACATCACGCAATGGCAGGCGCTCTTCACCGCCGACGCCGAGCGGGCGAAGGAAGCAGCCACCTGCGCGTACTGGGCGATCGAGGAGTTGGACAAGCCCTGGCGCGACATCCAGATGTCGACGGCCTGGTTCCACCGACTGCACACCTACAAGATCGTCTATGGGCGGCTCGCGGACGTGGCGCCGCTGCTCGGGCTCCCCATGCCGGTCCAGGTGCGTGAGCCAGACGACTACATCAGCATGCCGGGCCTTCTCGTCGAGCAGGCGGCCTAGCGCCGCATCAGGCAACGAGCGGGGTCAACTGCACGCCGAGGTGATGCTCCGGCTCGGCGTGCGGGACACCGTCGGCGTGACGGTGGTCTACCCCGAGGACGCGCCTGCCCGTATGTGACAGCCGCGCCCGGCGCGGCGCCGTGTCGAACCGGCTCTCCGTATCGCGGTCCGGGTCCTCGACGTACACCTCGATCTCCTCCAGCGCCACAGTGAGCGCCTGGAGGAGATCGTCGATGGCCACGGTCGGCCCGTCCTGCCGCTTCAGGACGGCCGTGATCGTGAAGGTGACGCGCTTGGGCATGACGGGGCTCCTCAACGTGCGATCGGATGCAACAAGAGGGGTTGGCCAACCCGCCACAGGCAGCGTAGGAACCCTTCTGACCTGTGCCAACCGAGGCCAGAAACCTTGAGAAACCCCATCGGGCCCCACGGGCGCCCCGCTCGCGCCCACCGGCCGCCTTCGTGCCGCTCGAAAGCTCGATCCGGCGGCTCGGGGCACGATTCCGGCCCGAGCAGCCACCGAAGCGCGCCCGGTCAGTGTTATAACGACTGCCCGAACAGCGCTCGATCGGATCCACACGACGCGGGCCCACTGTCCTGATCCACAACAGGTAGCCCTGGTTCTCAGTGCGGGTGACCGGTTTCATGCTGCGACGTTCTCCCCGTTGATCTCGGCCCAGCGGATGAGGAGACGTTCGTACTCCGGGGTGCGCGCAGGGCCTTCGGGCTCCTGCATGAGCGCGCGGATCTCCTCGTTGATGCTGTCCGGGTCAGGCGCCGCCGGGCCCGTGGGCCCGATGGGTGCCATACCGGCACGGTACGGGACAGCACTGACAATCGTCAGACGGTTGCGTACGTCCTCTGCCAGGCGAGGGCCTGTTCGTCGAGGACTGCGGCCACGCGGACACCGCGCCCGTGGAAGACCTGCAGATGACGCCGGATTGCGCGCACTTCCTTCGCGGCGCGGTCGGAGCGGACCCCGCCCAGCGAGGCCAGCGACTTCGACCAGGTCCCGCAGGCCTCTTCGAGGTGCCCCTGCGCGGCCTGCTCGCGCCCCTGGGCGGCCATCGACAGGGCGCTGATGCGCGGCTGCTCGCTCAGGACGCGACGTCGGGCGGATTCCCCATAGTGGCGTTCTGCGTTCGCGTGGTCGCCGAGGGCCCGGAACGTCTTCGCGGTGTGACTGGAGACCGTCCCCATGGGAGATCCCCAGCGGGCCGCCCACTCGGGCAGTGCTTCGGTGTGGCCGGCTGCCGCCAGGTCCTGGGCGGCGCGGATCTGTGCGGCCGCCTCCGGACCTCTGCGGGCCACGGCGAGGGCACGGGCCCGGGTCACCGTGAACAGGGCTTCGGTCGCCGGGTCGACGCGTCCGTGCACGAGCGACAGTGCAGCATCGGCGAGGCTGAGCGTGGACTCGGGACGGCGGATGTCCATCCCGTTGTGGGCGAGGATGCGCAGGATCCACGCCTCGTGAAGGGTGTCGCCCGCCTCGCGGGTCAGGGCCAGGGCCTGAAGGTAGTAGTGCTGTGCGAGACCGTGCTCGGATGCGTCGTAGGCCTTCCAACCGCACAGGTAGGCGACGGCAGCAGCTGCCGACATGGCTTGCCGGTGCTCGCTCTCGGTCGCGAACGACGCCTCGCACAGAGCGGCGACGTCGGTGCGCAAGTACTGCACGACCGCGCTGCGCCCGTGCTGCCCGCCGTGGCGTTCGTCGATCGCCGTGAACAGGTTGGTCATGTCGCGTACGGCGTCGATCTCCGCCTGCCCGGCCCGGCCGGTGCGGGCCGAGCGGGCTCTGTGCGCGTAGTCGACTGCCTGGTCCGTGCCGAGCGGGAGTGCCGCCGCGGCGACGGAATAGGCCGCTGCCGTGAGGAATTTCCGCCTGTGGATGTCCGCCTCCCCGATTCGCCGTAGCATGTCCACAGGATCCAGCCCCGTGACCAACCCAAGCAGGTTGCGGGGCTGTTCCTTGTCCGGGGTGTCGAACCCCAGGTCGCAGGGGCGTAGTTGGCGCCCCAGACGACGGCTCATTGCCTCGGCAATGTATCCGGCCGTGACCGCTGCGGGGGGACGGCCCCGTACCCACTGCATGACGGCGGACTTGTTGGTGCGCAGGGGATCGCCTGCTTCAGCGGAGACGGCCCGCACGTCACCGGCGAGGTCGTCGTACGTCATGTGAGCGTCTTTGAGGGCCTGTTGGAGCGATTCGTTGCGCGGGCGTGCGTCGTTCACGGTGTTGGTCCACCCTCCCAAGCAGGGCGTTATACCGGGTATACCGGTTGGTGCGTGCAAGCACTACCCGTCCCAGCGTAGTCCTCGTTTTACTCGCCGTATCCGCGAACGAGACAGCCGCTTGGGAGCTCGGGATGGCAGCAGAAAGCGCAGTCGCGTCCGAGGAGGATTCCTCGGCCGGTCCACCCGCTGTGTCCTGGGACGCGCAGGAGATGGAGTCAAGGGTGCGGTCGTGGCTGCTGCTGGCCGCCTACCGCCCTGCCTGTGCTGTCATGGAATGGCAGAAACACGGCGTGGCCCTGCTGGCGTGCAACACCCTGTTCGCAGTCGTACGCATGCCTGCGGGCCTGGTCCATCTCGTGGCGGGCACCGACGATCCCGAGCAGGTCGCCGACTATCTGGAGTCGGCCGTCCACGGGGGTGCGGTGTTCGTCGACTCGACGAACGAGTTCTACTACTTCCTGCTGCCGCCGAGCACCTCCGGGTCGTGGGAGTCGCCGGGGGTGGACCTCCTCGGCTCGGACTACTCCATCGGAGTGCCGCCCCCGGAGGTGACCGCGGTACACGCCGACAGGCATCGCTCGTACTGGGCTGTGCCGATGCGGAGCCCGCACAGCCTGTGCAGCCCGGAGGCGGTGCGGCAACTCGCCTCGCACGCCCGACTCCTGGTCGTGCAGCAGAACGGCGACATCGACCCGATCGCCTGCCGGGCCCGCTGCGCTGAAGCTCTGTCGGTGACCCGCGACGTGCCGCGTGAACTGCCCGTACGCAAACGTGTGAACCAGCTGACGCCGGTCCTTCGCGATGACGTCGAAATGCTGGTCCCCCACGTCCAGGAACGGATCGACCGCATCCCGGACGAGGAGAACCGCAAGACGGCGCAGTGGCTCCTCACGCGGGCCCGCAGCAACCTGCTCGACGGGCCGGGCAGCACCGACCTGAGCGCAGCCCAGCACCTCGAAGACCTCGCCCATGTGGCGCGGGCCCTGATGACGCTGGTCGACCTCGCGGCCGCACCGGCACTGCCGGTGCGGACTGCGGGCAGATAGGACGGCATTGGTTGACGTGCCCGGCCCTGTGGGCGGGCGCCTCATACGAGACAGACAGGGAACCACTTGTGGACACGCCGCCCAGCTCCTTCGACGAACTACCCGAGGAGACCCGGCAGACCATCGAAGGGCAGACCGGCCGCATCACGGGCTACTACTCCGACCGGCGAGCGGCCGGCTGCGTTCTGGGCGCGTTCCTGGACACCGTGCGCGGTGCCGTCTTCGTGAAGGCCACCCCCACCGACTCGGTGAAAGCCTCCTCCCTGGTGCAGGAAGCGGCCGTCACCATGCACTTGCCTCCGGTGTGCCCGCGCCTGCTGTGGCGGGTCGAGTCCGGCGGGTGGCTTGTGCTGGGCTTCGAGGTCATCGATGGCTACTGCGCCGACTTCACCAACAGCGGCGACCTGGTGTACGTCCTCGACGCGCTGCAGGAGCTGTCGTCGATGGACGTGCCTGAGGAAGACGAATCGTTCTGGCACCTGGCGCAGATCGAGTGGGCTGAGCAGCGCTGGGCGCGGTTCGCCGACGAGGGCACCGCGCACCTCTTCGCGGGAAAGACACTGCTGCACACGGACATCGGTCCCCGTAGCGTCCTCATCGACAAGCGGGCCTACGTCGTGAACTGGTCGCGGCCGTGCCGTGGAGCGGCCTTCATCGAACCGTTCGGGATGGCCGTGCGCATGGTCGAAGCAGGCCATGCAGCGAATGAAGCACTGAGCTGGGTCCGGCGCGTGCCGTCGTGGCGCGAGGCCACCCCCGAGGCCCGCCGGGCGTTCGCCACCGTGACCGTACGCATGTGGAGAGAACGGGCCGACCAGGAGCCGAAGGCGTTCGCGATGGCTGCTTGCGCGGCCGACGTGAAGGCACACCTGCTGAAGAACGACTGGACATAACCAGCTTCAGCCATCACAGAGAGCGGCTGACCCAGCCGCCTCACTAACACCGAGGAGAGACATGTTCGTTCACTCTGACCGGATGCCGACGAGCGCAGCCGTCCCGCAAGGAACCAGCACGCCGCTGCCGTGGGGAGTCGGTCGTATGGCGCCCTACCCCACGATGGCTCCCGGATACGCCGATGTCCGACTCGACCCCGGTACGCAGACCGCAGTGTTCTACGACGCCAACGACCAGATCATGGAGATGCCAGGCCACGGCACCAGCACCGGCACCTCTCCCGCCACGGGCACGAGCCCGGACGGCAACGGCGGCACCCAGGACAGCGACACCGGAAGCGACAGCGACCAGTGAGGGACGCACGTCCTGTGCTGGTCGTCACCAGCTTGCATGACCCCACCGCGGACGTGGTGATCCGTGAGCTGCACGACCGGGACATCCCGGTCGTGCGGCTCGACTCGGGGGACTTCCCCGCCTCGTTGTCGGTCGAGGCGGAGATCACGGCGAACGGGATCCAGGGCCGTCTCGTCACCCCCTCGCGAACCGCGGATCTGGCACAGGTGCGCTCCCTGTACTACCGCAAGCCGACCGGGTTCACCTTCGCCCACCTCGACGCCCAGGACGCCCAGTTCGCTGTCACGCAGGCCCGCTACGGCATCGGCGGGGTACTGGCCGCTCTGCCGGGCTGCCTGTACGTCAACCACCCCCACCGCATCGGGGACGCGGAGTTCAAACCGTCCGGGCTGGCCGCGGCCGTCGACGCAGGCTTCCTGGTGCCGCCCACCCTCATCACCTCCAGCCCCGACGCGGCCAGAGCCTTCATCAAGCAGCACGGCCCGGTCCTCTACAAGCCGCTGCACAACCCCACGTACCGGGTTGACGGGACGTCGAGCGTCGTCAGGATCGCCGACGTGTCCGCCGACGACATCGACGACGGTGTGGCGGGCACGGCACACCTGTTCCAGAAGCGGATCCCCAAGTCCGGGGACGTACGGGTGACCGTCATCGGTGACCAGGTGTTCTGCGTCCGTATCGACTCCGGCCTGCTGGACTGGCGCACCGACTACGACCGGCTCACCTACACCCCGGTCAAGCCGCCAGCGGGCATCGAGTCAGCTCTGCGCCACTACATGAACCACTTCGGTCTCCCTTTCGGGGCTTTCGACTTCTGCGTCGCCGAGGACGGCCGATGGTGGTTCCTGGAGTGCAATCCCGCCGGCCAGTGGTACTGGCTGGAACCCGAGACGGGTCTGCCGATGTGCGCAGCCCTGGCGGACCTACTGGAGAGGAAGTCCCCGACGTGAGCGACGACAAGGGCCTGCGGCTCGCGCTCGCCGAGCGCCTGGCCGTTGACGGCCATCTGCGCACCGAGCCATGGCGGGCCGCAGTCGAAAGTGTGCCCCGGCACGCATTCCTGCACAGCGGCTACTTCGAACGGACGGACAGCCCCGGCCCCACCGGATGGCGGCCCGTCCTGCCCGATGAACCCGGATGGCTGGACGGCTGCTACCAGGACACATCCCTCGTCACCCAGATCGCCGGGACGATCTCCCCGCGAGACATCCGCGGCGAGATCCTGCGCGAGCCCACCTCGTCGAGCACCCTGCCAGGCCTGGTGGTCCGGATGCTCGAAGACCTTCAGGTCGAGGACGGCAACCGCGTGCTGGAGATCGGTACGGGAACCGGCTACTCCACGGGCTTGCTCTGCCACCGGCTCGGCGAAGACCTCGTGACGTCCATGGAGGTTGACCCGGGCGTCTCCAACCGTGCCCGCGCCGCGCTCGGACACTCCGGGTACGCGCCGCTCCTGATCGCGGGAGACGGGCTGGCCGGCCACCCCGACGGTGCCCCGTACGACCGGCTGATCGCCACGTGCGCAGTGACGGAGCTCCCGTACACGTGGGTGGAGCAGACCCGGCCCGGCGGGGTCATCCTGGCGACCCTGGCGGGCTGGCTGGGTTCCTCCGAACTGGCCCGGCTCACCGTGGGTGAGGACGGCACGGCGCGCGGCACGCTGTTCGCCGGGCAGGTCTCCTTCATGATCGCCCGGTCGCAGATGCCGCCTCCGCTTGGCCTCCTGCCCGACACCGACGACGGCGACGAGCGCAAGACCCTGGTCGGTGCCGACGACCTGGAGGACTGGAACACGCGATTCGTGGCCCAGATCGCCGCCCCGCACGCGCAGCTCCTCACCCTCACCCGCGACGGCCGCACGGAGCACCTCCTAGTCGATGTGGACGACGGCTCCTGGGCCGTACTCGTTCACCGCGGCGAGACGTGGACCGTCCGCCAGGGCGGCCCTGTCGCCTTGTGGGACCAGATCGAGAGGGCTGTCCATCTGTGGGAGGCCGCCGGCTCCCCGGGCCTGGACCAGTTCGAGGTCACCGTCACTCCAGAGGGGCAGACAGTGGGATGGCCCAAAGGCTGATCGGCCCCGTCCCCACTTGAGGCCCTCACAAGCCCTCCGTCCTGGGCAGGAACGGAGTGGGTAGGGGCCTGGCCGTCGGCTCGGTAACGATGCCAGGTCCCTACAGCCTTTTGGAATCAACCGCACCGCACCATCCGGCGCCGCAGTGCGCCACGGAGGATCACGTGACCGACCCGCCGCGCCCGACCCACGTCCACATCTGGGACGGCGACGCTGTTCCCGCCTGGCTCGGCTCTGACCAGCACTGGTTCGACCATGACGAGCTCGTCATCCGCACACCCGACGGTCACGCCCGACCGAAGTCCGGCTGGTGGCTCATCGGCTGGGCTGGCGGGTGGGTCACCGTGGCCACACCAACGATCGGTGAACGCGAATACGGGCCCGACGGGGTCTACAGCCGGCTCGCCCAGGCCGAGCAGAGCCTCGACCGCGTGACCCGCCTGTACGAGCAGTGGGTGCAGGAGGGATCGCCCCCGCTCGGTGTGCCGATGGGCCGATGGTGGGATTCCCGCCTTGCCCAGATGCGCGAGGCGATCCTCCGGCGCTAAGGGTGGCGCACGGGCTTGGGTCTGATGCCGGACGTCGGAGGAATTCGTTAGTTCCAACGATTCCCGCCGGGAGTGTTGTCCGTCGAGAGGGGCTCTGTCCTGCGGCTCTTCTTGGCGCCCGCTCGGGTTCGAGCCGACTCCGGGCGCAATCGATTCGGTCGCGCGTGAGCGGGGGACCACTATCGCCCCAAAATCGTGGGGCTCAGCGCCTGGTCAGCCAGCTCCGCTCTCGCGCCATCTGGGTAGCTCGGGCGTGGTTCAGCCGGTCTGCAGAGGAAGATGGCGGTGAGTGAAGACGATGTCCCGCACTCGTTCCACAGCCGCCGGTTCGATGTGGGCCAAGACGCCCAAGGTGCAGTCCCAGCCGCTGCCCGCGAGCGCACTCGCCGTGAACTGCCGGGCCTCCCGCGCCGTTTCCGTCGTGTCGGGCGGAATGTGCGTCAGGGCAAACGTTCGGAACGTCTCGTTGAAAGCGGTGCTGGTGGAGGCCGAGACGGTGCGAAGGCCTGCCGGCGTCCCGGCGAGGTAGCCGGCCACGGCCGCGAATGCCTCGGCCCGGTCGTACGGGACGTTGTGGCGGCGTGCGCGCAGCCTTGCGGCGTCAAGGTTGCCGAGCGCCGCGTGGGCGATGGCGATGGCCCCGGTCGGCAGCCCCCAGGGGGCGCTGCCGGTCGACTTCTGCTCCCACGATGTAAGCGTGCTGCGGGCGTCGTCGCGTTCTTCTCGGGCGTGCAGGAGGAGCACCGTGAGGAGGTCCTCCGTATCCAGCCAGGTATCCGACTCTTTGAGTTGTTGCGCCACGTGTTCGGCGGCCTGGTGAAGGCGGTCGGCGCATCCTGCGTCGGCATCGGCGAGGGCGGTGAGGAGCTCACTGAGGTCGGCGATACGTCCGCTCCAGCCGCGGTGTGGGTCCGCGGTGAGGAGACGTTCTCGTTGGCGGTCGATGAGGTCTACGGCGGTGGCCGGGTCGTAGGACCGCAGGGCGGCCGCGATGGCCACGAGGGTGCGGTGTCTGCTGTCGTGTTCCTCCGGGCCGGTCTCCTCGGCGAGGGCCAGGGCACGGTCACGGTCGCCGACGTAGGCGAGGGCCTGGGCGGCGGCGCCCTTCGCGTCGGCCACCTCCCGGCCGGGAGCGCCGTCGAAGAAGGAGAAGTTGTCGGCGCCTTCCAGGGTCCCGGTGCGGTCGGCGGCCTCGTACGCCAGGCGTCGGGCATGCTCTACATGGCCGGCCCGCGACGCCGAGACAGCCGCCGCAGCGAGCGCCTGCACCTGCTCGACCGGGTCCCGCAGACTCCGAGCCAACTGCGCGCCGTCCTCGTGCCGACCGATGGCCGACAGCGCCGCGCACAACGAGATGAGCCAGGTCTCCCGCGGCAAAAGGCGCTGCGGGCCTCGGCCTTGGGGAGATCCGAGTGCTTCCAGTGCCTGGGACAGCCGTCTGCTCGCCTCATCCGGCTCGCCGCGGTCCGCGAGGCGGGAGGCCTGCTCCGCCAGCGTCTGCGCCGACGGCTCCTGGGCCAGCTCGTCGACGTCATTGGCGAGTACGGCCCGGGCCCCGGCGAGCGTGTCGACACCCATCAGCCCGGTGTGCCTTTTCTCCGGCACCCGCGCGACGAGGCCGCGCGCGCGGTCCACCGAGCCGGTGTCCACCAGAGCTCGTACGACGGTGGTCAGCATGTGGCTGAGGAGTATGGTCAGGTCGCCGCCGTCGTCGGCCGACAGACCTTCGGGATCGCGCAGCGCGGCCTCCAGGCGTCCCGCCGCCTGGTCCGCCAGCGTGTTCGCCTGTTCCGGACGGACGGTCGCCAGGGCCGATGCTGCGGAGGCGTGGACGAAGCAGGCGGTGAGTCGGGGCGGGAACGCCTGGGCGTACTGGCTGATCCGCTCGTACATCCGGTCGGCTCGCGGGCCCTCGGTGGCCGCGGCGCATGCGGCCCAGGCCGCGATCGGCGCGCTCGGATCGGCCGGTGAGGCGGCGCACAGTTCCTCTGCATACCGCTCGGCCTGGTCGAGCAGCTCCTCGGCCAGCGCAGGGTCGTGGGAACGGGCGGCGAAGGCGGCCCGGGCCACCACGGTGGCGCCCGCGTCGTCGCCAGCGTTCGCCGATGCCCCGAGCCGGCCGAGCAGTTCGCGGCCCCGGTACAGCTCGCCGACGGCCATCAACGCCACGGCCGCTTCCCCGGTGGCCTCCTCCGCCTCCTGCTCGTCCCCGCTCGGCGGAGCGCTTTCCCGACGAGCCCGCTCAGCCCATCGTGCGGCTTCGGACGCCGCCTCGGCGGCGAGCCGGTCCCCGACTTCGACCAGCACACGGGCAACCCTCGCCAGACGGACAGCCTTCTCCGCCGGGAACGGGGCGACGAGGGCGAGATCCATGGCCCGCCGAGCATGTCCCAGCCGGGCGAACGCCAGAGGGACTTCGGCCGGCAGTGCTCTGGCCCGCTCGGCGAGGACGGCCGAGGACGCCGCGAGGGCCGTCAACTCCACCAAGTCCTCGGGGCATTGGCGCCGCACCAGCTGGGCGGTCAGCTCGATGTGAGTGAAGGCGGTGTCCAGAGAGGCGCGCTCCATCAGGGCCCGTTGGCGATGCGGATCGAGGGCGATGTCGGTCAGCCGCTTCAGATCGCCAGCGCTGTGCAGCATGCGCGGGTAGTCGTAGAGCAGGTAGGACGGGGTGTCCGAGGGCCACTCCCGGTCACGGTAGTCATCCGCCCACTCGTGCAGCTGCGTCTCGAACCCGGTCACATCGCCCAAGGCGGTCAGGGCTTCCTGACGAAGTTCCTCATGGCCCAGCGCGTGGACGTGGGGGGTGGCGTGAGGCTCAGGCACTAGGACCTGGCCGTGGCTTCCCGGTACGAAACTGCGGCCGGTGATTCCCCGCAGGAGCCGGTCCACCCGGTACGGGATTACCCCGACGAGACGGGCCAGGTCGGCGGACGTCAGACCGCCGCGGGCTATCACCAGCAATCCGAGCAGCGGGACGCCGACCGCTTCGTCGTCCAGCAGCCGCCGCAGCTCATGTCGTGCCAGGACGCTGAGGCCCGTGGCGTGAGACCACGGTGCGAGCGTGCGGATGACATCCCGGGCGCGCAGAGGGTGGTCGTCAGGAACGTCGTCCGGAACGCGCGGGCCGGGCCGGCTCGTGACCACTACCCGCATCCCCGCCGGCGGGACCCTCGGCAGCACGGCGGCAATGCTCGGCCCGCCAGAAGCGGCGCCTTGGTCCTCGTCCAGGCCGTCCACGATCAGCACCAGACGCCGTCCCCGGTTCTGGCACGCCTCCGCCGCGGCCCGGCACAGTGAGGGGAAGTCCTCGGGACGACTGTCCGCTGCTGAGACCTCCCGCTGGGCGATCAGGGCCAGTTGCCGCAGCACCGTCTGGAGGAATACCGACTGGTCGTTGCGGCCAAGGCGATCGGTGATGAAGCAGGAGACGACCTCCACGGTGTCCGGCCGGTGCCGGAGCACGAAGTCGGCGACCAAGGCGGACTTGCCCGCCCAGGGCGGCGCCTGCCACCACCTGTACGCGGATGCGCCAGGGAGATCCGGGCCGGAACAGAACTCGGCCAGTTCCTGAAGCTCGGCCTCCCTGTCCATCAGCTGCGCCGACAGGATGTGCTGCTCGATCCACTCGGCGTAGCTCTGGTCCCCCCGCTCTCGCGCCCTCGCGGAAGGGAGGGACGAGCGGGAAGGCTGGGCTTGATCCAGGAGCGTGCGCCACCAGCCCTCGTCGAACCGTTCACCCGCCCACGCGCTCAGCTGCCGGACGATGGCGATCAACCTTTCGCTGCTGCTCAGTTTCGGGGTCTTCGCCTCGTCCCAGTCGTCGGGCATCCACACGGCCAGGCGCCGGTCGAGCTTCGATGTCGAGCCCTCGACCGCCTGGGCGAGAGCACGACGCGAATAAGCGTGCCCGGCCTTCCTGCCGTACCCGGCGCGGGCCTTGGCCTCCAGGGCCCGCAGCGCGTCGTACAGCTCACGGGCCTTGGACGATTCCCCCACCCGCGCCACCTTTCCCCTGTGCCCGCCTGCCCTCCGCTGCCCGCGTCGGGGTCGGCGGGCACGCCGATGACCAGGAGCGTAGAGGTAGTTCTCCCGCCTTGCCCGCCCTTTCGGACGGCCGCCGCCCCCACGCGGAACCGTTCTCCACGTCCGGCCCGCCGGCCGGCAGCCACCGAGGAGAGGAACACGTCACCATGACCACGCCCATCGCCCGAAAGCTGGGCCATGCCGCGCTCTTCAGCCTGGTCCGCGGCGCGTGCTGGGCCCTGGGCTCGGCCCTCGTGGCGGGCATCGTGTGGTGGATCCAGCAGCGGTAGCCCGTAGAGAGGTGTGCCCCCGGGGCCGGAGGGCCCCGGGGGCACACCCGCGATCACGTGATGAAGGTCATCGATCTTGAGCGAGTGTGTGCAGCTCGCCTACGAGGCTGCCCTCCGTCGCGATCAGCTGATCGAAGGTGCCCTGCTCGCGGATCCGGCCGCCGTCCAACGCGATGACCCAGTCGGCGAGCCGTACGTTGTCCAACCGGTGGGTCACCACCACAGTGATCCGGTCCTGCTTGCACTCCCGGAGCTGGTGGAAGACCTGGTGCTCACCGCGCGGGTCCATCTCGCTGGTCGGCTCGTCGAGGATGAGGACAGCGGGCTGCCGGTGCAGCGCCCGGGCACAGGCGACGCGCTGCCACTGCCCGCCGGACAGTTCATGTCCGCCCCACACCGATCGTGCCAGCAGGGTGTCGAGCCGGTCAGGGAGCGCGCGCAGCACGCCGCCCATGCCGACGCGGTCGGCGGCTTCCCATACCGGTTCGTCACCGTGCTCGCGGGGCTGGCCCAGGGTGATGTTCTCGCGGGCCGCCAGGGGCCAGCGGCCGTGCCGTTGCGGGACGAGGCCGACGTGCCGCCAGACCGACTCGGCGTCGGCGGTGGCCAGATCGGTCCCGTTCCACAGGACCCGGCCTCCGTCGTCCGCCACGGTCAGTCCCGTCAGCAGCCGCACCAGCGTGGACTTGCCGGCGCCGTTTTCGCCCACGAGCGCGATCACCATCCCCCGGCGCAAGGTGAGGGACACGGAGTCCAGCGCCGGCTTGTCCGCGCCGGGATAGGTGTACGAGGCGTTCTCCAGGGTCACTTCGTGCGGGGCGGCGGCCTGGGTGTCACCGCGTTTGGCCGTCATGGACTGGTAGGCGGCGATGAACGCGTAATAGTCGTGCAAGTAGAGGCCGTGGTGGAACATGACCGCGGAGTACCTGACCAGGCTGTTCAGGGCACGTCCGGAAGTCTGGGAGGCGACGATCGCCGTCCCGGCGGCGGCCGTACTCATCGCGCCAGCCAGGACCAGGCCCGCGAGCGAGGCCCACATGCCCACCGTGAACAGTCCGGAGAGGGAAGCGGCGAGCAGGGTCACCAGCAAGTAGGGCCGGGAACCGGCGAGTTCACGCCCGACCACTCGGTCGCACATCGTGCGATACCAGTAATACAGGTACGGGCGCATCGTGTTGGCGCGCAGCTCGTCGGCGAGCTCGCTGGTCGTCAGCCACCACCTCATCATCGACCGGACGTTTCTGGCCGACAGGGTGCGGTCGTGGACCCGGTAGTCGATCCGGGCGGCGATCACGCCACCGAGACCGCGGGGGACGACGGACAGCACCAGGACGACGAGCAACAGCGGGTGCAGGCTGGTCAGGACGCTCGCGGCGGAGACGAGCTGGATGAGTCCCTGGGTGAGGGTCTTGGCGTCGTCGGCCAGGTCGACGGCGCGCATGGACCCGATCTCGGCGGCCTGGCTCGCGTCCTTGAAGCCCTCCTGGTCGTAGGCGGACAACTCGACACGCATGTGCAGGTCGATCATGGTCAGGTCCGCGGCGGCGGCGATCTGCGGATTGAGCCGGCGGGTGGCCCAGTCCGCCAGGATCCACGCCGTGGCACCGCCGGCCATCGCCACCACCGCGGTTGAGAGCGCGGGCCACGCCGCGTTCAGCCCGGCGCGCGGGTCGTCGGCGCCGAGCAGCGGGCCCAGGGCGTGGGAGACGGACGTCAGCATGACGTACGTGCCGATGCCAGACAGCAGTTGGCACACCATGATGGTGATGACCATGCGGCGGTCCACCGACCAGGCCAGCCGGGCGGTCTGCGCCAGGGCCTGCGGGATGCGGCGGGCCATCTCCCACAGCGTGGTGTCCTCCATCGCCAGCCGGTGGGGGCGTCCCTTGAAGTCGAGCTCCGGCGGCGCGGACGGCTGCGGAACTCCCGTCCGGGCCGCCGGAACGGACGCTGACGCGTCGAACGCGCCCGCCTCGCCTGTTTCCGCCGTGGTTGTCTGCTCGTGTGGTGTCGTCATGCGAACACCCCCTCGACGAGCCGGTCCAGGGTGCGCCGGCCGCGCGCGGTGACATGCGGGTCGTCGAGCTTCGGACCCCAGACCAGGCAGCTCACCGCGTCGAGCGCCGCCAGGCACTTCAGCGCGTGCTGCTCCTCGGGCGTGAGATCACGGCCGTAGCCCTGGAGGCACGCGGCCCGCAGGTCGGGCCGATCCACCCAGGTGGCGCAGGCCATCAGGACAAAGTCCTGCACCGCGGCCGCGAACCGGGCCCTCTCGAAGTCGAGCCACCCGGCCTGTCCCCGATGCCTGGACCACATGAGGTTGCGCTCCCATGCGTCACCGTGGATGAACGCGAGCGGCAGCGGCCGAAGATCACGCAGCTGCCCGGCCAGGTCACGCACCAGCTTCTGCTCCGCCGGAGTCACCCGTTCCCCGGCCTGCCGCAGGTGGTTCTCGGCGCCATCCGCCGCAGCCTGCAGCGCCTGCTCGGCCTCGGCACGCCGGGGACCGGACAGGTCGCCGGCCGCGTGGAGCCGGGCCAGCAGGACGCCGCCCTGCCGATGGGCGCGGACTTCCTCGGCGGGCGTCAGCACCAGCTGCTTGAGAGGCCGTCCCGGGATCGCGGTCAGGAGCAGGGCCAAGTGGTCCGCGCTCGAGGCGCGCAGCTGCGGCGCGTGGCCGACGCCAAGGGCCGGGGCCGCGTGGCGCAGTGCGAGGGTCTCGCGCTCGTACATCAACGGCTGCGGCGAGATCTTCAGGTAGAAGTGGACGTCTCCGGGCAGGGAGAGCTGCCAGACCCGGGAGTTCTCCCGCGGGTGGGAGGCGTCCTGGACGGACGGCCGGGCACCGAGGGCCCGGGTGGCCCACGCAAGCAGGGCGGGGGCGAGAGTGCTCGGGTGGGTCATGCCCCCCACCTCGATGACGGTCGTGATGCCGAGGCGAACAGGGCGCGACGCGCATCAACCGGCCGCCGGAACGCGGTGGCCTGGGCGGGGGGATTCTCGAACACAGGGCGAAGGGCGGTAAGCACGCGGACGGGATTCACGGATTCTCCTCGGTCGGGAAACGGGTAGAGCACCCGGACAACGCCCCTGATCACAGAGCTGATACGGGCAGCCTCGGGCGATGGGGCGAGCGAGAGTTCGACGCCGGGCGGAAGGAGCAAGTGCTGTCGGCCTAGGCGCGTGGCGCCCGCCTGTTCGATTCACCCTCCCGGGGACGACGGCGCGCCCGTAGCCCGAGCGGCGGATTGCATGACGGCGTCGAGGGCACCGGTCTCCTTCGGCGGGGCGTGGATGTGCTCTGCGCACGCACCCTCGTCCACACCACTGACAATCGGCGGGGGACGACGCCGTGATCCGGTCATTCCGAACCTGCCGCGCAGCGAAGGCCGAGCACCCTTAAGCGGGCCGATGACCTGGGGCGGATCCGGGAGAAAGGATTCTTGAAGTACCGTGACGCAGCCCGAAATTGAGGGCCTGCCAAAGTGGCTTGATCTGACGTCTGGCCAGGTCGCCGACCGGCGCGGCGACGCTGTGAGCGGCCACGATGACGGCTAGCATCAGCGCCTTCGACGCGGTCGTCGCACGCTCGCGGGGTGTTCGTGCCATCGGTGCCCGCTCGATCAGATCCGCCGCTACGTTCAACGGGCTTCCGCCTGCGAAGCCGCGCGCATCAGGCCTGCGCAGAGGTCACGAGGAGAGACATGACCATTCCCGCCCCGTACCTCCCGGACACCGTGACGGCATGTCCGCGCTGGCAGCGCCCCGGTCCGCGGCAGGCGCCGGCGGACGGCCTTGAATGAGGACACCGGGCGCACGGCGCACTGCGTCCCTCATCCCGTGGGCCCGCCGGTGATACGCACGCCAGACGAGTTCGCGCGGGTCACCATCGCACGCGAAGGCGACGAAGGCGCGGCGTGGCTTGACGAACTTCCCTTGATCGTTAAGGAGTTGGCGGTCCGCTGGGACTGCGCCCCGGACGGCGAGGTGATGTACGGAGGCGTCGGGATCGTTGTCCCCGTGCTGCGCAAGGCGACCGAGCCCGCCGTGCTGAAGATGTCCTTCCCGCACGCCGAGAACCGGTTCGAGCCGGACGCGCTCGCGGCCTGGGGCGGGCGCGGCGCGGTCCTGCTGCACGAGCGAGACGACGGACGGTTCGCGATGCTGCTGGAGCGGGCACACTCATCGACGCTGGCCCAGGCTGCATCCGGTGATGATGTGGCGACGATCGCCGGGCGTGTCAGCCGCCGCCTCGCTGTCCCCGCGCCCCCAGGCCTTCCCCGCCTTCAAGAGCAGGCGGGCGCGTGGGAAGAGCAACTGCAATGGGACGCCCGGGAGTTCCCTCACGCGCTGCCGTCCCACCTGGTACATGCCGCGATCGCGACGGTGCGCGAGCTCGCTCAACTCCAGCCGGACACCCTCATCCACGGCGACCTGAATGCGCGGAACATCCTGGCAGCCGCCCGCGAGCCCTGGCTAGCGGCAGACCCGAAGGGCTGGGTCGGCGACAGGGCCTACGACTGCGGCATGCTGATCAAATCCCGATCAGTGGTCCTTGCTGAGCAGGGAGATCTGACCAGGTCGGTCCTCCGCACCCTCGACGTCTTCACGGACAGTGCCGAGCTCGACCGAGACCGCGCGCGGCGCTGGGCGCAGCTCAGCGCTGTGAAAGCCGCATACGGTGGCCGTCGGCGCGGCTTCCGCCGCGCCCGGCAAGGAACAGAACTGGCACGCCTCATCGCGCTGGTCGACGAGTTGGCGCTCATCCTCACCGAATTCTGACGGCGCCTACAAGCAACCCGCAGGTGACCGGTGCAGTCGGCTTCGGACATCGCCCTCCGCACCGCGGCCTCACTCACGTATCGGCTGGTAGGGCATCGTGGCCCCAGCGATCACACCCGAAATGGAGAACCTCAATGAGTCCCTACACCGGCCCACTCGTCGACGGTGCAACCCCGATGACCGCGTACGAGCGGCAGGTATGGGACACGCTCAACGAGCACTGGCAGCGCCGCAACAACCGCCGTGGTCTGCCGAACTGGGCGAGCGCCGCGCTCGGCCGCACCGGTGAGGCCGCGGGAAACGCTGCGAGACGCCTTGCGGACGCTGTTCCAGAGACGGTCGCGGAACCGATCCGTCGTGCAGGCGAAGCGGTCACCGACACGGCCATGCAGCCGGCGCTCGGAGCCGTGACAGCGCTGCTTGAGCTGGTCAACGACGGAGCAATGAAGCTCAACGACCCGAAGAACGTCGAGAAACTCGCCCGCAAGCAAGGTCTCGAACTCAGCAGTTTCACCGAACTACGGAAGCAGGACCTCAAGGTGTGCGACCGGTTGCTGACCTCCAACACCCTCAGGTGGCGGACCGCTGGCGCGTTCGAAGGCGGGGTCATGGGCCTGCTGGCAACGGTCCCCGTCGCCGGCACCCTCGTCGCGATGACAGCGGACGTCCTCGTCATCCAGGTCCTGAGCACGTCGATCGCAGCGCGCATCGCGTACTCCTACGGCTACGACGCCAAAGACCCCCATGAGCAGATCTTCATCCAGCGCCTGGTACGCCGGTCCTTCATGGCACAGGCGGCCAAAGCCAAGCCGATGACTGAGACCGCACGGGCGTCGGTCGCGATCAAGGGACGGGTGAGGTGGTCGAACAAGCTCCGCCAGGACCACCGCCTCCTGGCCGCCCTTGAGAAGTTGATGCAGCAGATGGGCCCGGCCGGCTCCCGGGTGCCAGTTGAAAGCGTTGCCAAGGCCGTGCCGTTCGTGGGTGTCTTCATCGGTGCCAGCATCAATGCCGCAGTTCTCAGCAGCGTGGCCGCCGACGCCCAGCGGTACTGCCAGACCCGATTCCTGTGCGACAAGTACGGGCTGCCGCTGCCGGCCGCACTGGCGACCGACCGGGACGACGACCCCCAGACCGACGCCACGTAAGCGATGGCTGCTGGGTCCACGATGCAGCCTCGACAGGTCGTGCTTCGCCGCCCCGTCGAGGATCTGCCTGGAGACTCCGAGCGCCTTGCAGACACCGGACGGAAACTGCAGCGGTCGCCAGGCCGCCCCGCGCGGGCGTGATTACCCCTCGGTGACGTGGAAAGCGACGGGCTCGGACCGGCGGCTGTTGACATGGATCTCGAGCGTGTACTCGCCGGGCATGAGCGTCACGGTGGCCGTGGACCGCAGCAGGTGCTGCTTGCCGAGCGTGATCGTCTGCCCGGCCTGGGCCGCGGTGGTCTTCAGGACATACGCCTTCTCCCGGCGCTTGCCGGTCTTGGTGGGCGAGCAGAGAACATAGTTCACCCGCAGGTTCGTCGACGCCGACGCGGTCAGGTCTGCGGCGAACACCAGGGTCTCGCCGAGGCGCAGTTGGGTGCGTTCCAGGCGGATAGGGGAAAGCTCGGCCGGCGGATTGCTCGGGTAGCCGAGGAACTCGTAGGCAGCGGTGTCACCCTTCTTCAGCCGGCTGCGCAACGCCTCCCGCGCGATGAAGGCGAACTCCTTCTGCTCGGCGCGGCCCTCCGACTTCCACCGACCGAGCGTGCCGAGCACCAGGTTGAGATCGTCCTCGGCGATGTCATGAAGGTGGTTGGCCACCGACTGCGTCACGAACCGGTTGGCATCGCCGTAGAGCCGGTCGAGGATCGGCAGCCCGGCGTCGATGCCAACGGGGATGTTGACCGACCAGGGAAGGCGCGGGCGAGTGCACTCACTGGCCAGGCGACGTACACGGTGATCGGGATCCTCGGTCCACGACTCGACGGCCTTGAAGGTCTCCGTCGGGAAGTCGCGGATGAAGTACCGCATGGCGTCCTCGGCCGAGAAGTACGGCGTCAGACGCCGAAGCGCTTCCAGCGCCTGTTCCAGATCCGGGCCGCTACGGCAGTACTGGGCGACGAAGTGCGAGTGCGGGGCGTAGATGTAGAGGCCGAAATCGGTGCTTGCCCCTGCCTCCTCCGGAGACGCGGGCAGCGATCGCAGCAGGACGTCGACGGCCTGGAGACCGTCGACCGGCAGGTAGGTGCTCAGCCCATGGCTGGTTCGGGCGATCCTGGCCTTCAGCGCGAGCCGCGGGAAGCCACCGACGACGTCGCGAGCGAACTGTTCGGCGTCGAACTCTGGGCAGACCGCGTGCACCTCCGTGGCGATCCGGTTGATGCGATTGACACTGAGCGCGTGCTCCTTCTCGGCCATGCCCGCACGATAGCGGTGACAAGCCTGCGACCGGCGGGATCTCGCCGCCCGCCCCCCGACCAGGAGCGAAGTCGGCTCTCTGGCGGCCCGGACTAGCGGATCGAGGTGCGGTAGAGCAGCCGATGGTGGCGGGAACTGTCGCAGGGCGAAGCGGTGTGCAAGGTGGCGCGGTTGTCCCAGACGACGAGGTCGCCCTGCCTCCAGCAGTGGGTATAGACGTACGGGGAGCTGGTTGCGTGGGCCAGGAGCTCGGCGATCAGGCGGGCGCTGTCGGCCGGGTCCATGCCGACGATGCCGCTGATGACCATGCTGCCGAGCAGCGATCCAACGCCCTGTACCGCAGCAACCCGCTGACCTGGGACGAACTCGCTCTCGAAGCACACTGCGGCGACGAGCCCATGGGCTGGATCGTCAAACATGACCGTGACGCGTTCAAGGAGCTGTGGCTCCAGTTCCAGGGCCCCACCAGCCGCTTCCCGCTCTACCCGGGCCAGGAAGCGGAAATCACCTACTCCTATTGCGTCGGTGCTGAGAAGTGGGGCCCCTGGTTCCAGCGAGCGGTCCGCCTGCCGACTCGGCGCCTCACCGTGGAACTCGCCTTTCCCTCGGAGACCGAGCCGGCCGTCTGGGGAACTGAGACGTCCCTGAGCGCCGACGTCGCGCCGCTGAAGACACAGCCCCAACGCACCATGAGGGGCGACCGGATCGTCTTCTCCTGGGCAACGATGGACCCGCCCCTGCATGCCCGGTTCCGTCTCGAATGGCGCCTGAAAGCCGGACCCGACACGAAAGAGAACGCCCCTGTGAGTACCCTCTCTGCCAGCGAGGCCATGGCACACGCCGGCGTCGTCCAGGAGGGCGCTGAGATCCTGACGCGCCCGGCCCGCCCGTTTGACCTTCCGGCAGAGGCCGATGACGCCCAGCGCGTCGTCCGTGAACTGCTCGCCGCCATCGACCGCGTCCGGGACCTGCACACGTTCGGCAAGGGGATGGGGATCGCTGCCCCTCAGATCGACATCGACCGCTCCGCCGCCGTGGTCATTCCTCCAGAACCTGCCGCCGAGCCGGTCGTGCTCCTCAACGCATCCATCGAAGAGTCGTCCGCCGATCAGGACGAGCAGTACGAGGGGTGCTTGAGTTTTTTCGACGTCCGTGGACGGGTTCCCCGGCCCCTGAGCATCGTCGTCGCGCACCGCGCCCTTGACGGCAGCCCGCGGCTGTCCCGCTTCACACAGGGGATGGCCCGCCTCGTCGCCCACGAGGTCGACCATCTCGACGGTGTTCTCTACCGCGATCGCATGCGCCCCGACATCCGACCGATCCCCGTCGAGGAGTACCGGGAGACCGGGAAACGGTGGCAGTACGGCTGAGCAGGATGCCGGGTATGGCACCGGCGCGGTGAGTCGAGTCGGCCCAACAGGCGTCGGGTTCACGCGCCCACCGCCGACGGCTTGAACGAGGGGACGTCGCGACGGAGGGCCCGTCTGCCCGTCGTAAACGCCCCTACGGGAAGCATCACGATGCTGTGAAAGTCGATGACAGCTCCTACCGGGCCGACCAACGAGGGACCGATCACCAGCGACCAGCAGTTCTCGTAGCGGGGGGCATGTGGTCCTGCCACATGTCGGGGCTGGCCGGGCGTATGGCGCCGAGACCGAGGCGGGAGACGGTTCTTGTGGTGATATCGAGGCTGCCGGCGCGCGGCGCGACGGTCATACGAGTGCCTCCTTCAGGCAGTGCTGGACGGCGACGTCTACGGCGTGGGCTTGGCTGTCGGGGTCGCTGGTCACCCGTTGGTGGGGGATCACGTCGTTGGCCAGGAGACGGTGCACGCGGTCGTCGACGAGGCTCCGGAAGGCTGGGTCGTACTCGTGGTTGGTGTCGACGGGCACGTTCTGGTCGAGCACGGTCGCGAACGTCAAGTCGTACTTGGGGAGCTGCGTTGAGGCGAGTGTCAGCAGCCGATCACGTTCGCGCCGGGGAGGTGTCTCGGCCCGGAATGCCATCGCGGCCTCGAAGTAGGCGATGGCGGTGTGGGCGGCATGCTCGATGAGGACGACATCGGCACCTTGAACGGCGGCGTTGGCCTCGTCGAGAATGCCCTGGGCGATGATCCACTCGGTGGACTGGACGGTGTGGTGCTGCATCTTGGGCAGGCCAGCCGCAGCGGCGCGCTTGCCGAGCTGCTCGGTGAGCACCACCGTGACGCCGCGGCCGCGCAGCTCCATCTCTATGCGTTTCAGGAGCGTCGTCTTGCCCGTTGAATGGGTGCCGAGCATGGCGATCCGAAGGGGCTGGGAGGAGGAAGTCACCACAGGGTGGTCCTTTTCTGGATCGGGGGCTCTGGGCGGGCCGAGCGGCATGGCCGCGGCGACCACCTGGTCTCAGATGCCCTGCTGGGAGGGGCGTGGAGGCGACCTGCCCGATTGCCGCAGGGGCAAGGGCGTGTGCCGATCAGGCAGGAGATCTAGGCGGCGGGCGTAGCCAGGTTCTCGATGAGTTCGAGGAGACCGACCACGCGGAACGACTGGAGACGGCGAACGAGCTGCGAGGCCAGGAACGTTCCGATGTTCGGGTGGCCGTACGGCAGAGGTGCGTCTGGCTGCACCACGACCTTCACGCCGCCCTGTCCATCCCGCCCGTACACGGTGCCGTGAACGCCGTAGAGGGGCGCGCTCCTGGCCAGGAACACCATGGGGTTGTCCTCCAGGTGCTTGCAGAGCCTCGCAGCGGCACGCGCGTGCCTGCGGCAGACGGGAGGCTGGTTCGTGAGGATGGTCGGCTGGCTGGGATCTTGGTCTCGGGGGCCAGCGAGGAAGATGAACCCGAGCGGCGTGCGGGCGGGCTGTGCGCAGACCTGACAAAGCATCGTCTGCATGCACGCCATCTGCCGGTGGGGGTGCATCAGCTTCCACTGCGGCTCGCCAGTGATCCGGCCCTGGGCATCAACGGGGTTCCAGCCGCACCGAGCCCACAGGGCGCCGCGAGGGTCGCGGTCCCGCGGGTCCTCGTCCGCGTAGTAGAGCCGCGCGCCGGCCGGATGTCGGGTGATGACGAGGTTGTCCGGGGCTGCGTCCTCCCCCGCCCGCTGTGTGATGTAGGGGACCAGGGAGAGGTTCTTGTATGCCGGCTCGATAGTTCGCGGGTTGTAAACGAGTCTGAGGGATGGGAAGGTCACCGCTCCTCCGCAAGGCACTGTTTGGCCCTCAGCAGTTCGACGGCCTCCTCTGGCACGGCGAGGCGGCACCAAGTCGTCGAGCCGGTGTCCCTTGTTCCCCAGGCCCCGCCGCGCTCCTCGACCACCATCTGCACCAAGGCGAGGCCCCGTCCCGACTCGGCGTCCGAGCCCACCTGCTTGGGCGTCGCGTGACCAGGCATGCCGTCGATGACGTCGATGTGGAGGAAGCCTTCTCGTACGGCCATCACCAGGCCGACCCTGCTGGTTCCGCTGTGCAGTACCGCGTTGGTCACCAACTCGCTGACGAGGAGCATCACCTCGTCGATCAGGTCTTCCAGGCCGCAGAACCGGATTCGGGCGGCGGCGCTGCTACGCAGGACGCGTACGCAGTGGGCATCTGCCTTGCGGAGCGGGCCGGCACCGTGGTGGGGCGCGACGTCGACCCATTGGTTCAGCAGGTCCGTGTCGCCCTGGGGGACCGCGCGGGGTGGTCGTACGGCTGTCGTCGTCATCACGTCCTCTTGGGGGATGGCAGGACCGACCTGACTGCCGACACAGCCCTGCTGAGGGGAGTTCGCTCCGGCGGCGCGAGGAGAGCGCACGCCTCGGAGAGGCAGCGTGCAAGCGGGGCGGGACTGGTGAGCAGCGGCGTTCCACCGACGGACTGCTCACCGTCGGGAGGCACCAGCCAGCGCACGATTCCCGACGTCGGCCGAGGGGCGAGCGCGGGCACGAGGATCGCGTGCCCTTCGCCGAGGCACGCTGGCCGCGGAAGCCGGTCGGGCCACTGCGAGGCCGCCATGAGGCTGTACCAGACCTCCCCGGTGCCACGCGGCACCAGCACGGCCGCGGAGCGCAGGTTGGTGAAGACCACGGCGGGGCCCAGCGGCTGCTCGTACTGGTCGAGGAGCCGGTACGCCGCCTCGATCAAGCACCGATCGGTCAGCACGATGTCGAAGGTCATGCCGCACCCGAGGCGCCGTGGCAGGTGGGGGTTCTCGTGCCACACGCCGGTGGCCGTCTCCGGGTGGCCTGTCGCCACGGAGAACCACGCGGACACGATCTCGTGCTCGGCGATCTCGCGGGTCTGCATGAGCGCTCCTGGCGTCAATTACATACGCGGTGTGTGCGGCGTGACCCAGTGCAGCGAAGACGCAGATCGGTGAACAGGTCTTTTCGCCGGAACTCTGGCTGCCTCCTACCCGCCCTTTACCCGCCCTTTCAACCGCCCTTTACGCCTGACCAGGGCCTTTCGCTGACGAACCCTCACGCCCTCCCACCGAAGTCGCTACCGTGAGGCGAAACGGGACAGCAAGGGGGCGGTGGATGTGCGTGAACTGAAGCGGTTACGCCACAGCGTGAACCGTTCGCAGGAGGCGATGGTCAAGGAACTCACCGACCTCGCCGAGCGCCTCTACGCCGAGGGCCGAATCAGCGGGCTCCCCACCTTCACCGTCCGTCAGCTCTCGAAGTGGGAAAGCAAGAACCCACCACCGTGGCCGCACCCGGACAGCCGCGCGGTCCTAGCCGCGTACTGGCGGCGGCCCGTCGAGGAACTGGGACTGAGGCCACCGGCCAAGGACGACAGCGGCCCGGTGGTTCTCACACCGGTTCCACTGATCACTCAGGAACCCACCTCCGGCCCCCTGATGGTCGCCGTGGGCGCGGGACCGCTTTCCGATGAGGCGCCTCCTCCGTGGCTGGCCGAGACCACAGCCGGCACCAGCCGTTCCAGTGAGTGGCGGATCGTCCCGGAGGAGGTGGCGTTCCTGTCAGCCGCGGCCGACGACAACTACGCGATCGATCAGCAGTTCGGCGCGAACCGGCTGTGGCGGCCGACCCGGGCACACCTGCTCTGGACGCACCACATGATCGACCGGGGTATCTACGACGAGGCCCTAGGCCATCAGCTTCATGCGCTGGCGGGCAAGCTCACCACCTCGCTCGGGTGGTTCTGTTACGACGCTGGCCTGCAAGACAAGGCGCGGCAGTACTTCTCCGAAGCTCTCAACGCGGCCAACTACACCGGCGACGACGTGCTGGCCAGCCGCACCTTGAGCAACATGGCTCGACAAGCCGTCGACGTGAACAAGGGGCGTGAGGCCGTCCGCTTTGCCAAGCTCGGGCAGCGGCACGCGGAGCTGTGGAACTCGCCCCGCAGGGTGATAGCCCTCCTGACGATCAGGGAAGCTCAGGGCTACGCGCGTCTCAGAGACGCCTTCAATGCCGAAGTCGCCATCAAAAGGGCCTGGCAGGAGTGGGAGAGCGGAGAGGACGAACGGGACCCGGACTGGGCCTTGTTCCTGAACCTCGCGGAGCTGACCTGCCTTGAGGGGATGTGTCGTCTCGATCTCGGCCAGACAGGCCATGCGCAGACGCTGTTGGCCCGATCGGAAGCCCTACAGGATGTCGCCCACTCCCGAAACCGGGGGATGTGCCTGGGCAGGCTGTCGGTTGCCGCGGTCGCGAACGGCGACGTCGATCACGGCCTGAACGCCGCGATGGAAGCTCTCCGGCTCGTCGAGCACGGCATGTCTTCCACGCGGACGGCCGCGCAGCTGAAGATCGTTCACAACGGAATGCTTCCGCATCACCGCGCCCGCGGTGTGGGGGACCTACTCGAACAGATCCGCGCTCATGTCGCGTGATCAGCAAAGGAGATGCACACCGTGGACCCGGAGTTCCAGCGGCACAACGCGCAGTCGGCGAAGGCCATAACTTCCGAACTGGTCGACGTCTACGCCAAGGTGTATGACGTACTGCCGTACATCGGTGACCCGTTCTTCTCCGCCGAGTCCTTCCGGGAACGTCTGGAGGCCGCGTACGACACCGAGGGGTTCGAGACCGTCACCGCCCACCAGGACGGTCGGATCGTCGGGTACGTGCACGGCGCGACGCTGCCCTCGGACAAGCCGTGGTGGACTGCCCTGGGTGACCGGCGGCCGGCCGACCTTGTCGAACTGGGTGACCACGGCGGCGTGTTCTGGCTGCGGGAGCTGATGGTGCTCCCTAAGTTGCAGAACAAGGGGCTCGGCCGCCTGATCCACGACACGGTCATTGCCGGTCGCTCAGAGACCGTCACGGCCCTTACCTGCATCGTCGACAATCAGCCTGCCCACGATGCCTACCTGCGGTGGGGGTACACGATTATGGGACAGATCAAGCACGCCCCAGAGTCGCCCGTCTACGACGCGATGTACTTGCCCTCACGCTGAAACTGGAACGCTCATGCTCCAATCGATCACTCACTCTGCCTCGGTCCCGGAGACTACTGGTCGCCGGGACCGACTCACGGCAGGACCTGACATCCTGTTCTGCTACGGCACCCTCCAGTTCGATGCCGTGCTTGAAGGCCTACTGGGGCGCATACCGGCACGTGCTCCAGCGTCCGCACCGGGCTGGAGAGCAGCTGCGCTCGAAGGCCGTGTGTATCCCGGACTCGTCCACAGCCCGCACGGCGTTTCCGCAGACGGAATGATCCTCACCGACCTGAGCGACCGGGAGTGGCGAATCCTCGACACGTTCGAGGATGACGTCTACGAGCTCCGGCCGGTGACGCTCGCCTCCGGCAGGTCGGGATGGGCGTATGTATGGCCGGCCGGAGAAGTCCTGGACCGGGACTGGGACCCGGAGGCTTTCGCCGATGAGCATCTCCAGACCTACGCCGCGCGGTGCGCGCGAATAGGCCTGTCGCTGGCCAAGCGCGTCGGATAGAACTGAGCGAAGCGAACCGCGGTCGATCCTGGACGGGCGCGACGATGTCCTACGGCGGCACGCACGAGCCCTGCTGCACGCTTCGGCCACCGCTCCCGGGACCGGAGGCCCGCCTGTGCTGCAGGAGTTGAGGACGGCGCCGGTCAACCCGGGGGACATCGACGCCGCCCGGGCCACTCGAACACCGCCAGCGACGGGCCTCGGCGGTGCGCAGCCCTGCGGCCGGTCCGCAGCACGACGAATGTGCAAGCCCAGCGGTAACGAGGTTTGCCGAGGCGACGGCAGAGGGCTTGCGGACGGTGCTGGCCAACGCCAGCGGAACTGCCTGAGTGTGGGCCGGACCGGCGCCGGGTGTGCCGGGTGGCGGAGAAACCCGCTGAGGCTGGGAACCGCCGCAGGAAGGGCGCCGGGAACACGCTGGCCGCACTGAAGCCGATCCGCACCGCACGGCCCGACGGCGCCCCGATCTACGTGATCCCTCGACAACCTGTCCGCCCACAAGGCGCCGACATCCGCCGATTGGCGAAGAAGAACAAGGTCGAGCTGTGCTTCACCCCGACCTACGCCTTGTGGACCAATCCGATCGAAGCCCACTTCGCACCGCTGCCGCAGTTCACCATCGCCAACTCCCACCACCTCAACCACGCCGTGCAGACCCGGGTCTGCACACCTACCTGCGCTGGCGCAACGCCAACACCCGTCATTGCGACGTCCTAGCCGCCCAAGGGAAAGAGCCCGCCCGCATTCGTAGTGAGGAGGGCATCCGCTGGGACGGACACCCTCTCAAGACCGCAGCCTGACCAACCTGGCGAACCAATGCGGTCAGAGCATTAGCCAGGCGGCAACCTCAAGCCACGAACCCTCGTTGCCGTGAGCGCCCGCGTACGGATGCTCGTCGGCTCCCGGGACGCATGCGAGGCGGCAAGACTTCGCGAGGAGCTCGATGTTCGCCTTGGACGTGGTGGTCAGTCTTGTCGGGCAAGGGACCAGAAACGCTGGGAGGCTCGTTCCCATGCCTGCTCGCTGTCCGGCCCCTCATACGTCGCTTCCAGCTCGGTCAGGATCACCGCGCCTTCGGCGAAGCCGCCTACGGCGAGGTCCAGCCAGACCAGGCTCAGCCGGTCGTCGGCGATCGGGTCACGCAGCGCGGCCACCGTATAGGCCGCCCAGGCCGCGGCCACCAGGTCGTCGCTGCGAGCCGGGAGCGCCCCTCCGACCGCCCGCAGGGCCACGCTGTTGCGCTGCACAGCGGCGAGCGACGCCGCGTCGCAGAGGGGGAAAGGCGTGACGGCCTGCAACGCGGTGACGTCGGGCTCGGTCAGCTCGTGCCACGAGCGCCAGTGCGCCCGTACAGATTCGCCGGCGTCCTGGGAGGTGGGGCCGGGTGTGCAGCCGTGAGCTAGGTAGAGATGGGCCTTCTCGGTGCTCGTGGCGCGTGCGGTGGCCACGGCGCCGAGCGGAAACAGCCACGTGGCCTGTAGCCCTGTCTCCTCGGCCAGCTCGCGGCGAGCGGCATCTGCAGGCGTTTCGCCCTCGTCGACGAGGCCCCCGGGCAGGTCGGTGATCGTGCCATGCAGGTAATGGTGTTGAGTGACCATCGCCACCTGCCCGCGGCGGACGGAGAGAATCCTGACCGAGTCCTGTTGACTGAACTAGCAGCGAAGTCCTCCCAGCTCAGATGGGTTGTCTGCTAGCTTCCAGTCATGGTTGACGCACTAGGTCAGCCGCGTGATCTGACGTACTTTGTGCTGCCGGAGACCGGCTGTCTTGAAGAGACTGGAAACCCGTACGAGCCGTACCGGCTCTTGGACCCTGCCGGTGCGGTCGTCATTCCCGTGGCGGTGTGGTTCTCCGAACTGCAGGCGCAGGGGAAGCCGTCGTCGACGGTTCGGTCGTACGGGAAGGATCTGCTGAGGTGGTTCCGTTTCCTGTGGGCGTTCGGGGTGCCGTGCGAGCGGGCCAGCCGTGTCGATGCGCGGGACTTCGTGCGGTGGATGCAGATGGCGGACAAGCCGGTGCGGATGCACTGGTGCTACAAGGCCAGAGGTGTCACGGCGCCGTCGAGGCCGCCTGGCTTGACGGGCCTGGAGCCGGGCTCGCCGAATCCGGTGACGGGCAAGCCGACACCGGGACTGAAGTACGCGGCGTCGACCCGGGCGCACGCGGAGACGGTGCTCCGTTCCTTTTATGACTTTCAGTTGGAGGAGGGGATGGGTCCGCTGCTGAACCCGTTTCCGCTTGACCGGGCCCGTCGTGGTGGCCGTGCGCATGCCCACCACGATCCCCGTGAGCCGTTTGCCGCTGTGCGGCAGGGCCGTTATCGGCCGCGGGTCGTGCAGCGGATTCCTCGGCGTATCCCGGATGCGCTATTCGACGCTCTGTTTGCGGCGCTGAAGTACGACCGGGACAGGGCGCTGCTGTCGTCGTGGGTCTCCACGGGTGCGCGGGCGGAGGAGTTACTCAGCAGCCGTCAGCGGGATCCCGACCCAGGACAGCAGCTCATCACCGTGGTGCGCAAGGGAAGCAGGAAGCAACAGGCGTTGCCGGCGGCGCCCGACACGTTCGTATGGCTGCGGCTGTACCAGGAGGGCGCCTGGGGTTCGGGCATTCCGAGGGGTGCGAGTCTGCCGCTGTGGTGGACGCTGCGCAGGCCGTGGCGGCCGTTGAACTACCACGCAGCCCGGGCGATGCTGATCCGCGCCCAGGTGCTGCTGGGGTCCAACTGGACCTTGCACGATCTGCGCCACACGGCGGCGTATCGCATGGCTCGCGATCCCGAACTGCCGCTCACGCACGTGCAGTGGGTCCTCGATCACGCGCATCTGTCCACCACCCAGATCTACGTGACAGCGGGGCTGGAGGAGATCGTGGAGGAACTCTTGGCTTACCACGCCCGCCGTGCCACACAGCCGGCACCGCCGCCTCCACCGGCCGCCGGGTATGACCCGGCCAGCCTCGACGTCCTGTTCGGCAGGCCACGATGACCACTCCGACACACCACCGGGCCGGGGGCGGGACGGACACGGTCTCGCTGTCGGGCAGCGCGCACCGTGCATGGGCGGCGCAGTTCCCGCCGCGGCCGGTGCCGCTTGAGTGGCCGACGACGCTGAAGAGCGCCGACGAGGTGATCTCGGACCTGGAGCCGATGGTGGCGGCCGAGAAGTATCGGACGCGGGACCAACGCCTGCGTGGGGTACGGATGTTGCTGTCGTGGCTCGACCGGTTTCCCGGATCGTCGTGGCAGATGCGCTGGCAGGCGTCCGGCTCGGACGGACTTCGGCAGGACTGGGCCAGCCGGGTCGCAGGTGAAGTCGCCGCCGAGGGGCGGTCCGTGGCAGCGGTCAGGTGCCAGATCATGTCGGGCGTGATGTGCCTGGCGTGCGGCGATGTGGTCCGGCCCGGCCTGGAGTGGCTGGCCACCCGGGACTCGGGCTTCTGGCCGAAGATGGTCGCCGAGCGCCGCGACCCGCCCCGAGCGGTGGGGGCCGTGGGTTGCCCCATGCCCGGTCAGGGACAGCGAGCTCGTCTTCCACAAACACAACAAGCAGGTCAAGGCCCGCTCGGACCAGCGCACCCGCGAGCGGCTGCCCGTCCTTCCCGCGGTCGTCGCAGCAGCCGGGCGACAGCGCACGGAGACCAAGGCGCGGCTGGACGCCTTCCGCGCCGCGCCCCTGGGCGCCGCCTTCGAGGTACTGGGTGAGACCTTCACGACGCCCAGGTGCGCCCGCTCGCCCAACGGGCCCACCTTTGCCACCGATTCCGCCGGACGGCGCCGGTATCTGGTTGCGGAGGAGAACCGGGCGTTTTGGGTCTGGGCGAGTGTGGAGTTCCTGCGGCACACCGGCGCCCGCATCGAGGAGATGCTGGAGATCAGCCATCACGCGATGATCCAGTACCGGCTGCCGACCACCGGCGAGATCGTCCCACTGTTGCAGATCGCTCCGTCCAAGACCGACCAGGAGCGAGTCGTGCTTGTTAGCCCAGAACTGGCCGACGTCTTGGCCACCATCATCCGACGTGTCCGCGATCCGCGGACCGGGGCCATCCCGCTCCTGTCCGCCTACGACTATGAGGAACGCGTCTGGAACCCACCGTCCCCGCTGCTCTTCCAGTGGGACCGCGGCGGCGAGAGATCCCGCATGTCGGGCGAATTCATCCGCAGCGCGCTGGGAGAGGTCCTCGCCTTCATCGGCCTCACCGACTCAACCGGCCAGCCTCTGGTCTTCGCACCGCACGACTTCCGACGCCTGTTCATCACCGATGCCATCCGCTCCGGTCTCCCGCCCCATATCGCACAGGTCATCGCCGGCCACGCCAACATCAACACCACGATGGGCTACAACGACCCTCGGGAATTGCATCAGATGGGCGAGAATCCGCAGGTCGCGAGCTCAGGTCGATGGGCTGGCGAACTCCAACGCTACTACGAACTAACGGCCTGAGCAGGCATGTTGCCAGACAGATCCCGCCTGATGCATGATCTGCCCTCCAGAAGGGATGGTCTGGAGTGGTGCATCAGCAGAAGGTGGCCCTGGCCGGGGCGGCTCACATGGAGCTCGTCTCCGGCGTGGTCCAACTGCGTCCGGAGGACGCAATGTTCGACGCGATGCTGCGGGGCTGGAGGGCTCAGCAGAAGTCGCGAGGGCTGAAGGACGAGACGATCGAGCCGCGGATGCGGCTGGTGCGCCGGTTCCTTGAGTTCGCGAACGAGTACCCGTAGCAGTGGTCGCCGGCCCACATGGACGAGTGGTCGGCCTCTCTGGCGGGCGAGAAGCATCTGGCGCCGTCGACGATCCGCAGCTACCAGGGCGATGTCCGGCTGTTCACCGAGTTCCTCATCGACGCCCGCTACGGGTGGGGAACTGCCTGCGAGGAAGCCTTCGGCACTCACCCGGTGGCGGTCGCCCATGAGTGGAACACGCTCCCTCACCTGCAGGATTACGAGGGGGATCCGGAGGCGAGGCCGTTCACCCGCGAAGAACTGCAGCGCTTCCTCGACTACGCCGACGACCAGGTCGCACGCGCCGTGAAGTCCAAGCGCAAAGGCGCCCTCGCCGCCTACCGCGACGCCACCCTTTTCAAGGTCATCTACGGGTGGGGGCTTCGCCGGACCGAGACGTCCAAGCTGGACGTCGTCGACTTCGGACGCAATCCGAAGGCTCCGCAGTTCGGCCGATACGGCACACTCAACGTCCGTTATGGCAAGGCGAAGAAGGGGCAGCCGCCGCGACGGAGGAACGTGCTCTCGGTGATGGACTGGGCTGTTGAGGCGGTCACCGACTACGTCGAGAACGTCCGGCCGCGCTTCGGATTTCCCGACCATCCGGCCCTATGGATCACCGAACGTGGCGGACGCCTGCAGCCTGGCTCCATCAATGACCGGTTCGAGGCATACCGAGATGCCTTAAAACTCTCAAAAGATCTAGTTCCGCACTCAATCAGGCATGCGTACGTCACGCATCTGACCGAGGACGGGATCGACCGTCGATTTATCCAGCAGCAAGTCGGCCACGACTGTGACAGCTCCACGGCCATCTACACGCACGTCAGCGACGACTTCATGAACACTGCCCTGAGCAAGGCCCTGGCCCCGGCGTTCGCCGGCGTCTGACGAGGAAGGACTCGATGATGGCCGCCAAGCTCGACTACCACTGGCACCTGCGCAAGGTGATGGCGGATCGCGGGATGTTCTCCACCACCGACCTCCTCCCGCCGTTGAAGGAACGCGGCATCACGTTGTCCACGAGCCAGGTCTACCGGCTCGTCGTCGAGCGACCGGAGCGACTCAGCCTGAAGATCCTCATGGCCCTGCTGGACATCCTGGACTGCACCATGGAGGACCTCATCGAGCCCGTCACCGGGGCCGGTGCCGCGGCGAAGCCGAAGAAGGCCGCCGCGGGCGGGACCGCGGTCTCCGAGGGGGTCGGTGATCTGCGGCCTCGGCGGGCCCGGATCACTGGAGTCGACCGGTGACCGAACTGGCCGAGGAAGTCCTGACGGACCCGGTCGGCCTGGTGGTGCGGCTGGTCAGCAACGTCGAAACGCACCTGGATACGGCCGGTATCCGCGACATCGTCTGCACACTCGTACGCACACGAGCCGGCCGCCGCAACCTCGCCCAGGCCCTGCACGACAACCCCGCGCTGTTGCGGACTGGCAGGCCACCGGCGCCGTTCCGCGTCGCCAAGCTGCTGATGGCCCTGCGCGAGGCTGGCGCCCAGGACACCGCCCTGCCCCACTGCGGGGAGTGCGGGCGCCCCCGCCCCTACGTCGGCAGCCGCTCGGGTGGCCGATGGGGATGCTCACCTTGCTTTGATAAGTCCGCAGTCTGCGCGGGCTGCCACCAGCAGCGACGAGTCGTCAGCCGAGACCGGCACAGCCAGCCCCGGTGCGCGAAGTGCCCCGACACCGACGGCGATCCGCTCAAGGAACTCACCCGCCTGATCATCGGCATCGACCCCGCACTCGATGCGGACACGATCCGGACCGCTCTAGAACGATCCACGAAACGGCTGGCCGGACAGCGTCGACTGGCTTGGGCGGTGATCGCCCGCCCCGAACTGCTGACCAGCATCGGCCACGAGGCCCCCACTCCGGCAGTGCTGCGATTCATCGGTGAACTCGTCGCCAGCGGCGCCACCACCGTGGTCAGGCCAGCCTGCGCGCGCTGTCACGGAGTGAAGGCGCTGTCGAAGCTCCTGGACGGGAAGCGGGTCTGCCGGGCCTGCTTCGCTCGACACGCGGCCGTCCCCTGCACCCGTTGCGGTGCGGTCCGTGAACCTGCCACCCGGGATGCTGCCGGTCAGCCGCTGTGTCCCACCTGCCTGATCCGCGACCCGGCCAACCTGGAGGTCTGCGTCGGCTGCGGGCGCCGTCAGCCTGTTGCAGTCCGGCTCGACGACGGCGTCCGCTGCCCGAGTTGCGTGCAGAAGACGGTCAGGGAATGCGGGCTCTGCGGCCGCACCGCTCGTTGCGAGATCTCCCGGGCCACCGGGCAGCCTTGGTGCGACCGCTGCCAGCAGCGCTGGGCGACCTGCTGCAGCTGCGGCATGGTTGCCCAAGTCCGCGGCGGAACGTGGGAGGAACCGTTGTGCGCGAAGTGCACCAACCCCGACCCCAATTTCTGGGGCCGGTGCCCCACCTGCGCGACCAACTGGCAGCTCGGCTCCCACCCCTGCCAGCGATGCGTCCTCGACCAGCAGCTCCGCCGCCTCCTCGGCGCCAGCGCCGAGGAGGCCATCGCCCCCGAGCTCGCGCCGTTCCACGAAGCACTGACGAGCGCCGAGCGGCCGGACACCGCCCTGGCTTGGATTTCCCGATCGCAGGTCCGTGACCTGCTGGAACGCATAGGCCGCGACGAGCATCCCGTCACCCACGACAGCCTCGACGACCTCCCGCCGGGAAAGGTGCTGGCGCACCTTCGCAGCGTCCTCGTCGCGACAGGCGTCCTACCGCCGCGCGACGAACGACTCGTCGCCCTGGAGAAATGGATCACCACAACCGTCCAGGCTCGCACAGACCTCGCCGAACGCCGGATCCTGCACGGTTACGCAGTCTGGCACCACCTGCGCCGGCTCCGCCGCCGCCTCGGCGACCAGCACACCAGCCAACTCCAGGACATGAACGTGCGCTGCCACGTCAGCGCCGCCGACAACTTCCTCACCTGGCTCGCCGGCGAAGGTCTCACCCTGGGCGTCTGCACACAGGCCGACCTGGAACGCTGGATGACCGATGCCGCCTTCCGCTACCGCGACGAGACCGGCCACTTCGTCCGCTGGTCCGTACAGCATCGCCATGCCCACGGCCTCACCTGCAGCGCCGTCCGCTGGACCGGCCCACAGTGCACCATCGACAGCGAGAAACGCTGGGCGGACGCACGACGCCTCCTCAACGAGGACACGCTGCCCACCGCCGACCGAGTCGCTGGGCTGCTGCTGACCCTTTACGCGCAGAAGATCTCCACCATCAGTCAACTCACCGTCGAGGACGTCGACTTCACTGGCGAGACCGTCGCGATCACCTTCGGAGCTTCGCCCGTCATCCTTCCGACGCCGCTTGGTGCCTTGGTCCGCGAGCTCGTCGCGACCCGACGCGGCAAGGCCAAGATCGGCACTCCGGACGACGTCCCTTGGCTCTTCCCCGGCGGACAACCAGGGCGTCCACTCAGCGACAGCCAGGTCGGTCTGCGGCTGCACAAGATCGGCATTCGGCCCCAACAGGACCGCTCAACAGCCCTGTTCACTCTCGCCGCCGAGCTGCCCGCCGCCATCCTCGCCCGGATGCTCGGCATCCACATCCAAGTCGCTGTCCAATGGCAGAAGGCATCCGCTGGGGACTGGGCCGCCTACGCCGCCGATGTCAGCCGTCGTGTCCCGGAGAACCAATGAAGCTACCGATCACCATCCACCAAGCACGGCTCGGGTCCATGGAGTTCAAGGTCATCCGGCCAGCCCGGCCTCTGGTCCACGCAGTGCTCATCGACCATGATCGGCACCTGGACGCCTACCTCGATCAGGATGCCGCGCAGCGAATCGGCGGGCTATGGACGCTTGCCGCCTCTTCACCGCGCTCACTGGTCCACCTGCCGATGCGTGGGAACCGTGGCCCCTCCCGCGAGCTGCCAAAAGAGGGCACGCGACAGCTTGATCTCGTGCTGCTGCACCACTCGTTCCAGTTCGCGCCCTCACGCTGGAAGGAAGTGCGCGGGCGACTCGGCCCTGGGCGTCCACGGACGGTGACGCTGCCCGGCCCAGGACACACCGGCGAAGCCGTGATTGATCACGAGGCACGGCACTACCGGGAGAACCGGGACCTGTTTCACCAGCATCTCCATGCCGAGACCCTGTTCATGACCGGCAGCGCGAAGGTGTTCAGGGACACCGCCTGGCACTTCCTCGACGTCGCCCGGAACGGCCCCGGATACGTCCCCGTCCATCCGAGCTATCCGCACTTCTGCACCGAACTCCACTCCAACGACGGCATTCTCGGCGACGCGCGCGAGATCCACATCGAGTACTGCGACCAGTGGGACTCACGGCCCAAAGCGACAGGACCCCGCCGACCATGACGTTCAACGATCACCTTCAGCACCTCGTTGAAAGGGCCCTCGCATCCATCCCGGCCGCCGATGCCGGCGACATCTACGCCTTCTCCTTCTTCATCGACAACGAGGACGACGACCCTCGTCAGCCGACCCTGACGGTCGGCTACAACACTGAAGCTCAGGCTCGACGCAGCATCCAGGACGCCTCTGACCAAGCAGAAGCCCGCTGGAACTACGCCTTCTGGATCCAGAACGAGCTGACTGTGGTCGGCGACCTGACCAGCGACCCCGGCGGCGCCGTCGCCCGCCAGGAGTGGATCACCGAACTTGGATTTTGGTACGAGGAGCCGACCGACCTCGCCAACTGGGATGCAGTCATCGGGCCACTCGCCGCACAGATCGAGTCCCACTTCAACCAGACCTGCTGCCAGCTCGCCCGAACCCTCCATACGACCGGCGTCATCGAAAGATCTGTCGGCCGAACCGTGCCGGTGATCGTTCACGAGCTGGAGTACTACGAGGCGATCGCCCGGCAGACCGAGGCCGCCAACCCACCAGGCGTCGCCGACGAGTTCACCTCATGGGTCCGCAATGGCTGAGGCATTCGGACAGTTCCAATACCCGACTCCACCATTAGCCATCTACCCGACCGAGGCGATCGAGGCCCACCGCGCGTTCATCGCCCGCCGCCGCGCCCTGCGGCCGAGCGAGGAGTACCGTACTCCGACCAGCGAAGAATGGGACGCGTTCCTCGGCCACTTCGAGAAGCGAAAGGTGTCCATCGGGATCTGTGCCCGCGCTTTTGGAACGCCGTGCGTCCATGAGCACGCCCCGTTGACTGAACGAACCAGGTTGATTGTGCAGTTCAGGGCACAGGTGAGGTTGCGGCTCAGTACGGTCTGCGGTCGTGATGAACGATCGTGTGCCCGAGCGGGATCTATCGAGGTTGGCCGTTTCTCCGTGGGGTCGGCTGGTGGAGACCGGCGACCGGTACGAGCCCTACCGGCTCGTCGACGCCGACGGCGCGGTCGTGGCGCCAGTCGCGGTGTTCTTCCAGGAACTGCTCGCAGCCGGGAAGGCGGCGGCGACCGTCCGCTCCTACGGCATGGACCTGCTGCGCTGGTGGCGGTTCCTGCACGCGGTCGAAGTGCCGTGGGATCGAGCGACACGCGCGGACGCTCGGGATTTCAGCTGCTGGATCCAGCTGACGGTCAAGCCGCGAGCAACCGCGGCCAAGCGGCGGCCGACCCGCACCATCGGCGCCCCGAACCCCGTGACCGGGAAGACGAGCCCTGGGCTCGGCTATGCCCCGTCGACCGTCGCCCACAGCGAGACGGTGTTGCGCAAGTTCTACGACCTGCACCGTGATGCCGGATCCGGGCCGTTGCTCAACCCGTTCCCGCTGGATCTGGCTCGTCGTTCCGGCCGCGCACACGCACACCACAACCCAATGGACGCCTGGGCGCCAGAGCGGACCGGCCGCTACCGGCCCACGGTTCCGCGCCGGATTCCGCGCTCGATCCCGGACGAGTGGTTCAACTCGCTGTTCGCGGCGCTGCGGTCGAACCGGGACCGGGCAATGATCGCGTTTTGGATCTCCAGCGGAGTCCGGGCCTCGGAGCTGATCGGCGTCCGGCAGTGCGACGTCGACCCTGGGCAGCAGCTGATCAGCATTGTGCGGAAGGGCTCCCGAGCACGGCAGCAGGTGCCGGCCTCGGCAGATGCGTTCGTATGGCTGCGGCTCTACCAGCAGGAGCTGCACGGGCTGGTGCCGAGAGGCCGGACGCAGCCCGTGTGGTGGACGCTACGGCGTCCGTTTCAGCCGCTGACCTACCACGGTGCCCACCGCATGTTCGAGCGGGTAAACGCAACCTTCGGCGCGGACTGGACCCTTCACGACCTTCGCCACAGCGCCGCCGCCCGCATGGTGCGCGACCCGGCGCTGACGCTGACCGACGTGCAGTGGGTCCTCGGGCACGCGCATCTGACCACGACCGAGATCTACCTCGCGCCGCGCCAGGACGAGGTCGTGGCCGAGGTGCTGGCCCACCACGCCCGACAGGCAGACCGGCACACCGAGCCGGTGCCGCCGCCTCCCGCACCCGGCTACAACCCGGAAGCCTTGGACGTGCTGTTCGGGCGGTCTTCATGACCACCACCACGAAGCACTCGACGCGCCGACAACTGCAGACCGCGAATGCAACAGTCGAACAGGCCCGAGCACGGAACAACGTACTGCGGGAACGGTTCCCGCCCCGCTCCGCAGAAGACTGGTGGCCGACGACAGCGCAGTCGTCGGACGAGGTGCTGCGGCGGCTGACGGCGCCACCGTTCTTGCCGGCGGCCAACGCCACCCGGGCCGGGCGACGGCGCGGGGTCACCAAACTTCTGCACTGGCTGTCCAGCCTCCCCGGGGATACCTGGCAGCAGCGGTGGAAGGCCAGCCGCGCCGAGGACATTCCCGGCGCTGACTGGACGGATCTCCCGCTGCGATTCCTGCGCCAGAGCGGGCCGTCGCCATCGTATGAGCGCGTTGACCTGACCTCCGGGCTGCTGATGTTGGCCTGCGGCGACGTCATCCGTCCCGACCTGGCCTGGATGCTCACCCGCACCCATAAGCATTTGGCTCCGGTCATGGCCGAGGTCCGCGACCCCGAGGGGTTCGCACGGCTGGCACAGCTGGCCGAGTCCGGGCCGGTCAGCGCCCGAGGAGAAGCCACCATCGCGGCGACTCGGATTGCGATGCTCCTGGCCTGCAAGGGCGGGTCGATCGCTGACATCACCGTCGGCGACTGCGTGGAGCTGGTTGACACCTTGCGTCGGGTCCATGTCCGCGGGGGTCAGCGCAAAGTCGACTTCTATCTTCGGCTGCGGGCTTTGGGCGTCTTCCCTGAGGACGCCCCGGCCACGATCCGGGCGTTCGGGCTTGCCGCTGGCCGGCTGAGCATCGAAGAACTCGTGGATCGCTATCCGATCCAGTGCCGCCCGGTCCGCGACCTGATCGTGGACTACCTGCGCGAACGGCAACCGTCGTTGGACTACACCAGCCTGGACGCGGTGTCGCGGACGCTGGCCGGGCTGTTCTGGATCCGGATCGAAGCGCTCTCCCCGGGCATCGACTCCCTACGTCTGCCACCGGCACTGGCCCGGGCCTGGAAGACGGACATCGCCACCAAGAAGCGCACCACGACCGGTCCGGACGGCACCGCCGTCGAGATCGCCAGCCCCCGGCTGAACGCCAAGGACGAGCTCATCCGCGTCCGCGCTTTCTATCTGGACATCGCCCATTGGGCCGCGGAGGAGCCGGCCCGCTGGGCGCCTTGGGTGGTGCCCTGCCCGATCAGCGACGAGGAGATCAGCAAGGCCAAGGACCGCAAACACCGCAAGGCCCGGATGGATCAGCGCACCCGCGAACGGCTTCCCGTCCTGCCGGTGCTGACCGACACCGCCGACCGCAGGCGCCGCGCCGCGGCCGAACTACTGGCTGCCGCCGAGCGCACCCGGCCCGGGGATCTGATCCCCGACACCGCCGGGGCTTTGCGCAGAGCCGTCGCGCCCAAGGCCGCCGGGCACCTGATCTGGGCCGAGGAGACCTCGACCGGGCGGCGCCGGAACCTCACCCACGAGGAGACCGAAGCCTTCTGGGCCTTCGCCGCGATCGAGGTCCTGCGCTTGACCGGCATCCGCAACGAGGAGCTCCTGGAGCTGACCCACCACAGCATCACCGAATACCGGCTCCCCAGCACCGGCGAAGTCGTGCCCCTGCTGCAGGTCGCCCCCTCCAAGACCGACAGCGAACGGCTCCTGCTGGTCAGCCCGGAGCTGGCGGACATCCTTTCCACCATCATCCGCCGCCTGCGAGGAAGCAGCCGCGCGATCCCGCTGGTGACCTCCTACGACGTCCACGAGCGGGTCTGGAACCCGCCGATGCCCCTGCTGTTCCAACGCGATATCGGCACCGAACACCGCGCCTTCACTCCGACCGCCCTCCGCAAGCTCCTGCTCAACACGCTGGCCACCACGAGCCTGACCGATGCCGGCGGCGAACCGCTCGTCTTCTCCCCGCACGACTTCCGCAGAATTTTCGTGACCGAAGCCATCATGAACGGCCTGCCACCGCACATCGCGCAAGTGCTCTGCGGGCATCGGAGCCTTGACACGACGATGGGCTACAAGGCGATCTACCCGGCCGAGACCATCGAGGCCCACCGCGCCTTCATCGCCCGTCGCAGGGCTGCCCGGCCCAGCGAAGAGTATCGGACCCCCACCGAGGAGGAATGGGACGCTTTCCTCGCGCACTTCGAGAAGCGCAAGGTCTCCATCGGCACCTGCGGTCGCGCTTTTTCAAGCCCTTGTGTTCATGAACACGCTTGCGTTCGTTGCTCGCTTCTCCGGCCGGACCCGGCCCAGCGCGGCCAGTTGGAGGAGATCCGCGACAACCTCGTCGCCCGCATCGCCGAGGCCGAGCGCGAGGGCTGGCTCGGGGAGGTCGAAGGGCTCAGGGTCAGCCTGGCCGGCGCCGAAGACAAGCTCGCTCACATGGACCGACGAGCTTCCGGCGGTACGGCGATCGACCTCGGCATGCCACGCATAGCCCCAGCTCAAATTACCCAGGTGGAGGGAACGGCTTCGCTGACACAATCACTGGATGACCAGCAATGACATCCGGTTCGACTGCCAGCACCGTGGGGACGGCGGCCCGCTCGTGATCGTCCCCCGCATCGACGGAGCACCACTCACCGAGCTGATCGACGGGTTCGAGATCGCCGCCGGGATGCAGCCCGCAGGCGACGCCTACGGCGGTCTGATTCCGGAGTTCTTCCGGTTCGGCCCGATGCAGGATCACTTCCTCGGACGGTCCACCAACGCGATGGGGCCGAAAACACCCGTTCTCGGTTGTGAATGCGGCGAATGGGGATGCTGGCCCCTCATGACCCGCATCACCCCGACGACCGACTCCGTGATCTGGGACTCCTTTGAGCAACCCCATCGCAAGACCCGCGAGTACACGGCATTCGGTCCGTTCCAGTTCGACCGTCGCCAATACGACGACGCCCTGCGCGCGCTGAACGCCGCAATCGGCTCCGACGAGACGTAATCCGCACCCGCTACCGATAGTTCAGAGAAGCCTGCGTCAGATGTTCACTGCTGCGTCCAGACGCGGCCCAACGGGCCCGGCTGGTCGAGATCCGCGACAACCTCCAGGCCCGCATCACGGAGGCTGAACACGAGGGCTGGCTCGGTGAAGTCGAGGGCCTGCACGTCAGCCTCGCCGGGGCGCGGGACAAGCTCGCCCAGCTTGACGCGGAGCAGACTCGCACCCGTCGGGCCATCGACCTGGGCATGCCCGCCTTCCGTAGCATCACGGGCCGTGAGGGCACCTCACCATGGGGCCCGGGCTGACACCTCGTCTCGTCGGCCAGCTCGACCGAGCACGTGGTGCGGCGGCACGACCACAGCGGGAAGCATCTCGTGAGGACTGCCACGACTAGAGTGCGACAGCGATCACAGGACGAGTGCCTCGGAAAGGGGCGGCGATCATGGGCTGGCAGGCGATTTCGAGCGAGGTGGTCCATCAGGGCCCGTTCATCTCCCTGCTGCGCGACTCGGTTCTCCGCCCGGATGGAAGCCCCGGCAGTTACGAGCACGTCGCCGTGGACGACGCGGTCCGTGTGGCCGCCCTCGACGATCAAGGACGAGTGGTTCTCGTGGAGGACGACTTCTACCTCCAGCAACGGCGCGTCCTTCACGTGCCCGGCGGCGGCTGCGACGGGCAACGCCCGCGCGACGCCGCGCTCCGGGAGCTAGAGGAGGAAACCGGTCTGATCGCCGACTGCCTCCATCCGCTCGGCACCATCGACCCGCTGCCGGCCGTCACCACGGCCCGCACCCACTTGTTCCTAGCCACCGACCTGCGTACCGGTTCCCAGCGCCGGGATGACACCGAAGCCGGAATGACCATCCAGTGGCGCAAACTACCGGACGCCGTCGACGCGGTACGCGCGGGCGAAATCACCGAGGCGGGAAGCGTCGCCGCACTTCTCCTGGCAAGGCTAATCCGCGGATAAAGTGGCCTGCATGGACCGGGAGGCACGACAGGCGGCGTGGGAGGTCTACGTCGCGCTGCACAGCCTCGCCGCCGCCCACCTCCTTGGCTCGCTTCCGACCGAGGTTCAGGACGATCGAGTGATGCTGGGCGACCACGACCACACTCTGCAGCAACTCACGAAGCACGAAGCGGCAATGCACCGCACCGATCCGAGGCTGTTCCACGGTATCTGGGAGGCTGTCGCGCGGTGGGACAGCCGTCCCGCCACCCGACTCGTCGAGCTCCTACCCCTGTTGGACCGGTTGGAGGAGATCACTGGGGCGTCCCTCCCGCCGTTGCTTCCACCCACCACGTGACATCCCCGCCCACCGAGACGTCGGACAAGCGGATGAATCAGCTGGCGGCGGGCACGGTCAGATACCGTGTCCGCGGAGCAGGAAACCAACGGCACGACCCGCTCTTTTTGCCCCAGGAGTGTCCAGCTGATGACGAGGCAGATACGCGCCGAACAGACCCGCTCCGCGATCGTGATAGCCGCAGCTGATCTGTTCGACCGTCGCGGCTACGAATCCACCAGTCTCAGTGACATCGTCGAGCACGCCCAGGTAACCAAGGGCGCTTTGTATTTCCATTTCGCGGCGAAGGAGGACCTCGCCCAAGCCGTCATGGAGATGCAGTCCAGGGCGTTCCGTCAGGTCGTAGCCGAATCAGACGCCCGGGGGTACTCCTCGCTGGAGGCGCTGATACGCACGACCTTCACCATCACGCGCCTCGCTGTCGAGAGCCCGATCCTCCGGGCCGGACTGCGCCTCGCCGCCAGCGGCCTGGCCGTACGACCGCCCCTGCGACCCCCCTTCACCGAGCTACGGGACATCTCCACCCGAGCCCTCCTCGGCGCTGTCAAGGAGCACGACCTTCATCCGGATATCAATGCCGACGCCATAGCCCACTCGCTCGTTTCCTTCTTCATCGGCACCGGCGTCGTAGGCCGCTCACTTGAGCCTGTCGCAGTCCAGCCCCGCAGAGTCGCCGAGATGTGGCACGTCATGATCCGCGGTCTGGTTCCGGTACCTCGCCGCGCCCGCTACCTAGCCCTCGCCGCACAGCTGGAACAAGAGGGGGGCGGGGTCACAGTCGACTACGAGCCACCTGCCGGGTACGCGCAGACTGTGACGAGCGGACCCGCCGAACCCCCGCCGCCCTGGTCCCGCCCTGGGGCACCCGCGGCCGGTGACCACCTCGATTTCAGAGGCGGGTCGATCCACGCCCCCGTTATTGGCCAGCACGTTGAATACCCGGAGCAGCGTCGGCTGAGAGCCGAACTCGCGGAGCAGGCATCACCAGGCCGCGAGGTGCCACTGCAGGTCCAAGTCACCTGCGACGGCAGCCAGGGGGGCGTGGTCCTCCGGGCGTTCGAGCTACCGGCCGAAGGGGCACGGCTGTTGATCACCGTGCACGCACCGGGACTCCTGGCTCTGGGCGACTTACAGCAGGAACTGCGGGTTGAGGCGGGGCGGGACTCCGACGTACTGCGCTTCGGCCTGCGTACCGACCGGCCCGGGTTGCACGCGGTCACGGTGCGCGCGTTCAGAGGAGGGTCTTTTCTCGGGGAACTGCGCCTGCAGATCTCAGTACAGACGGACGTGCCCGCCCGAGACGGAGCGCCGCGCACGGCACCGCTGGACTCACTCGCCTTCGACCCAGGCGAGGTGACGCTACAGGTACTCAAAGCCGCCGACGGCTACAGCTTCCAATTGCTCAGTGAGACCAGCTATGCCCCGGCGTTCCAACTGAAGGCGGGCGACCCCATACAAGCCACGGAGAACATCTATCGGGAACTGCGCAGGATCGCTGCTGCAGCTGGCGTCGGAACGGACGCCCAACAGGTACGCAGACGGCTGCAAAATCTGGGGGTAGCCCTTTGGCGGGCCGCTGTGCCAGACGCGGTGCGTGGCCAGTTCTGGCGCGAAACCGACAAGATCCGCACGTTCACGGTGCTCGGTGAACATGACGTGGTGCCATGGGAAATGCTGTACCCGCTCGACGGAACACAGCAGGGCGACGGCTTCCTCGCCGAATGGCTTCCCGTGGTACGTCGTGTCCACGGCCAAGAGCGGGTACGGCAACTCCACCTGCATCAGGCCACCTTCGTCGTACCACCCGGATCGCCGCCCGAAGCGGAACAGGAGGTCACGACTCTGCGCGCCCGATTTCGCCCTGCGATGGGCGATGGAGGGATCCTGACCCGGGGAGCGGAACTCCAGAGCCGCCTTGACGAGGGGATGGCCGGGCTACTGCACTTCGCCTGCCACAACGCCTTCACGGAGACTGGCTCGCAGGTCACCATGGCGGATGGCCGCTTCGACCCGTTGGACCTCGCCACCGCCCAGGGGTCTCGCTCCCTGGGGGACACACAACCGCTGGTGTTCTTCAACGCGTGCCGCAGCGCCGGCCAGATCGACTGGTACTCCACATCCTTAGGCTGGGCCCCGCAATTCCTCGAAGCCGGTGCAGGAGCTTTCGTCGGCACCTTGTGGCCGGTGCGTTCAGACTCGGCCCTGGCCTATGCCGACGCGTTCTACGCGCACCTGCTCACCGGCAGGCTCCCTCTGGGAGAAGCATCGATGAAGGCCCGCCAGGCCATCCGAGACCTGGACGGCGACCCGACCTGGCTGGCGTACGCGGTCTACGGAAGCCCAGCCGCCACAGCAACGACCCGAGTAGCGCCTTGACCGACGAAGGACAGTCCGATGTCGGCGCGGTCACTTTGTGAAGATTCACGGTCGCATACGGGTGAGTTGCGTGTCCCGGCTGGGTCTGCTCCACGAGATGGGCACGACACAAGAAGGTCGGCCCGGGTGGGTGGCGGTACTACGTCTGCTCCGCGAGATGGGCACGACACACTCGACGGTCCTGTTTGCGCGCGACCGCATCCTCGATGCCCTGTCAGCCTCGGCTCGCTCGCCATGGGTGGCTCGGGCTTCCGGTGACCGACGGGGCAAACTGCTGGGCAACGGAGTGGGATTGGCCGGAGAGCCGCGTGGAACGGAGCTTCCCGATCTAGCATCTTGGCTAGGCAGGTTCAGTGGCCAGAGTTCGCCCACCGGGCGCAGCGAGGACGGGATGTCGGGGTGTGTCCTAGCCCGAACTGATGGACACGAAGGCAAATTGGGCCGGAGTGACACGTGACCGGGGAGCAGGCGGATGTCGGCAGCAGGTCGACGGTGGTGGCGAGTCGGGACGACCCCCGCCCGAGAAGATGCGCGTGACCTCGGCGCGGCTATCCGCATACCGGTTCCGGCCGGGGGCACCCATCTCGTCGCAGTCGTCAGCCCACACGGCAACACCGGGAAGACCACGACGGTCGCCAGCCTTGGAGCCGTCCTCGCCTCCGAGCGGGACGACAAGATCATCGCGGTGGACGCCAATGACGGCATGCTGACGCGCTATGCACCGGCAGTCAGTACTCCTGCGTCCTTGCGGGTCTTAGCCGCTCGTCTTGACCAGCAATACAGCTCCGACGTCCGCGCGTTCACCTCTCGCGCGCCTTCCGGCCTGGAAATTCTTGCCGATCCTGCTGCCGCCGCTGCGCCAGGTGATCCGGTCGATGCAGTTTCCTACACCACCCTTCTCGGTGCCCTCAGCTCGTACAGCGTCGTCCTCAGTGACTGCCCCGCCGGCATCGACAGCCTCACTACCTTCGTTGCGTTGACGGGGGCTGACCAGCAAATATTCGTCAGCAGCCTGTCCGAATCCAGCGTTGCTGCCACTGCCGACGCTCTGGCCACCTACCGTTACCTGGCCGAGCGCAGCCACGTGGTACTGACCGGTGTCGGCGACACCGACACCATGCTTGATGCGCTCGAAGCCGCCGAGCGTCTGAGCGGAGCCTGCCGCAGCATTGTCGTCGTTCCGTTCGATGAACGGCTCGCGGACGGTGGGCCCGTGGGCCTGGAGGGTATGCAGGAAGCAACCCGGGAGGCGTACCGCGAACTGGCTGCGGTCGTTGCGGAAGGTTTCTTGCAGACGAAGAGCCGGGGCGCCAGTGAGCCGGGCCCGGACCTGCAGACCGCGCCCGAGGAACCGAAGCATGGGGGCGGCTCAGACCCAGCGGAAGGGCCGCCCTGGCGGCCAGACGGTCCTATTGGCCGAGGCACTGGTGCCGCGATTGGTGGTCTGGCGGGAGCCCGGCGTGACAGCCACCAGCCGAGGGGGCGTGCTGGAGCCGGTCAGGGTCCGCGTGCGGCACTGCCCGGCCGGGACGCGGGCGGTCGGCCGAGTTCCCGGGGCGGAGTGATCGGGCCACCGGGCCCGTCTACGGCCCAGCAGGGCCAGCCAGCTCCGACGGCTACGGGCGCCGGTTCCCAGGAACCGGGTGCTCCGCAGGGCCTGCAGGCCAGTGGAACCGGTGGGCCGCCGGACGCCTTCGGCGGCGACCGGAATTCTGAAGGCCAGCAGTCGCCGTTCGACGACAGCGGCGCCGGGCAGCGGCAGGGACGCAGCGGTCCGCTGTCCGAGTTGCCTAGCGGTAACCCACAGCAGCCCCGCACACCCAGTTGGAGCGACGAGGACCCGGCCGCCACGTCCCGCATGCCGCGGACCGACGACCTCCCGGGTCCCGCGACCACCTCGGAGTTCCCGCGCCCGGACTTCGACGCCCCGCAGAACACCGGCCAGTTCCCGCGCCCGGGTACGAGCGGGCCGCAGAACACAGGCCAGTTCGTCCGCCCGGACGTCTTCGGCACACCGCCGCCCGGGCAGAACGGCGGCTCCCGGGAGACCGGGCAGTTCGCGACCCCGCAGGCGTACGACAGCGGCTCCACGGGGCAGTTCTCGACGCCGGGCTACGACGGCAGCTCCACCGGGCAGCACTCCCTGCCGGGCCGCCAGGACCCCTCGTCCACGGGCCAGTTCGAGCGTCCCCAGACCAACGGTGCCGACTTCGGCGCCCCCCGGCCGCCCGTGCCGCCGCGTCCGCAGCAGCGGCCGGCGCGCCAGGAGCCGGAGGCGCTGCCGCCGGCCTCGGGTCCCGGAGACGGCCGTACGCCGCTGTACGACACGCTGGAGACCAACTGGTTCCACGGCGGCCCGCAGGGTCAGGGGCAGCCGTCCAACGGCAACGACTCCTCGGCCCCGCGGCAGCCCCAGCAGGCTCCCGCGGCTCCCCAGAACCCGGCCGCTGCTTCACAACGGCCCGCGGCCTCCGCGGGCTGGCGCAGCTCGCCGAACGACGACCTCGTCCGACAGGCGGAGCGTGTGCGCCAGCCGGCCGCGGGCGGTGTCACCACCTCAGGGCTGCCGCGCCGGGTGCCCAGGGCGAACCTCGTCCCGGGTACCGCTCAGCAGCAACAGCACCAAACCGGTCCGCAGGTCTCGCGTTCGCCTGACGACGTACGCGGCCGGCTGACCAATCTCCGTCGGGGCATCGCACAAGGGCGTCGCGCAGGAAGTCCCACGAACGCCCAGGGCGCCCCCTCACTTGGTCAAGCGGGCGCGAGCGCCCCAACGTACGGCGGAAGCACGGGCGGCACGGGCGGTGCCCCGGCGCCAGCCGCTCCGTCCTACGGCGGCCAGCAGCAGATGTCACCGGCGATGACTCAGCCGATGGCTCCGGTCCGTCCCCACAGCCAGGGGATGGCAGCTCCACCGATGCGTGGGTTCCTGATCGATGAAGATGACCAAGACATGGTCGACAACGAGGGGTCGAGTCCGAGACCGTCGTCGGGCCCTGACGGGTCCGACGGCAACACCGAGCCGATACGAGGAAACCAGACCGTACCGGGGCCGGGCGCGATACAGGCCCGCCCCCGTGACGAAGCGCCTGCCGTCCCCGCAGAGGGTGCCAACGGTCTGTCCGAACCTCGCCACCTAGTTGCCAGGCTGGCGGAGCAGGCCGACCAAAACTGCGAGATTCCACTATTTGTGCGGATCCTCCGTCTGCCCGGCCATGGCGGAGGAAGTGTCCCTCTGCGACAGCTTCACGTTCCCAAAGAGGGCGCGTTACTGCAGATCGCCATAGAAGTGCGTGGCCTGCACGTGCTGGGTCACCTTCACCAAGAGTTGACCGTGTATCCGGGCGAAGACCCCGATCCGGTGTGTTTCGCCCTGCGGACAGTGGCGCCGGGAAAGCATGAAGTCACTGTGAGTGCCTTCCATAAAGGCACGTACCTAGGAGCGGTGCACTGCGAGATTTCAGTGACTCCTAGTAGTGAGACCAGGTATGGGCCGCCACGGGGTGCGGTGCTGCCGGGCCTCGCCTTCGAACCGGGAGAGGCCACCCTTCAGGTGCGCCGAGACCCCAAGGACGGCTCGTTCAGCTTTCAATTGTGGAGTGAAACCTGCTATCCGCCCGAGCAGTTCAGCTTCCGCGGTGGTGACCCTCGCCGGACGACTGATCAGATCTACACCCAACTACGGGAAGCCGCCAGCCGGGCCGGGCGCGGTTTGCCTGGTGAATCGGACAAGCTCACAGACCGCCTGAGGAATCTGGGCGTGCAACTGTGGGCGTCGGCCGTGCCGAAGGCAATACAGGAGCAATTCTGGCAAGAAGCTGGCCGCATCACCTCCTTCACCGTGCTCGGTGAGCAAGACTTCGTGCCATGGGAGCTTCTCTACCCACTCGCGCCGGGCCACGACAAGGGCTTCTTGGCCGAGTGGCTGCCCGTCGTACGCCGCCTCTACCTCCATGACCGGGTCCATCAGCTCTCTCTCCCCGGTGCCGCCTTCGTCATGCCGGAAGATTCACCAGACGACGCAGCGACGGAAATAGCCGTCGTGCGCAAGCTGCTTGGCCCCGGAGTGGCAGACGCGGGTGTACTGACTCAGCGTTCCGAGCTCACGGACTTGATCGAACGCGGCCATGCCGGCTTGTTGCACTTCGCCTGCCACAACGTATTCTCGGGCTCCGGGTCCCGAGTGAAAATGGGTAATGACGATTCTTTCGAACCCATCGACCTTGCGGCCGCTGTCCAAAAGAAGAGTCTCAGTGCCCAGAAGCCATTGGTGTTCTTCAACGCCTGCCGCAGTGCGGGCCAGATCGACTGGTTCAATTGCGCCCTCGGCTGGGCCGAGCAGTTCATGCAGGCCGGGGCCGGCGCGTTCGTAGGAACGCTGTGGCCGGTGCGTTCCCACTCGGCCATGGAGTTCGCAGGAAAGTTCTACGACGAACTTCTCAGTTCTGGCCAGTCCCTTGGGCAGGCTTCGCTCGCTGCCCGAGGGGCCATACAAGACCGGGGCGGCGACCCCACATGGCTCGCTTACACGGTCTATGGAAGCCCGGCAGCCACGGCATCGACCAAAGCGTCTACTCAATCAACAAGCCCCTACCACTCAGGGTAAGTAGTCGTATTCCATCTGGCCGACGCTCCCATTTCAGACGCTCCGTACCAGTTTCCCAAGCGCCGAAGCTAACCACTCGCCCATCAAGGAGGCACCACCCATGCCAGCCCCTGTCTTTGTCCTCCACGGCGTCGCCAACCGCGACCCCGAGGGCTTCACTGCTGCTGTTGCCGCTCTTCAGGCGGCTACAGGGATATCCATGGTGCCGGTTTACTGGGGCGACCTCGGCGCCGAGGACCGCTTCATTACCGCAACTCTGCCCGCCCGGGACGCGGGACGCATGCCCGTGATCGGGCCTGGCAGCATGCTGCGCGACGCCTCACCACACGCTGTTCCGTCCTACTTCTTCGCCGACCGGCGGCCACACACGGAAGATCAGTTGGAAGTCGTAGGTGCCGCGCTGCGTGAAGAACTGGACACAGACCCCGGCATCCTGCGTGACACCCCGCGGTCAGGCGGCGCTAGCCCCGACGACATCATGTCCTACCTGGCCGCGGATTGGCCCGACACCCGCTGGCTAAGCCAGACCAACGACCCGGCCTTGCTGATCGAGACCGGTCGAGCCCTAGCCCAAGCCCTCCTGGACGCGCACACGGATGAGTACGCCGAATACGGATACGAGGGTCTACGCGGAGAACCTGCCGACGAGCCGGGTCGGCTGCGCGAGTTGGTGAAGCGGCGGCTCCGCGACCTTGATCGGGTTGTGGGTGCGGCGGTCGGTGCTGTAGCCGGACGCATCAACGACGCGGTACGCACGCGCTTCGGGCCTGGCACCACTCGATTCCTTGGCGATGTGCTTGTCTACCAGCGACACCGCGACGCTATCCATGCCCGTGTCCGAGCGCGGATCGACGAGGTCGACCCGAGGCTGGGATGCGATCCGGAACACCCTGTGAAGGTCGTCGCCCACAGCCTTGGCGGTGTCATCGCGGTGGACATGGCCACCGCACGGGAACCTCTCTGGACCGAGCAGTTGGTCACTTTCGGTTCCCAGTCTGCCTTCTTCCACGTTTGCGACCCGCGCGGTGGACAACTTCAGCCCTATTCCGGACATACACCGGTTCAACTGCCCACCTCTCTCGGCCGATGGACCAATCTCTGGGAGCCGCTGGACATGCTGGCCTTCGCTGCCTCCCAAGTCTTCAAGCTCAGCGACGGCAGCACCCCGATCGACCGCCCTGTGCCCCACTCCGCTACGACCGGTTTGTGGACTCACTCCGCCTACTGGGACCTACCCGATGTTGCGGCAGCCATTGCCGAAGCGATGAGTGGGCTCTCAGCAGGGGCTAACCAATGCGATGGCTACTGAGGCGATAGTCAGACCATGAAAGGCCCGAGCCTCTATCAGATCCGGAGCGGTTCCCATCGAGGTAGTTCAGAGAAGTCCGGGGCGTCTACGTGAGGGTAGGCGACGGTGACGCCGTCGGGTCGGACTGCGTGGTCCACGGTGAGGTGGATGCGATCGTCGGGCCCGCCGGTGAAGAGGACCTGACTGTCCTGCTTGGTCCATCGGCCGTCGCTGTTCATGCTGAGGAACCCTACTGCCGCCGCGTTCGTGGAGTTGGCGCCGGCCATGCGGGTGCCAGGAGTTGTCACGGCACCATGTTGGCGGCGTCTTGAACATGTTGCCCCCGAGACCGGCCGACCGATGGACGACATCGACGTCCTCCTCACCGTCACTCGACACCTTCCCCACAAATCGTGGGACCCAGAGCAGGCGGACGGCTCAGCCCTCACCGGCCCGTGCCGAACTGGGGCTCCACCTCGAACGTGTAGCCCCGATCCCGGAGGTAGCGGCTTCGCTGATCCTGGGCGATGCCATCCGGGCAGTATGACCGAGCGAGCGGGCAGGACGCGTCAGTCCGCCACGGTGACCGACGACGTGATCAACGGGGCGCGGCCCGGCCGTACCAGCGATCGGGAAGTGCGACGCCTCAGAAGGCAGGAGGCCGTCCAGCCCGGGTCAGGCGGGCGACGGTGTTCCAGCTCATGGGTTCCCGTGTCCCGCACGCGCCGCGTACGCCCTCCATGAACCCAGCGAGGGATGCTCGCAGTGCGGGCATCCCTCGCGTTCGCCAGAGGGTGACGACGGCCCAGACGGCGAGGTTGACGGGGATCAGGAGGCGGGGCAGGCGCCGGCGGGCGAGCCAGACGCGGTTTCGGGCGTTGAGCCGGTAGAAGGCAGCGTGCCGGGACGGGTGGGTGGCGGGGTGGTGCACGATCACGTCAGGCATGTAGTAGCCGCGGTATCCGCGATCCCACAGTCGCCACGCCAGGTCTACGCCTTCGTGATAGAGGAAAAAGGAGCCGGGCCACCCACCGACCTGGTCAAACGCGGAGCGGCGGACCATCACGACGCCTTCGGCCATGACGGTCACGATGCCGGGCCGGGCCGGGTTGCCTGCCCGCAGGCGCGGAACCCAGCGGCGGAGGGTGACACCGCTGTCGGGGTCGGCAATACGGGGCTGGGCGTAGGCGAGGCCGGGATCGGCTTCTAGGCGGGCGACGAGCTGGGCCAGGACGTGGGGGGTCGGCAGCAGGGCGTCGTTGTCGAAGAAGAACAGGTAGTCGCCCTTGACCTCGGCGGCCCCGATGTTGCGGCCCTCGGGGATACCGACATTGTCTGACAGGGTGACCGTGTGCACACCTCCGGGGACCTGCTGGGGGGTGCAGCCGTTGCCCACGACGACGACGTCCAGATCGACGCCTTCCTGAGCCAGGAGGGACGACATGGCCTTGGGGAACTCGTTCGGCCGGTCGTTCATGGTCAGGACCACGGCCCCCACAGTGGGCGACGTTACGCCGGTGTTCACGCGGTTGTTCCCCTTCGTTGTGCTGCGGGCGGTCAGCCTACGGCATGGCCGCCCGCGCACGGTGAGCAACCAGCCACAAGGGGAGTGCAGGGCGTAGCGCACGTTGGGCTCCCCTTGTGGCTGGTTAGGAGGACCAGAGGGTGCGCATGGCGGTGATCACGCGGTCCACGTCGGTGTCGGTCATGACCGGGTAGCAGGGAAGGGACAGCTGCCGGGCGGCGGCCGTCTCGGTGACGGGTAGGGGGCTGGTGACCAGGTTCTGGTAGGGGGCAAGGGTGTGCACCGGCTTGAAGTGCGCGCTGGTGCCGATCTGGTGCCCCTCGCGCAGCGCCTGTGCTGCCTGGTTGCGGTCCAGGCGCGCGGTGTCGGGGTCGATGAGGACGGAGTACAGGAACCAGCCGTGCTCGACGCCGGGCAGGACGGTGGGAAGGGTCAGGCCCGGCAGGTCGGCAAGAGCGTCGGTGTAGGCGGCGGCGATCTCGGCGCGGCGGGCGGTGAAAGTCGGGAGTTTGGTGAACTGCGGCAGGCCGATGGACGCGGTGACGTCGGGCATCACGTACTTCAGGCCCGGCACCGTCACCTCGTAGTCGGCGGTGTTGCGCTGTCCGTGCCGGCGCCAGGCGGAGGAGTCGATGCCGTGGCGGCCGAGCGGGCGGGCCCGCTCGATGAGATCGGAGCGGCCGACGAGCATGCCGCCTTCACCAGTGGTCATGACCTTGTTCGGGTAGAAGCTGAAGACGGAGAGGTCGCCCACGGCGCCGGCGCGGTAGCCATCCCGGGCGGCGTGCAGGGCGTGGGCGGCGTCCTCGACCAGGACGAGCCCGTTGTCGTCGGCCAGCTTGCGGAAGGCGGTGAGGTCGCAGGGGTGGCCGCCGTAGTGCATGACGACGATGGCCTTCGTCCGGTCGGTGACCGCCGCCTTGGCCGCCTCGGGGTCGATGTTGAGGGTTGCGGGCTCGATGTCCGCGAAGACGGGGCGGGCGCCGACCTGGAGGAGCGCGTTCGGGGCGGCACAGAAGGTGAGGCTGGGGGTGATCACCTCATCTCCGGGGCCGAGCCCGAGAGCGAGGAAGGCGAGGTGCAGGGCCGCGGTGCAGGAGGACACCGCGAACGCGTCCTGGACGCCGAGGGCGTCGCGTACGGCGTCTTCGAAGCGGGCCGCCTTCGGGCCGTAGGTCAGCCAGCCGGAGCGGAGCGTGTCGGTGACCTCGGTGATCTCCTCCTCGCCGATGGACGGCTGGTTCCACGGCAGGAACGGCACGTTCGCCGCTGGGGCGGTGGTCATCGCGTCCTCCAGTCGCTGGCGGCGTACTCGGCGTACAGGCCGTCGCACTCGGCCGTGCGCAGGGCGGCGATGTGCCCGGCGTCGCGGGCGAGGATGAGGCCCTTGAGGTTGTCGTACTCGGGACGGTCCGGGTCGCTCAGTTCCTTGTCCTCCATGGCGTCGGCGATCTCGCGGACGCCGTCGTGGAGCCGGGTCGGGCACGCTCCGGGGAAGGCTTCGGCGAGACGGGCGAAGGACGTGCGGTAGTCGCGGGCGTCCGTCTCGTCGCGCTCCGGCCCGCGGTCGACCTTCGTGCCGGGGACCGTCTTCTGCACGGTTTCGGCGATGTCGGCGATGGTGAAGTTTGCCTGGTCCGCTCCGACGTTGAACACCCGGTGGCCGTCGGGGGTGTTCAGGGCGCCGGCGAGGGTTTCGGCGACGTCGGCGACGTGGACCAGGGGGCGGCGCTGGGAGCCCCCGTTGAGGGGGATGCGGCCGGTCACGACGGCCTGGGCGGTCATGCGGTTGGCGACGGAGTCGAGCCGCTGGCGCGGGGAGTGTCCGTGCACGGTGGCCAGCCGCAGCACGGTCAGCGCGGTGTGGTCGAGCATGGCGGCCAGGCGGCGTTCGGCCATTACCTTGGTGGTGGCGTAGATGCCTAGCGGGTTGGGGGCGGTGGACTCGTCCACGGTGCCCGCGTGCTGGCCGTAGACGCTGCACGAGGAGAAGAACACGTAGTGCCCGACTCCGGCGTCCTGGGCGACTTCGGCGGCAAGGACAGGCGAGGCGTAGTTGAATTCGACGGCCAGGCGCTCGTCGACGGCGCAGGCGGGTTCCCCGACGAGGCCCCCGAGGTGCACGACCGCATCCGCGCCGCGCACGGCACGCCGGAGCACGTCGGGGTCGCGCAGGTCGGCGTGGAGGAAGTCGGCGGCGGTCGGCACGAGCCGTGCCGGGGCGTCGCCGCGGTGGTAGATCATCCCGTCCATGACGGTCACGTGGTGGCCAAGGGCGGTCAGGTGACGGGTGGCGACGGTGCCGATGTAGCCGGCGCCGCCGAGCAAGAGGATGCGCACGCTGGGGGTCCTTTCGGTCAGTGTGCTGCGGTCTCGGTCGTGGTGCGGAAAGCGGCCTTGCCCAGGGCGGTGGCTCGCAGGTCGGTGAGGCGAGGGATGAACGTGACGTCCAGCTGCTCGACGGGGTGGAGGAGGCCGCCGTCGCAGGTCTCCGCGGTCCACACCGCGTAAGAGCCGCGGTGGTAGGCGAGGTTGACGCCGATCTCTCCCTTGGGGAGGAAGCCGTTGAACGGGGCGGGGATGCCCTCGCGGTTCCAGTAGCCGTACGCGCCCAGCGCCTTGGCCTGCTCGAACACGGGGAAGAGCTGCGGGTAGCGGGGCTCGGTGCGCATCTCGCGGAACACCATCTGCCCCAGCAGCGAGGGTGCGACCTGGGCGAGGGTGAGGAAGTCCGTGCCCTTGAAGGAGACGGCCGCCGCGTCCTGCGAGGCGTCCAGGGCCGTGCAGGCGAACAGGTGTGACAGGCGCCGCTGCACGTAGGAGGCCGCCCCGGGCGCGAGGGCGGGTTCGATCACCTCGATGAGCGCGGTGAGCCGGTCGTTGCCGGGCGCGAACAGGGCGAGGTCGAACAGGCGGTTCATGCTCTCGATCGCGGCGAACGCGAGCCGCTTGTAGAGCCGGTTGTTCAGCTCTCCTGCTTCGGCGTACGTCTTGGTCTGTGCAGAGGTGGAGTGGAGCATCAGGTACTCGGACAGCACCTCGAAGTACAGGTAGCCCAGGAACGGCACCAGCGGCACCGTGGCGGCGAGCTGGTCGACGAACACCGGCTGCTGGCTGCTGGGTTGGCCGCAGGCGGTTGCCAGCAGTGCGTCCAGGAACTCGGAGGCCGCCCGTACGCGCTCCACGGCGGCCTTTCGCAGCCGGGCGTCCTCGGCGCCGGTCAGGAAGTCGCGGTGCTTCTCGTAGGCGGCCAAGTGGATGCGGCCGAGGCGGAGGTAGTCGATGCCCTTGACCGGCACCGGTGCGTCGGGGCGGATCTCGATGACCAGGACGTCGCGGTTCTGCTTCGTCTCCAGCAGATAGGTGCCCATGTTGTGCGGCCGCAGCCCGGTCGGCTCGGGGGTGAGCGGAGCGCAGTACAGGCTGCCGACCAGGCAGCCCGCTGCGGCGTAGATCTGCCCGCTCGCCCGGATCGCCTCCAGGGCCGGGGTGGTGTGCATCAGGTGGATTGAGCGGCCGCTGGCCAGGGTCTTCAGCATGGTGTTGCCGCGCAGCAGCCACCCGTTCGCGGTGTCTTGCTCAAGCCGCTCGGCCCACTCGGTGGGGGTCTCGCTGAGGGAGGCTGGGCCGGGCGGCCGGGCGGGGGTGGCGTAGTCGGTGTGGGCGTCGTTCCATTCGGCGCGCACGCTGTGTCTCCTACCGGTAGAGGGTCAAACGGGCGAGGGTGAGGGCGTCGGCCGGGCTGGCCCCGTCCAGGCGGTGCTGTTCGCTGGCGGTGACGAGGGCGAAGGCCACGGGGGGAAGCCACGCGGGCACACGGATGCGCAGGCGGGTGGTGTCGGGCCACCAGCGGTCCAGCGGCAGCCGGTACCGGTCGAGGCAGTCCGCGGCCTTCAGGAGGTCCGTGAAGTGCTGGGCCTGCGCGTAGGCGCGTACCTGCTCCGGTGAGAACGCGTCGTAGGGGACGTCGTGCAGGGCCACCGCGGTGGCCGCCGGGGCGATCAGGCCCACTAGTAGCCGGTGCCCGAAGGCATGGCTGACGATCTGGTGGTGCTGGGCGAACCAGCGGGCCGCCCGCTGGCCGTGGGCCACGTCGTCGCGGTCGTGACGGCGGCGGCAGTCGTGCACCGCCGCGGCGACAGACAGCGCGGCTGTCTCCTCCCGGCTCAGGCCGTGCTCGCCCGCGAGGAGGGAGGCGAGCACGCTGACGCGTGCGCCGTGCAGGACGCCGTGGATGGAGTCCGTGAGCCGGGCGTCGGCGAAACAGTCCGTGGGCGGGATCAGCAGCAGCGGCGCGTGCGGCAGCCGGGCCGGCCGGTCGGGGAAGGAGGTCGGCCGGTTGGAGGTGATCCAGTCCAGCGTGGCCTGATCCATGGCCTGGTGATCGCCGAGCCGACGTCCTTCGGCGAGCTCTCTGAGCGAAGGCATCGACCGCACCGCCTACGCCGCAGCGGGCTCACGCAGCCACTGCGGGATGACGTCCGGACGCTCGTGCAGCCACTGTACATATCGGGCCACCCCGTCCTCCACGCTGATGCCCGGCCTCCAGCCCAGGAGGTCTTCCATCCGGCGGGTGCAGGCATAGCCGCCCTCCGGGTCGCCGGGCGGCATCTCCGTTTCCAGTAGCGGGACGCCTGGGTAGTGCCCGCAGACCAGGTCGGCCAGGCGGCGGATCGACGTGCCCGTGCCGGTGCCGATGTTCACCGTCGCCTGGTGCGCCCGCTTGGCGGTCAGGGCGTGCAGGGTGCCGGTGGTGATGTCGTCCACGTGCACGAAGTCGCGGACTTGGCGGCCGCCACCGTTGAGGTGCAGTGGGAGCCCCAGCGAGGCGCGCATCGCGAACCAGGCGACCACCCACGAGTGGCTGTGCTCCTTAATGACCTGCGGTTCGCCGTACACGGAGAAGTAGCGGACGATCGCGTATGAGGTGCCGGCGCCCCCGAGCACCGCGGCGGTCTCGTGCTCGCCCCACACCTTGCTGGCGCCGTACACCGAAACCGGCCGCACGGGCGCGTCCTCGCGGAACCGTGCCCCGGGTTGCCCGTGGTCGCCGTTGCCGTAGACGCTGGCGGAGGAGACGAACACCATCCGCCGTACGGTCGGGGAGGCTGCCACGGCGTCGAGGACCCGCTGAGCGCCGACCACGTTGCTGTCGATTGCGTCGAGGGGCTGGCGGGTGCAGGCGGCCACATCGGCCAGCGCTGCGGCGTGGACGACGTAGTCGCAGCCGGGGATGAGCCTCTTGATCAGGCGGGGTTCGGCGATGTCTCCGACGATGAAGTCCGTGTCGTCGGAGCGGATGCCGAAGTAGTCGCGGTAGGTGCTCTCCGGGTAGGCGTCCATCTTGCACACCGACACCGTTCGCGCGCCGAGCTGGCGGAGCTGGGCGGTGAGGCGGCTGCCGATCAAACCGCCCGCGCCGGTGACGAGCACCGTGCTTCCAGCGAGTTCACTCAAGGACACGACCATGTTCCCTTCACAGAACGGAAGTTGGGTTCCTGTGCAGGCCGAAGGGCTGCGCGCTGGAACCGGCGACCGGGAGGACCGTCACGTACTCCCGGCCGCCGGAGCTGTGGGCGAGCCCCGAAGGTGTCGAGTTCAGTGAAGTCACTGGCAGGCAGGGCCAACAGGACCCACGATGTAACCCCGCGTAGTCCTCTGTAACCCTGGGGAGGGGGCCCACAGATGGCGCAGGACCCAGATCAGTTGACACAGTTGATCCGTCAGGCGTGCGAAGAGCGAGGCTGGGGCCCGTCCAAGCTCGCCCGGGAACTCGGGCTTGCCGCCGGGCGCGGGCCGCAGGGCATGTCCCGCCAGTACGCACGGAAGCTGCTGGTAGGCGAGCGCGGGCTGGGGGACTTGTGGTTCCCGGCTGTCACCCGGGTCTTAGGGGTCGAACTCCAGGACGCTGGTTCCACCGAGTACGCGGGGCCGACCATCGATACCGTGGCCTCAGTCCTGGAACTTGGGAGGAATGACGTGGACCGTCGGAGCTTCCTGTCCGCCTCAACTGGCACAGCCCTGTCGTTCCTCGGTGTGCCCGACCCGGAGGCCATCACACGCCGCGTCCGCGCCGCCCCCGCGACGGCTGTACGCGTGGGCAAGGGCGAGGTCGAGGCGATCAAGACCATGGTCAGGACGCTCGGTGACAGCGCTGCCGAGTACGGTGGCGGCCACGTCAGAAGTCTCGCCGTGCGCTATCTGACCGAAAACGCCGGACCCTGGCTGAACGGTCGTTACACCGAAGCCATCGGCCGCGACTTGTACGCCGCCACCAGCCAGTTGACCCACCTCATCGGGTGGATGGCCCAGGACGAGGGTGACGACAAGCGGCACCAGATCCTTGGGCGCTTCTACTACGCCCATGCCTGGCGCCTTGCCGACGAGGCCGCAGAAGCCGAACTCGCCGCCACCGCACTGCGCGGCCTCACCGTTCAGGCCATCAACCAGGGCCCCCGTCACCGTGCCGAGGCCGTCGCACTCGCCGAGATGACCATGAACTATGCCGGGCGCCTCGACGACCCGCGCGCGGTGGCCTACTACCAGTCGACCCACGCCGACGCCGCGGCGCTCGACGGTGACCACCGCACCGCCACCAAGGCCCTGAACGCCTCCCAGACACAGATCGAACGCACCGCCGGCGCACCCCCTGGCGAGTCCTGGGCATCGCACTTCTCCATCGGCCGCTGGGCTTACGCCTCCGGCATGATCCTGGCCAGGATGGGTGACCTGACCGCCGCTGTGGCACACCTCGATCAGGCCCTCGAAGAGTACGGCCTGGACCGCCGGCGCACCCGGGCCAGCGTGCTCGGACACCTCGGTGAAATCCGCTTTCGGCAGGGCGACCTCGATGGTGCGCTGAGCGCCTGGTCAGAGTTCGTTGACTGTGCGGAGGGCGTGAAGTCCGTGCGTGTTCGAGATGCTGCCGAGGACATGCAGGTCCGCCTTGGCCAATTCCCCGGTGACGCGACAGCGCGCGAGCTTTCCGCCCGCGCGAGCCGTCTCCTGGCAGTGAACTGAATGTGCCCGCGCCCCCCACATGAGTGCCTTGGGCACGGAACCCTCTGTGCGGCGATCTCGGGTCTACCCACCGCACAGAGCCCTTGCCGTTTCTGCCATGCAGGGTGCTGCGGGGCACCATTACCCGCAGCTCGCGGGGCGAGTGACAGGGGGGCGGCCGCGCTGACCAGTCCACTGGGGCCGCCCCGCCGCACCGTCATCGCTGCGGAATCTCACCGTCCATGAAGCCCCGAAGGTGGTTCTGGCAGTTTGGGCACCCCTCCAGCGGCGGCAGTCCGGCGGCCTCGCCCGCATGCCACATCACCTCGACCATGATTCCTGCTGCCTCGTACCACTCTTCGTCTCCCTTGACCGGGACGGCGGCCGCGCGGGCCATCGCGCGGGCCGCCTTCCTGGCGGATACGGCCGTCGGTGTTCCGGGGCCGGTGAGGTCGGAGGCAGTGTCGTACGTGAAGGGGGACCGCCCCCGGGTGCGGATGACGTCCGAGCACCACGTTGCGTCATCGGCGAAGACGTCGAGGGCTGCCCGGGCCAGCATTCGCCCGTCGAGCAGCGTCCCGGCCTTTGACAGGGCGAGGAAGGCCGCGTGGTACGCCTCAGCCGAGGTGTCGAACGAGTAGGTGTCAAAGCCGGCCCTTTTCAGAGCTGCTTCGGCAGCAGCAGAGCAGGCGGTATACGTCCGGCGAACCCTCTCGTGGTCGGTGTAGTAGAAGATCCCTTCAACCTCGCCCCCGGCGGAGTACCACGTGCCCGCCTCGGCGGCCACGGCACCGACGGCAAGGAGCTGATTGGCACCCCTGAGCAGGCCCGCCGTCCGCAGTTCGCGGGCCAGACGGACCCAGCTGTCTTCAGTGGGCTCGCAGATCTTGAGGCACCGGGTGTACGGCAGGCCGGTCACGGCTTGGACCTGGCGGGCGAGCTGCGCGGCGCGGGACTGCATGTTCGGCATCGTCGTCTCGGATTCTGGCGGACTCTGCCCACGCCGTGCCCACCCCGGTTGCTCGATGCGCTTCATGATTTACGGGAGACGCTGGCCTAGTGAGACCTTCACCCGGGATCGCCTGCTGCGTGGGAGTCGACGGCGGGGGGCTGTTGCGCCTAGCCGTTCGGCAGCATAGCGGATTGCTCCGGCGGGGATGAACCCAAGTTCAGCAAGTGTCCGAACGGCAACTTCGCGTGCACACGCTAAGCCGCCCCGAAAAACGGCTGCGCGAGGGCGATGCCTGCGACCTCCATGATTCAATCGTGCGCCGCATGGCGCCTCTCGCGCATTCACGGCGCACGCCATCCCCACTATTTCGAGTCAACATTTACTGACGGGCCTTAGCCTGGCGGCATTCGTTGACATAATGATCCCATGTCAACGAATCCGACTGTGACTCCAGTCCCGCCGCTGCCACTGCGCATCCTTGCCACCTGGGACGAGTTCAACACCGCCTTATACGCCGCGCGCCGTGAGACCCACAGGTTCCGGCCCACGCCCGACGTTGACCACGGTGCGGCCGAGGAAATGGTGCGTGCCGCTCTGGCCGCGGTCGGGGTGGTCACCACCGCTGCCCCGGCTGTTGAGAGCCTCGACGCGGAATGCTGCACGGCGCAGTGCCTGATGTGGGAAGCGGGGGCCGTCGAGGCCGAGGCGCTTCGGGAGTGCCAGCAGTGCGGCGACGCGCCGGGCCACGACGGCACTGACCACGGCAACCGAGAGTTCGGCTGGTCCGACGGTCAGTCTGGCACCGTCCCCGCTCGCCCCACTGCGGAGGCCTGAGCCATGGCGTGGCTGCACCCCGACGACATCCGCAGCTCCCCGCGCCACGAGGGATTCCTGTACGCCCGTCTCGCCGACGGCACGATCCCCACCTACCGGGCCGGACAAGCGCTGTATGAATGGGAGTTCAACGACCACTGGAACGCCGATGGCGGGTGGTGGCATGGCGGCCCCGACCAGCAACGACCCACTCCTCAGCCCGCGGCCCTGGTCCCCAGCTGCCAGTGTGGATGGCGCGGACCCGATCTGCCGTACTACCCCAACGGCGGGCAGAAGACCACAGAGCTGTACTGCTGCATGCAGGGCGATCACGCCCTGAGGGCCTGGCAGGACCACGCCACCGCCGCCCTGACCGCGACCGTCCCCGACGAGCACCGTGAGCAACTCGCAAGGCTCGCCGGCCCCCTGGGGAAACTCGCCGACGCACGCCCCCGCGCCGCCTTGGTCCTGGCCCGTCAGCTGCGCGAACTCGCCGACCACCTCGAACCCCTCGCCGTCGCCCAAGCCCTGGCCCACGGCGTGCCTTGGGAGGCCATCGGCACCGACCTCGGCCAGACCAAGCAGGCCGCCCACGGCCGCTACCAGCGCCACCCTTCAACCGACCTCGAACAGCGCGTTCAGGCCCTCACCGGCGGAAGCGTCGCCGCCCTGCTCGACGGAGCCCGCAACCACCGCCCAGGCACCCCGCCCTCGGGTCACAGCGAATGGGCCGCAGCCGCAGCCCGCATCCTCGGAGACCCAGGCGGGGAGACACCACCCGCAGTTGTTTTCGAGCCCGCTGCCAGCCACGAGGGGGAATGACCGATGGTGAACCGCCGCGTCTGGCACGCCCTTACTGGCCGCATCGCGCCGTCTGCCGTCAACACTGACGAGGCGGGTCGCTGTACTTCGAGAAGACCGCCTTCGGCCGGCGGGCAGAGTACAGAGAAGGGCGCCGGGATGAGTACGGCCCCGTACGACGAGATGAGGGAGCACCTGCGCGTAGCCAGGGGATCTCCTTCCAGGGCAGCGCGTGGAGCTGGCGGGCCTGGCCGCGTTGGTTGTTCTTGATTGTCAACAGGTAGTGGGCGCCGCCTTTGTGCAGGTGGATGGCGTGGTCACGTTGGGCGTGGAGGGCGTCGGCGGGGACGACGGCCCCGGCGAGGTCGGCGTCGTCGATCTGGTCGAGCAGGGGTTGGAGCTCCGGTATTGCGTTTCGCGCCGATCTCGCGGGAGGCGAGGCGGCGCCGTCGCCGTGGCGGACGGCGGAGAGGACGAAGACCCGGCTGCAGTCTGGGCGGCGTGTGCCGCGCCGGCACTTGCCGTCCACCGCGATGGCCCGGAGTGGGAGCGCATCGGTTCGGCGAGGGCGGCGGCTCGGTGCGCGCGAGTCTGTTCGCGTTCGATGCCGCCGTTGGGCATCAGTGGCTGCGGCGGGCCGGGCTGCGCGGATGGCACAGGTCGGAGGTGGTCGTAGCTGGCCGCGCGGTGATTTCGCCGGGATCCAGACGTCGCAGGGGTGCGCGGGATCTTCTCGCTTGGGATCCGGTAGCAGCCCAGGATCGGGTGATAGGGCAGGCCGAAGGGGGCCAGTTCCTCGAGGGCGGCGCGCCGGCACCACTCCGCTGCCGCGGAGATGCAGTCGTGGCCCGCCGGTGTCATCGCGCGGACCACCAGGGCCAGCACGGAGGAGAGTCGGCAGCGCACCCAGCGCGCTCCTCGCGGGTCGGTGACCGACTCGAACTTTTAGGATGCGCTCCGGCCCGCACATCGCCATCGACTACACCCGCCCCGGCGGCGGTCAGCTGAGGGCACCGGCGAAATCTCCCGCACCGCAACGACGTCGCTCCATGCACGTGGCTCACCGATGGCCGAGGACATCAGGCAGCACTCGCCATCGATGTGACGTACATCACCGCAGCCTTCCCAAGATTTATTGTCGTTTTCGGTCCCTGCCGCCGCCGAGAAGTGAAGGGCTTACTCGACTTGGTGTTGGAGGACTTGATGATCCCGCCGAAGACGTCTCTGCCGACCATTATTCCGGAGGGAAGATTCGGTCAGCTCGTGGAGCTGATTACGGCTTCCACAGGCCTGAATGGGCAGGCGGCGGAAAGGCTCGTCGACGGCCTGCTGGACCGCTTGGGGCTGTACGGCCCAACCCCTGAACGCGTACACGACGCGTGTTCGGCAATGTTCTTCAACGCAGAGGCGGATGAGTATGTCGATGAAGGGCGGCTCTGGTCCAACTTCTGTGGAGCCCTCACGCTCTGTAACCAGCCGGGACTGGATGGCCCTTCGTCACTCGCTGACAGACCCGTTTGGGATCCTGCCCGCATGGACTTCGACCTTGCCCAAACGGCGTTGGCCCGTTGCGGATTGGTATGACTCGACGCGCAGCCAACATCGCTTTGGACTCGCTCCGCGATCCATCTGCGATCTCGGAGTCCGACCGGCCGGGACAGCACGTGTTCCGTCCCAGCGGGCTGATGATCAGCATCCACTGCATGCGCGACATGCTCGTAGCTATCGAGCTGGGAAGACCCTCGTCACAAGCGGATCGAGTGTTGTTCCAAGGCGTGGACCTGTTCGCACTTCCGGCCCGCGAGGTTGTCCGGCGCGTCGGTGAGCTCACCTCGATCGAGGAAGATCCTGACGACGATGCTTCATTCATCGCCCCGGACTTGCTGCTGAGCTTTTGGCGTCCGTTCGCAGCCGACGATGAGCCGGAAGAAGAACAGGGCTACTACTTCAGCTCGGCCTTGCTGGCACGGCCTGGCTACTACGACACCCCCGCTCAGGCTGCGGAGCGACTCCAGCAGAACTCGTGACTGTCCCGTCAGGAGGCCAGCAGGACTCGTTTGCGCAGGAGACCGAAGCCAGCCCGGCCGTACATCTGGCGCTTGAGCATCTTGATCCGGTTGACATGGCCTTCCACGACGCCGGAGTTCCAGGGCAGCGTGAGGCCGGCGATGACGGCGTCGAGGTCGCGTTCGAGGTGCTGAGCGAACCGGCTGAGGCTGGGCAGGTCGGTGGCAGCGCGGACGGATGTGATCCACTCCGACAGTTGTTCGCCCTCCAACTCGGTGACCATGTGGGCGAAGGAGCGGACGTGCTCGGTGAGTGCTGTCAGCTCGGGGCAGTTGGCCAGGGCCGCCTTGAGCTGGAGCCCGTCGCGTTCGGTGAGCGCATCGGGGCGGGTGAGGATCCAGCGGGTGACGGCGCGGGCTGACGGTGGCCGGGGCCCGATGGGCTGGGGCTTGCCCCGCAGCGTCTTCCTGACGTAGTCGCGGACGCTGCTGTAACCGTCCGGGTAGCCCTGTTCCTTGATCTCCTCCCAGAGTTTCCAGGCGTTGGTGCAGCCGTCTTGCCAGCGTTGGTCGAGGTAGGGCTTGAAGGCTTCGAGCCTGGTCGGGCGGTTTTGCCACTGGCCGGTGAACAGGTCTTCCGGGGTGGTGGCGCGGGAGAAGCGCAGGATGGTGTTGAGGCCCATGCCGAGCTGTCGGGCTACGGATCGCTTGCTGTGTCCGGCGGCCAGGAGCGCGTGAACGGTCGCGTGCTTGGCGCGGGTTCGCTCGGCGAACCGGTGGCCCGTCGGCCAGGGTGACGACGCCGCTGGCTCCGGCTTCTCCTGTGGTTCGTCCGGCGGTGTCGGCATGGGGCGCAGGCAGCCGCGGTGCCGGTAGACGCACTTCTCGGCGGCTTCGCCCAGGTTGCGCCAGAGGTGCCACCGGTCGGCCACCTGGACGGCTTGCGGGGCACCGCGGGTCGCGCCGTCGGCGAAGAAGGGGGCACGGTCGCGGCGATGATCTCGATGCCGGGCCTCTCGGCGAGCCAAGCCGCGAGTGTGTCCGCCTCCCGGTCCGGCAGGAGGTCGATAGGGCGACGGGTTTCGACGTCGACGAGCACCGTTCCGTAGACGCGGCCCTTGCGTTGGGCGTACTCGTCCACGCCGATCACGCGGGGCGCAGCGATGGGCGGTTCCGGGAGCGAAGTGACCAGCCTCAGCAGGGTGTTCCGGCTGACCGGCGCTCCAAAGGCATCCGTCATCCGTGCCCCGGCCCGGCCCGCGAGCGCGAGACCGACCGAGACGAGTACCGCTCGCAGTCGCTCCGTTCGCCGGCCGAACCGGCGGGTGAGACCCGGCACCTGCTCCACGAAGGTCCTGCGCGGACAGAACTCCTCCGCGCAGACGAACCGCCGCACTCTCAACGCCACCACGACGAACCTGCCCGCCGCTGGCAGATCACGAGGAACCCGCAGGTAGGAACCGTGTATTCGCGCTGACCGGCACCCGCACCCCGGACAGGCCGCCTGCCGGACCGCGCTCCGGGCCTCGACCCGGACGAACGTGTCGGTCACCTCGACCGACTCCACCAGCACATGCTCCACCGAGGAGAACAGCAACTCGTCGAGTTGCGGCCGTACTTCGTTCACAACGCAGCACTGTCGGCCACGCCGTCCACCGGCCGGGCGATTTTCAGGCGATCTCAGCCACCAGCACGAGGAGATCAACAGTCACTCAGCGTACGCGGCCACAACAAGTGGACCAGAGCCAGAACTCGCCTACATACTCAGGCGGAGGAGTACGGCTGGGTGCAGTGCAGCAAGATGCCGGGGCACGTCCAGCACGGTGCGGAGCTGCACATGGATCGGTGGAGCAGGACGTGCTGGACCGACGACCACCCGCAGGCCGTGCTGGAGGGAGCTGAATAGCCGCGCCCCCATAGCATCCGGCACTTGCTGCTCGAACGTCGTCGGACGGGACTCATCCCGTCCGACGACGACGGCCACCGACACGCTGGCCGTCGAGCAGGAGCGCACCGGTGACGCGACCGAGCGCATCATGCTGATGCTAGACGAGGCCGCCCAAGACGGTGCCGGGTGTCACGAGCGGTCCGGTCCTCTTGAACCACATCCGATGACTTACCCCCTGAACGTCAAGGCCTACCTGTCGGGAGAGCCTTCGTCGCGGGAGCGCGTCTTCGGTGTTGGCAGAGTTTGCCCAACCGGATCGTAGTCAGGGAAGGAGTGCGCACCTCTCCGCAGGTTCGGCAGATCGACGGCCAGGGCTTTCTTGCACTCCCCGGGTACGGGGCTGACGGTTCGTAGCCGGCGGCGCGCAACTCGGTGACGTACGTGGCGCAGGGACACCCGGTCTCCGCCCTCAAGAGTGCGGTCAGGGTGAGTGCGGTAGGCGTGTGACACGTGGAGCACTCAAGTGCCCACAGCATGCTCCGCCTGCCCGGGTACGGCTGCCGGGGGGTCCACCCTGCCTCGGTAGCCCACTTCACGGCGACATCGGGGGTAACGGCCCGGTGCTTGCAGGCGTATCCCGTCCGCAGCCTGTTGAGGTTCAGTGTGCGCTGAGAGCCACACACCAGACACTCAGCCGGTATTGGCATCCGCACCGGCACATGTGCGGGCAGCCCGGTCCCGGTGTAGCGGTGCTGCACGGCCTGTAACTCGGCGAGGGCCTGTTGGGCGGTTGTGGTGATCGGGCGCCTAGTGCCCGAGGAGGTGGGGGCGGTCATTGCTGCCTCTTATTGGGCCGTGCACTGTGGCGGCCGTCGTCCTGGGGCTTGGAGACGAAGGGCGGCGGGTCGGTGGTTTTCGCCTGCGCCGCGTCGTGGAGGGAGCAGGCGAGATCGGTGAGCGTTGCAGCGAAGATGCGGGTCACGGCACGTGACACCCACAGCGCGGTGAGGGAGCTCACGAGGGCGGGAACGAGAATCGTGGCCATGAGGATGGCCAAGGCGCTGTTCATACTGCTCCTGGTAGTGAGGGCACGGGATCAGCCCATCAGCGCCCAGGGCGCGAGCGGCTGGAACTTTCGCCGCAGTCCCTGGATGAGCCTGCGGCGGGAGAAGTCCACGATCAGGAGGTCGTGATCGCTGGCGTCACCCATGGGGATGACCTGGACATCGGTGACGGCCTGGATGCTCCAGCCGTCAATGGCGCCACGGTCGATGCGGCACGGGCCGCCCTGGCCGGCGGCGCTGGGGGCGAGCCCGGCGGTCGGCGTGGCCAGGGCCGCGGGTTTGCCCAGGCGCCGGGCGGCGTAGCGGGCCGGGTCGTGCAGGCCGCAGTCGATCATGATTTCGTCGACGTCGGTGCGGCTGCGCCAGGTACCGTCGGGCTGTTTGCGGGCTCGGTAGCGGCGGTGTACCACGTCGGTGACCTTTGGTGAGTTCCAGTCGATGTCCGGGACGTCACCGGGCGTTGACACCGGAAGCTCGTTGAAGTCGCCGAACAGCCAGCACGCCGCCGTCTTCAGCCCTTCTGCGGGGTGATGAGTCTTCACCTCGTCGACCAGGGCAGTGAGTTCGTAGCCCTCGGCCTCGCGCACGAGCGGGTTGCAGTAGCTGGCGTGGAGAGACGCGGTCAGGATCCGCGCCTTGGGAACCTCACGTAGACCGAGTTCGACCACGGTGGGGGGCGTGGTCTGGTGTTGCTGGGCACGCGGGCCGACGGTGAAGGTGCTCTCTCGCACGAGCAACCCGGTGGGATTGCGGCCCTGTCCCATCGCACCGCGAAAGCCGATCATCCCCATTTTCTCCTGGGCAGCCTGCCAGCGGAAATCCGCAGCCTTCCTTTCCTGCTCGGTCGCGTCCGGGCGGGTCTGGGAATACGTCAGCTCGCCCAGGCCGAGCCAGTCGAAGCCAAGGACGGCCAACAGGTCGTACGCTTCGTGCCAGGTGGTGGGCAGGACTTCCGGCGCCGGTGCGGCGCCGCCGTCGTTCCGCAGGTTCAGGAAACCGGTTCGGATCCGGTCGGCCGGTGGTGCGGTGAGCTGCCTTGGTCCGGTCCGGGCCGCGGTGCCTGTTCCGCTGTCTCGGCTGCTGTCGGTCTGCTCGTCCGTCCCGAGCAGCTTCCAGGCATGGGCCATGCCGACCAGGTGGGTCTCGTTCTTCGCCGCGGCCTTCGTCACCACAGCCTTGATCCCGGGGCGCACGCTGTCCCTTGCGATGCCGGCCATGCTCGCGATCCGAGACAGGTTCGACTCCTCGGCCAGTGCGCGGATCAACCGCAGCTCGGTAGCGTCGAATGACGGCACGGGAAACGGGGCGGGCGGTGGCGGGACTTGGCTGCTGGCCAGAACCGCATGCGCGCGGGTGGGCCGGGAGACGGCGCCGAACTTCAGGCCGATGCGACCGAGATGGCCAGCGAACGAGCCGGAGGTGATGCCGAGGGCATCCCCGCCTTCCGCGTTCGACGCCCCACACACCAGCTGTTCGGCGACGCGAAGCTCCGTGGGCGTCAGATTGCGGGGTGCACGGGCAGACAAGAGGTGGGCTGGGGGCATCGTGGGCTGGTCCATATTCCGGAAGTTGGGCGGGCAAAGGGGGAGGAGCTGTTTGGCTCTGGCAGCAAAGTCGCGCGGAGCGGTCACTCCTTTCGGGCGACACCGCCGTAGATGTCGGTCGGGGCGGGGGAGGTGCCTGGATCGGGGCGCCATAGCGGGCAGGAGACGATCCCCGGGGCAAGCAGCGTGAGTCCGTCGTAGAACGCGGCGATCTTTTGGGGCGTTCGCAGGACATAGGGGACAGCACCGGTGGCGTCGTAGTTGCGCTGGGCGGTAAGGAGGCCCTCGGTCGTGAAGGTGCCGTCGTAGTGTGCGAAGTAGCTGCCGTGGGGCAGGGCGGTCAGAAGGCGGCGCACGATCGTTGTGGCCTCTTGGTAGTCCTCGATGTGCCCGAGGATGCCCATCAGCAGCAGAGCCACCGGCTGGGTGAGGTCGAGGACCTTGCCCGCTGCGGCGAGGATGTCCTCCGGCTCGCGCAGGTCCGCGTTTACGTAAGCGGTGACGCCCTCCTTGGTGCCGCGCAGCAGGGTGCGTGCATGTACGAGCACGATGGGGTCGTTGTCCACGTAAACGATCTTGGATGTGGGGTCGATCCCCTGCGCGACCTCATGAGTGTTTTCATACGTCGGCAGACCGGTGCCGACGTCGAGGAACTGGCGGACACCGCACTCCTGGGCGAGGTGGGTTACTACTCGGATCAGGAACCGGCGTGACTCCCAGGCCATGTCCTCGATCTGCGGGGCAAGCGCCACGTAGGCGTCGCCGGCCGCCTGATCAACGGGGTAGTGGTCCTTGCCGCCCATCCAGTAGTTCCAGATGCGTGCTGAGTTGGGGACGGAGGCATCGATCCCGCGCATGGGTTCTCTCCAAAATGGTCGGGGCGCCGGGTATTTCCCGGTGCCAGGGCGGCGTCAGAGCCAAGGCCTAGTCAGGGCGCAGCGGCCGTCTGCCTGCGAGGAGCCAGGCGACGAGAGCCGTTGAGTAGAAGCGCCGTACCGCCGGTTCACAAGCAGTTGGGGGGTGTGGGGGCCCTCCCTCTCAGGCGGGGCAGGTCAGGAGTTTTCAGCCGGTCGGTGAGCTCGTGACGTCCGTTGGGCTCAGCGGACCTGGTCACGCCCTGTCCTGGCAGGAGGCGTCTGCTGCGACTCTGGGACCTGGGCAGCAGTTTTCTGAACGTCTGGACGACCCAGCACCTTCATGCGGAGTGCCTTCCAGGCCAGGGCGCGCAGTCTCACATCTCCTCTCCTCCAGCGGAGGTGAAGGCCGCGAAGGCCTCGGTGTCGTACGCGGCAAGCTGGCTCCATGGGTCGGGAACGACACCGAAGCGCGCGACCAGCTGGGCCAGGTCGAACAGCAGGGACAGCACGGTGGCCGAGGAGAGCGGTTCGTGCCGCACCGTCGGCACTCTCCGCGGGAGCGGCGTGGAAGACCGCCCGGCCACGCCGGGACGGTGGATGTCGTCGAGGACGACCGGATGGGGCTGTGGCACTGAACGTCCTTGTCCAGAAGGCTGGGCGGTGGAAGGGGGCCGAGATGGACCTGCCGCCGGGCCGGAGCCAAGGGGCTCGGAAGCAGGGCGGGCCGTGCGCGGCTGATGCACGGGAGGAGCCGCGCACGGAGGTCTTCCGGATACTGGGGCGACGGCTGGCCGGTGCTACACGGGATGCCCGGCGAGCACCTCTACATCACCGCCGGACAGCACCCGCAGCGCCGCGTACGTACGTGCCGCTGTGAATGGGGGCAGGTGCTCCTCCAGCTCGTCCGGGAGCATCCACCGCGCGCCCTTGATGCTGCCGCCGAACACGAACTCCGTGGTCTCGTCGATGACTCCGCAGTCGAAGAGGAAGTTGACCCCTTCCTTGGACAGGTGCTCCGGGTGCTGCTGGTCGTACATGTGGTGCACGGCCAGTAAGCGGCCCGGCGTGGGCGTGATGCCGAGTTTCGCGCTGACGTTGCGTACCAGGCCGTCGAGGAGCGGTTCGTTCTCCTCCACGCAGCCGCCCGGGTGGAACCAGGGCTTGCGCTCCTCGCTCCGGAGGGCGTCCTGCGCCTTCTCGGTCATCAGCACGGCACCGGAGGGGTTGCGGATGATGCCGAGCGCCCCCAGGCGGCGCGGGGGCGGGTTGGTGAAGTGGTTGCGTTCGGGCATGGTTGTCCTCCGTTGTCGAGGTGGATCTTCAAAACCCGGCTGGAGCGTGTTCTCTGGGCCGGGGTCTGAGGTGGGCCGGAAGTGGCGGGAACTAGCGGGGCTGGTGTGCTGCTCGGTGCGCCGGGCGCTCGCATGCGGCCATGGCGAGGACCAGGACCCTGCCGCGCAGGACTTTGTCGGTCTGGCGTGAGCGGAGCGGCTTCCTCCGGGCGTTGAGGGAGGGCGCTGGCTGTGTGAGGACCGCGTGCCCCAGCGGTCACGCCGCTGGGGAGACTGGCTGCCGTCTTCCGGATCACCGACTGTCCGGTGGACGGCAGCCAGCGGTTCAGGCAGGCTCCGGTGATCCGGCCCGGGCTGTCCACGCGGCGAGGTCGCCCTTCGTCTCCTCGCGGAGAGGAACACGATCCGGGTCTGTCCAGACCTGGTTGAACACGTCGAGACCATAGGCGTCGACGGTCTCGGCGACGCAGGCGGCGGCCCGGCGGTGCCCTTCGACTGCCACGAGGCGGTGCGGCATCGTGAAGAGCCTCCGGTAGCGGTCGGAGGCGAGCGGGCTGGGCTCGTCGATCGACACGGGCTTACCGAAGACCTTGGCGGTGATCTGCCGATCCGCCCAGTAGGCGTGCCCTTCCAGCAGGAACTTGTAGTCCCTGCCCGCCGTGCCCCGCCGGGCAGGGAAGAAGGTCTCCTGCGCCACCCACACCGCGCCCCCGCTGGCCATGTACTGCGCCTGATGCGTCATCTCGTGCCCCAGGGCCTTGTACAGACGGGGGATGTCATGAAGGCGGCCAGCATCCTGAAGTGCCTCGGGCAAGAGGACTACCTCGGGTTGCCCAGCTTCGAAGAGCACCGATTCAGCGGCCATCGTCGGCCAGAACGTGCTCAAGAACGTGTGCATTGCACGGCACTTGGCCTGGGCTGCCAGTCTTTCCCGCTGGGAGGGGTCGAGCTCCTCGGTCTCGACGGTCAGGCGCCGCTGGGCACTCTTTTCATGCTCCTTCAGCCAGTTGTCAACCGTCATGGTGCGGATGACGACGGGGTCGGGCAGCGGCAGTCCCGTCACGGCCTGGACCAGCGGCAGGCACTCCAGGGCTATGGAGAGGAGACGATCCACGAGCGGATCTGACGGGGGACCGGCTTCGTTGCGTACGACAATGGAAGACATCGTGTGCGGCTTTCGGGAGATTCAGAGCGGATTCGAGGCGGGGCTCTGCCGACGGACCAGGGATGATCGGCTTATGCGGGAGTCGGGTCCGGGCGGGCCCAGGCGGCTTCGGCGGCCAAGTGTTCGGACCACTCGACCTCAGCCTCGCCGAGCGCGGCCTTGGCCAGGTGGATACGCTGGAACTCCCCGGTCCCGGCGGGGGAGTAGGTGCACTGGATGTCGCGGAAGAAACGTTGGAGTTCGTAGTCGCCGTCCAGGGCGTGGGCGCCATGCAGTTCCATCGCGTCCCGTGCGGAGTCGGCGGCCAGTTCGTGGCTACTGTGCTTGGCCCCGATCAGTTGCGCGTCGCAGCGCTTGCCCTGGTCTAGGAGATTGACGGCCCCGTACGTGGAGGTCTCGGCGATCTGGAGGCGGCCCTGCATTCTTCCGAGCCGGTCGCGCAGAACCGGAAGGTCGGAGAGGTATCCGCCGTAGCGGGGGCGGTTGGACAGCCATTGGGCGGTGGTCGCGACGAGGGCTTCGTGGATTCCCAGGCTGACGGCGGTCAAGTTGGGGCGGCCGTAGAGGATGCTGATGCTCTGCGCGACGTCCAGGCCCTTGCCGATGGCTCCGAGTACGTTGGCCGCGGGTATGCGAACGCCGTCGAGTCGCAGACGGCCGAAGGTAAAGCCGTGCAGCCCCAGTCCCGGCCGGTGTCGCTCTTTGGTCAGGCCCTTGCGGTCGTCCTCGACCAGGAATGCCGTCAGAGCCTGGGAGGCGCCGACGCCGGGCGGTGCCGTGCGGGCGACCACCACATGGAGGCCGGCAAGGTGAGAGTTGCCGATGTGCGCTTTCTCGCCGTTGAGTACCCACCCGTCGCCTTGCCGTTCGGCGATCGTCTCCATCCCGCCGATGTGCCCGCCCATCTGTGGTTCGGTGACCGCGATCGAGAAGAGCGTCTGCCCGTTCGCTGCCTGCGGGAGCCACTGGGCCTTCTGCTCGACCGTGCCCCAGTGCCGCACCGCTCCGACTGGGATCAGGCTGGCCTGGAGAATGGCTGCCGCCGCGGCGGAGACCACGGCGGTCCGGTGAATGATGATTGTTTTGGCGACATGCCCGGCGGCCATCCCGCCGTACTGGGCGGGGATCGTGACCCCGAACCACTGCCGGTCCGCCATGAATTGGGCTGCCAGACGCTCGACCCTGTGGGGATTTGCCTCCATGCCCTGCACGCAGGGCGCGATGCACTCGGCGGCGAAGGCGTCGGCCTCCTGCCACAGCTTGAGGTGGGTGGGGGTGAGGATGGGTTCGAGTGCGGGGGGCGGTGTCGTCGACATGGTCGTCTCCCTCTCCCTGTACGGGGTCGCAAAGGCGCAGTGCGGCCAGGCCCCCACGGGCGTGGAGGGCTGCCGGGCGGGGGCGGCGAAGTTGAGGTCAGAGCACGGACAGGCTGGGCAGGGCACGCAGGACGTCCGCGCCGGTCGCCTTGACGGTGTCGAGGAGGCGGCGCGCGTCACTCAGGGGACGGGGTTCGGGATCGATGGTGCAGACCGTGCCCAGCACGACGCCACTCTCGTGAATGAGGGGGGCACCGAAGTAAGAGCGGACGCCGAGAGCATTGACGACGTGGTTGCCGGCGTAGCGGGGGAGGGCGTACACCTCGCGGATCGGCAGCGCCTTCTTGCGGGCGACCACCTCGGGGCAGAAACCGTGCTCGAACGCCATGTTCCTGCCGACCGGGAAATAGCCGAGCTCCGGATCCGGATTGTGCAGGCCGACAAAGGTCTGAGCGTCGAGGAAGAGATTGACGAAGCCGTAGGCCATGCCGGTCTGGTGGGCGAGGTAGTCCGCGAAGTCGTCCATGAGCCGATGAGGTTCTGTCGGCAGGCCGAGTTCATGTATCAGCTCCAGGCGCTGCTGGTTCTCGGCGAACTGGCGGGCCCGCTCCTCGCTGATCTCATGCCCCAGATGGATTGCTCCGGGAGACGGGATGACGAGGTCAGGCGTCCGGAAGGCAGCTCCGGGATCGTACGGTGTAGGCGTATGGGGGTGGTGAGTCATCGGGCGTCCAGAAGGCTGGTGGCGGGCGGGGTGAAGGTCAGGGCGTGCTTGACGAGGCACAGCAGGCTGTCGCGGACCGATGACCGTTCCCGCGCGTCACAGGTGACCATGGGGATGCTGGGATGGAGCCTGAGGGCCTGCCGGACGTCGTGCATCGGGTACCTGTATGAGCCGTCCCACTCGTTGACGGCGACGATGTGCGGCAGGCCTGCCTGCTCGGAGAACGTGAGTGCGGGAAAGCTGATGTCCAGGCGCCTGGTGTCGGCGAGGATGACGACTCCGACCGCGCCGCGCGACAGGTCGTACCAGTAGTCGGCGAATCGGGCCTGGCCGGGGGTGCCGAAGAGCATCAGCTCCAGCAGACCGTCACCGGAGTCGACGATGAGACTCCCGAAGTCAAAGGCAACCGTTGTTGTCGTCTTGTCCGTCAAACCGGCAAGGTTGTCGAATTCAGAACTGGATTCGGTCAGGACTTCCTCGGTATTGAGCGGCGCTATATCACTGATGGCACCGATAAACGTTGTTTTGCCGACGCCGAATCCCCCGGCAACCATGATCTTCAACATGGCTGCGATGTCGGCCGGTCCCGTTCCCGCAGCGAGAGCAGGAGGCCCTCCGGCGGGGTCAGGCGGGCAGTCGTTCGAGACCGACACGGAGCTTCTCCAGGAGCAGTGAGGTGGGACGTTTCTCAAGCGGGTGGCCGGGGATGCGCTCGTAGTCGCTGCCTTCGACGAGGTACAGGTCCAGCACACGGGCATCGACGAGATCGGAGATGAGGACCCGGGCCACGTTCAGTGGAAGGCCGACGGTGCCCGCCAGCTCGGCCACCGACCGGCGCCGTACCCGGCACAGGTCGGTGATCTGCTGGTACTCGGCTTCAGCGAGTGCCCTGCGGGGCCGCCCTGCGCCGGCAGTCAGCATGGTGTCCGCGCTGAGCCTGTGGCGTCCCCGTGTACGACCGCCCGTCACGACGTAGTCCCGGATGAAGGCGCTGGTCTCGGGCGGCGGAGACTGCGCTGGCCGGCCACGGCCATCCATCAGAGGACGCGGCGCGACTCGCGCAGGTACTGGGCGAAGCGATCGACGAGGCGGCCCATCTCGAAACCGACCGTGGTCATTTTCGTGTTGGGGTAGCAGACCACCACGAGGACTGTCTCCTCCGTGTCATCGTCCTCCGTGTCATCGTCCTGCGTGTCGTCGTCTGTGGCCGGGAAGTCTTTGCTGAAGCCGGCCCCGCAAAGGACGAAGATGGCGTCATTGCGCTCGATGGTTACCGTGCGGACATTTCCAGTGCCGCCTGTGGGCCCGGGGATGTTCTCAGCGAGTGACGCTAGCGTGCCGGTGATCGCGCTCCATTTCTCTTTAAATTCGCGGGTGATGCCGGAGTCCACCAGCGGCAGCGCGTCGCGGGTGGTGAGCAGGGCGTGCGCCACCCCGGGAACCTCGTCGACGAATTCCTTGAGCAGATGCTCAATTTGCTTGCGAACCTGCTCCCGTCGAGTCTGGAGGTAGTCAATGTTAGTTTCCATGCTCATGCCAGGGGCTCCTGCGTCAGCGGGCCAGCCGTCATAGCGGCCAGCACAGAGGGATGAGGGCTGCTACTGGTGCGAGTAGGGCGGGTCCGGCGCAGAGCGCTCGGCAGTGCGACCGGATTCCATCGATTCGCTGATTTCGCCAGCGAGCCCAAATTGGGGGCGCGTCCTACGGCCCGAGGGTGTGCGCGGCCGAGGCCCAGGGAGGTCGCTGGGGACACGCTGGGGCAGCGGCGGCGCGCCCGCCGGCTGTGCCATGGGTGCGGCCGCGGCGCCCATCGGCGCGGGCACTGGCGTGGCTGTGGGCGCGGGCTTTGGTGCGTGGTGCGGCATTGAAGGAACGCTCGCCCCGCCACGCGAGGTCTTCCCGGGCACAGGCTCCGACACCGTGACGAGCAGACGGTCGGGTATGACGACCAGAGCGGTCGTGCCGCCCACCGCGTTTTCCTTCAGCTCGATAGAAATGCTATGTACTTGCGCGATCTTCGCCGCGACGAGGAGACCGAGCTGCCCCTTCTCGATCAGTCCACTCACGTCGACCGCGCTCGGGTCGTGGAGCAGACGATTCAGGCCGGTCCGATACCGACCAGTCATGGGGATGGTGACCCGGTCCTCGACTTCGACCGCCAAGCCCGTCGGAACCCGGGAGGCACGTACCTGTACCGGTGCCGACCGATCGCAATAGTTGGTCGCGTTGTCGATCAGCTCAGCCAACAGATGGGTGACATCCGAAGCCACATGCTGGGGCAACCTCAGATCGCTGCGGACCGTCCCTGCGGCTATGTCGACTCGCTGGAAGTGCTCGATCTCCTGGATCGCGCCCCGCAGAAGCTGCGTTACGCCGATCGGCTCCGGGGCGCTACGAAGGGATTCGCCACCGGCGGCCGCCTTGGTCTCCACCCAGCGCCGCAACCGCGTCACCAGATGATCCAGCCGGTACAGGACTTCGAGCTGGTCGGGATCCTCCGTCACGCGCTGGATGCCGTCGAGGATCGCCAGACTCTTTTCAAGCAGGACGTGTTCCCGCCGTGCGAACTGGCTCATCATCTTCAGCAGCACCTGGGGCCGAGACTCCTGGTGGACACGGATCAGCGCTGCGACCGCATGCACCTGAAGATCGCCTAGCGTCGTCACGATCTCATCGGCCCGCCCGGCTCCCTTGACCTTGGCTGGCATTTCAGGCATCGGCGGTTCACTGCCCCGGCGCAGCTCATCAGTCGTGAACTGGATGACTGTGTCCAGTGCGGCCACAGCGCTGCTGATCCCCGTCAGCTTCTCCAGATGCTCGGCTTCGGAGGCCTGGAACGCGGCGGTGACGGCCTTCGCTACGGCGCGGACACGGCGTGCACCATCCACGCACGCCACAAGCAGCCCGCACAGAACCACCGCCAGCAGATGGCCCACCGACAGCGCTGTGATCCTCCACAACGTGACCGCAATGCCGAAGAAGATCAGACAGATGAACAGCGGTACGGCAACCGCGGCGCTGGCTGCTTCCAGGGGGAGGCGGTCCGCGCGGTGCTTTCCCTCACTCCGGACGCGGGGCGCCGGGTGGGCAAGGGGATGGGGGGCAGACATGAAGTCCTCGAAGTAGAGGGGAAACTGGGGCTGATGGGGCTCGTCAAACGGGGAGGATGACCTTGTCGAGAGTCTGGGTGGCTTCGTGCCGTCTCACGGCCCACGCGAGGCGGCCCTTGTAGTGACTGAGCCACCACCGGCCGCTCGGCCGCCCCCGACCATCGCTGCTCAGCCGTGCGGCCTCTGCGAAGCCGGGCGCGGCGGCAGCCACCTCGATGACTAGCTCGCGGCTTTCGGCGTCCACGGCCAAACGCAGGCTGATCGTGCCGGACAGCGCCTCCCACTGCGACGACGGTCGGCGGACGATGTAAGGCGCGCGGATCGGCATCAAGAACCTCGGGTCGATGAAGGGGTGAGATATCCCGGAGATCCGGGAGGGCGAAGGCCGCCGGGGCAGAGAATGTCCGCCACGGGGGAACGACGGGCATGTTGCCCCGGCGGCCGGCTATGGGCCCGACAGGTCGGCACGGGTAGAAAACGGTGTCACCAGCCGGGCCACGGTGGCATCTCCCTCATGAACGAGTCAGTGGATCGGAAGGGCCACCGGGCGAGAGGTTGCGGAGATTGCCGTAACGCACTCCCTCTCGCCCGGTGGTTCCTGTCAGAACGGAACCGAGCCGTTGCGACCACCATCCGCCAGCGGAGGGAAAGACAAGTGACTACATCTCACGAAGTGGTTCTCCGGCGAGCCACATGCAGACCCCTCTGGGGCGGCTGGTGTCCTTGCTCCTACGGTGTCAAGAGGTGCCCTTAGCTGTCATGGACAGCCGTGCCCAAATTTTTTGGACAGTTGGCAAGCCGTCTGACCTGCATGTATGCCGCTAGAGGTCTTGTTTTTTGGGCAGTTGAGATTCCGTACCCCCCCTGATCTGGGCTGTTTTGTGAACCAGCCCGGTTACGGTGAGCCGACCGCGAACCACCGTGCAGTGCAGGGAGCCACTCATGAGCGCTCGGTCGGCAAAGGGATCGAAGAGGGATCGGGATGCCCTCCGCCAACGGATGACTGATCTCGGCAGCCCCATCGCTGCCGTTGCCCAGGAAATGCGCGTCTCGTTCGGATTCCGGCCCAGGGAGGCCTGGCGGCACGCCCACGGCTGGTCGCTGCAAGAGGTCGCCGACCTCGTCAACGCTCGACGTGCGGGCGAAGTGAGTGCCGCCGACGCCTCGATGATCAGTAAGTTGGAGAAATGGCCGATGGGTTCTTCCCGCAGGCCGACCGTCCCGGTCCTGGTTGCGCTCGCCGATGTCTATAACTGCACCGTTGATGACCTGCTGGACCTGGAAGACCGGCGAGCCCTACCGGACGCAGATCTGACAACGCTGAATCGGCTCGGCCCGACCGAGCCCCGCGGCACCGAACTCGTCGTTCAGGCTGCTGACGAGTCCCTGACCTTTGCGCAGTGGATGGAGGCCTCTAACGTCGGACCCGTGTCCCTGGAGCAACTCCTGCGCCAGGCAAGGAGTTTGGCCGCCGAGTACCTCAGGCCTGACTCCAACCCGCTCGATCTCTTTGCCCGCACTCGCACTCAGCGCAGCAAGGTCTTCTCCTTGCTCGAAGGTCACCAGCATCCACACCAGACCAGCGACCTTTACCTGATCGGTGGCTACCTGTGCAGCCTGCTGGCCTGGATGAGTTCCGACTTGGGGCATGCAGCTGAGGCGGAAGCCCAGGGCCTGACGGCCTGGCTGTGCGCCGAGCTCTCCGGCAACGACACCCTGCGGGCCTGGGTCCTTTCCGTGCAGTCCAAAATTGCTTTCTGGGATGGGCGGTTGAAGGATGCCGTTAGCCGCGCAAGGCGTGGCGCTGCCTGCAATCCCTCTGGAACTGTCGCCGTCCTGCTGGCCTGCCAGGAGGCGGACGCGTGGTCGCGCATTGGTGCCACCGATGAGTCGCTCGCCGCCCTGGCCCGCGCGGAGGCGGCCCGCGATGCCACAGACGGTGCGGACGAAGTCGGGGGCCTCTTTTCCTGCGGGCCGGCTCGACAGGAGAACTACAACGCAGCGGTCCACTTGCGGTTGGGACGCCCGAGTGATGCCCTGAACGCCGCTGATCGCGGCCTTGAGCTCCTGCTAGCCCAGCACGTACGCGCATACGGCACCCTGGCACAGATCCATATCAGCCGAGCAGCGGCACTCCTGGCCGGTGGGGAGCCTGAAGGCGCCCATGAAGCGCTGGTGCCCGTGCTTGCGCTCTCCCCGAACCGCCGCCTCGCTCCGGTCACCGACCGACTGAGCGAACTTGCAGTCGGCTTGAACCTGTCCGGCGGCCGCGCAGCCGTGGGCCTGCGTACTGCCATCGAAGATTTCCGACTGCACTCAGCGCCTCGGCGCCTGGCACTCTCGCCAGGCACCGGCATGCCCTGATTTGATCTCTGGTATGACTGTGCCCACGAGCATGATGCGGAATCACTGGTGGTGGCGGCCGGGCTGGAGGAGGGGCCGGCGTTTTTATACCTGGCACCTCACTTTCGAAGGCCAGGACGACGTCCACCGTCTCGCAGAGGCATACCGAGACCGGCTCCAGCCGCTGGGACCAGCGCTGACGCTCATACCGGACCGGTGGCTGCACTGCACCATGCAGGGCATCGGCTTCGTTGGTGAAGTGGCGGAGACAGACGTACGGAACATCGCGGCCGCGGCCCGCGAGCGGTTCGCTGCCCTGCCTGCGCTGGACGTCCAGATCGGGCCCGCCATTGTCGACCCCGAGGCTGTGCTGATGCCAGTGCAGCCCAGTGGCCCACTACGGGACCTCCGCGACGGGGTGCGCGCCGCGATCGGAGAAGTCCTTCCTACCGTGCCCGAGAGCGCCGAGGGCTACTTCCCGCACGTCTCAGTCGCCTACTCGGCCCAGGACGGACCGTCCGCGCCCGTAGTGAGGGCCGTCGAGGGGCTGGAGGCGCAGCCCGCCACGGCCCGGGTCACATCAGTCCAGTTGATCGTCATCCACCGCGACAACCTGATGTACGAGTGGAAGACCTTCGCGACGGTACCGCTCGGCTAGTACGTCGCTCTGCCTGTGGGCCAGAGTGCCGTGCGTGCAAGATCAGTCACAACAGCTGGCGGTGACGGGGTCCATCGGTGTCCGGCGGCCCCACTGGATGACGTGCTTAGTTGCTCGGGGACGTGAGCGGGCCCCGACGGGGGAATCGTCGGGGCCCGCGGCCAGCGGATCTTCCGTGTCCTTGCGGGGTCAGGTTCCGGCGAGGACACGGCGGCCGCGGCGGTCTGGCGAGTGCGACACCCGGCGGATTGCGGGGCGCCGACCAGCAGTGGGTTGGGCTAGCTCCGGCTCAGAGGGTGCGCATCATGTCGATCCGTATCCACCCGTACGTGCCGGCGGGAAGGCCTCCGGCCGACTTTTTCGTGAGCTTGGCGTAGAACCACAGGTAGTCCCCTGACGCCCTGGTGCAGTAGTCGCGGAGCCGGTCGCTCTTGTAGAGCGAGCCCTTGGCCGAGTAGGAGGTGCCGGGGCCGGTGCGGAAGCGCGCACCGTTCACCGTGACGACGTCGTCGCCGTCGGGGGTGTTGACGGTGCAGGCACTGGAGCCGACCGCGGACGCGTGGGCGCGAGCGCCACCGAAGCGCCGGTCAGCAGACTCGCAGAAAGGGCGAATGTTGCAATTCGCCGACTGAACTGCATGGGATATCCCTTCAGTGGTTCAGGAGAGAGCAGAGAAGTGCCGCAGGCGCGGACGGCCGGTCAGACGGACGGCGTGCCGGTGTACTCGTAGTTCCGGTAGCCCCTGCCGTCGTTGTTCCAGTCGAGGCGGAGCGTGGTGTCGGCGTAGATGCGCTTGCTGGTCTTGGCCTTGATCGTGGGCGTGGTCCAGCTGCCGTTCCCGGATGAGTTGGAGTGCTCCAGCTTGTACTCGATGTTGTAGGTCGCGTTCGTCACTGTTGCGGCGCTATCGGGCCGGACGAGGAAGAGACGGAGCTGTGCGCCGTCGAAGGTCCCGGTGGCACCCTGGTAGTACGGCGGGGCGTCCCAGCTGATGGTGGCCCTGCCGTAGCCGTAGCCGCCGGAGCGCGCGGCGCAGACCTTGATCTTGACGTCCCAGTTGTCCGCCCAGGGACCGCTGTAGCCAGCGTCGTCGATGGTCTTGCTGGAGGTCTTGCAGCTCCATGACAGCGCCGAGGCCGGCGTCGTCATGGCCGCGGTTGCGCCGAGGACGGCCACGGCAACGGATGCCGCGGCAAGGGGCGTGCGCTTGTTCATATTGTTCCGATCTGTGAGTTCTTCTTGCTGCTGATAGGGGTTTGAGGAGAGCTCGCTGGACTGCGGCGGGGCGCGCGCTTGGGGCTGGGCCATCACGTGAGGGAGCCCAGTGCCGCAGTGAGGAGCCAGAGCAGCGTTGCCACGGGGATGAGCGCGACGTACGCGCGCGGGCGCAGGAGGATCGGCTTGCCGGGGTCGGGCTGCGGGTGTCCGGGAAGCGGGACGGGCGGGGGCAGGCGGCGAATCTGGAGGTAGGCGCGGGCGTTGGCCACCAGCACGGCGGGCGCTGCGATGAGCAGTGACAGCGGGCTCCACCAGCCCAGGCACAGGGTCCGGGTGCTGTACTTGCGGATGAGGGAGGTGCCGCACTTCCGGCACCAAGGGCCGTCGAGTGCCTGTCCGCGCATCCAGACGAGCAGGCCCAAGTGAGCCCGGATGGTCACGGGCGCGACTTCGGCCGCGGCGCACATGCGGCATCGGGCCGCGAAATCGATCGCGGGGTTGTCGACGCTGTGCCATGCCACCGGTGCGGGGTCGGCGGGTGGTGTGGCGTGGTCCAGGTACCAGTCAGGAAGCCGGTACTCGGGAACGAAGGCGTCGCCGGGGGAGTGGGGGCGCGGCTGGTCGGAGGCGGTCACGCTGGGATCTCCGGTTTCGTCCTGCGGGGGTCTGTGTGGGGGTCAGGCCGCGTGCGGTGGGCCGTGGCGCACGGCCTGGGCGAAGTCACAGGCGGCGGCTGCGGCGGCCGCGGCAGGAGCGGTGGGGGAGGCCTGCATCCGGCGGATCACGGCGGAGCCGACCACGGCCGCGTCGGCGAACAGAGAGACTCGGGAGGCCTGGTCGGGCGTGCTGAGACCGATCCCGACCGCGACCGGCAGGCCGGTGCACTCGCGCAGGCGGCGCACCTGGCGCGGCAAATACGGGCTGAGCGGGCCGCGGTTGCCGGTCAGCCCCGGTGTCGCGGGGGCATAGAGCATGCCGGTAGTGCTGCTGCCGAGATCGGCAAGCCGGGCCCTGGAGGCGTGCGGGGGCGCCAGGTTCACGGTGTGCAGGCCTGCTGCCTCTGCGGCCGCCCGCCACTGCGGTACTGCGGCCGGGGGCAGGTCGGGAATCAGCGCCCCTGCCCCGCCGGAGTCGGCCAGCATGTGGGCGAAGGCGGTGGCCCCGTAGGCGCGGATCGGTTCCCAGTACGACATGACCAGCAGCGCGGCGGTGCTGTGGGCGGCCAACTCGGCTGCGCTCGCGAAGAGATCGCGCATCTGGAAGCCGGTCAAAGCCTGCGCGACGGCTTGCTGGATGACCGGGCCGTCCAGGTGGGGCCGATGGTGCGGCACGCCCAGCTCGACCAGGTCCGCGTGAGCGGCCATCGCATGCAGTGCCTCCCGGCTCGCTGAGCGGGTGGGGTAGTTGACAGGCAGGTAGAGGCCGAGGGCGGCACGCTGTTGCGCGCGGCTTGTCGCGAGGACATGGTCGAGGCGGGCGGCCGGCCCGCTCGGGACCGTGGACGTGATCATGACGGCCTCTCAGATGGCAGGCAGAGGGGACGGGCGTCGCATGCGGGGGTGGGCACGGTCATGGGCACCCCGCCCCGTGGAAGCGGTCGCGTTCCAGCGCTCTGATGGCCTGGTAGTCGGCCTCTACGGCCAGGCTCCGGGCGTGGCTGAGGACGACCTCGTGGCTGGAAGGCGAAACGGCAACGGCTGTCGGCAGCTGACGCACGCTGCGCAGCAGGCGGGGCGGGGTGCCGTCCTGGTCGTGGGTGTGCAGGCGGATCCGCACGATGTGGCGTCCGGCCGGAGCCGGTGTGGGCCGGGCGGGCTGGGCCGCGGTCACCGCGTCGAGTGCCGTGCCGAGGCGGTCATGCCCGGTGCAGGAACGCAGTGCGTCGTCGGCGGGGGAGAGGCCGGGCACCGCCAGCGCGGACAGGAGGACGGGGCCGCGGTCCACGGTGTAGACGATGTGGCTGGAGACCGGGCCGCTGACCACGCCGAGGGCATCGAGCACCCGCCGCATGTACATGGTCAGGACCCGGGCCAGCAGCGGCTGACGGTCGAGCAGGTCGCTGCGGTCCAGGTGCCCTTCCGGGGTGTGCACCTCGGCCCAGATGTCGGTGACGTCGTGGTGCGTGGTGCCGTCCGGCCCGGGATGCGTGGAGCTGTTGACCAGGTAGCGGGGCCCGGTGAGCTCCTCGGTGAGCACCAGGTGCGCGTCGGTGCTGTGCCGGGCGGCCGCGCGGCGCATCTCCGGCCATGCCGAGCTGATCTGGAGATCGTCGGCGCATGACACCGGGGCGACGTCGATGCCGACGGCTGCCGGGGCCAGGAGGAAGCGCGGTGGGGCGTAGAAGCGGGCCCATTCCAGGGCGTACGCCAGGCTGGTGGTGCGCACGCAGCGCGGGGCGGCGATGTCGGCCTGGGCGAGCGCCGTGGCTTGTGCGCCCCGGTCGCGGCGCAGCACAGAGGTGGCGGGATCGGGGCCGGGCAGTCCGAGCTGCCAGGCGAGACGGTCCGCGAGCTCGATGCCTTCCGGGCTCGCCGCGATCACCGCCGAGACGCCGAGAGGGCGCAGCTTCTTGACGGTCCGGCGCAGCGAGCCGGTGTGCTCGACCGCGTCGGTGCAGCCTGCGGTTGGGCTGGTGGCCGGCAGGGCGAGGGGCCGCAGGTGCGGGGCGAGACCGATAGACACCGTGCGCCATCCCCGGCGGGCGAAGGCCTGCGCGTAGGGCAGCGCTTCGCGGGGGGCGACCACAGCCACCGTCGCCGTACCGGCCGTAGCGCGGGCAAGGGTGGGGTGAAGGGCAGTGGTGATCACCGGTGCGGGCTCCAGTGGCTGGTGGCGCGTGGACGGGGGAGTCAGCGGGTGCCGTTGGTCGTGGGCACGGGTGCGTTGATGCGGGCGAGAATCCGTTCCGGCACGGTGGCCAGGCGGGCTTGGCAGGTGGCCGCATCCATCCCGGTGACCACCCAGTGGCCGAGGCGGTCATCGATGCCGGACGCGGGGAAGGCGGAGACCTCGTCGCCGGTCTCGCGGGTCCACACCAGCCGCTCCAGCCACCGCTCGCTGCGCAGCGCCTCATCGGCGTCGAGGCCTGCGACCTCGCCGCCGAGCGCCGGATACAGGAACTGGATGGCTGCCGCCCGCTGCCGCGTGGGGGTGAGGTCGGGCGTCGTGCCGGTGGCGAGTGCGGCCGTGGCGCGCGCCAGATCGATGCCTGTGGCCAGAGCCACCAGCAGCGTGATGAGGTCGCCGCCCGGCCTGCCGTTGACCTCGATGAGGACCGGTCCGCGCTTCGTCAGCCGCAGTTCGACGTGCAGCACGCCGCGGGTCACGCCCAGAGCGGTCACGGCGGCCGCGACCGTTCGGGCGATGCCCTGATCGTGGAGAAGGGGGTCGAGCGCGTCGACCGAGTGCCCGGTCTCCTGGAAACGGGGCTCGGGTCCCAGCTGCTTGCGGGTGATGGCCACAACGCGCACTTCGCCGGTGCCGAGCACGACGGTCTCCGCGCTGATCTCGGGCCCGGTCAGGTACTCCTCCACCAGAACCCCGGGGACCGCGGAGGCGTCCAGGCCGAGGAACGTGTCCCGGCGCGCGTGCTGGAACGCCGTACGGACCTGGTCGTCGCTGTCCGCCCGGACGACTGCCGTGCTACCCGCCAACCCGCGCGGCTTGATGACGACCGGGTAGCGCAGCAGGTGGGCGAACTCGACGGCGTCCTCCGCGTCGGCGACGAGCCGGGAGCGTGCCGAGGGGACGTCGTACAGGTCGAAAAGCCGTCGTGCCTCCGCCTTGTCCCGGCAAGCGGCCATCGATGCCGGGGACGAATGAGGCAGGCCGAGCGTGGCCGCCAGACGGGCGGCGAGCTCGATGTGGTGTTCCAGGTAGGTGCAGATGCCGCCGAACTCGGTGGTCGCGGCGAACCTACGGACGGCCGCCGCCGTGCGCTCACCGTCGGCGAGGTCGACGTCCAGGCGGTGACGTGCATAGGCGTTGCCCCAGGAGCGGGGCTCACCGCCAGCGAGGACCACAGGGTGGGCGGAGGCGATCTGCTGAAGAAGGTGTTCGTGGTAGGGACGGGGACCGTCGCCGAGGACGAGAACGGTGGTGGCCACTGGAGATCCCCTTAGGCGACGGCGGCGGAGCCGTCGGGCACGGACGGGACGAAGCGGGTGGGTACTGCGGGGGCAGCAGGTACGGCGGGCAGAAGGCGCGCGAGTGCGGCTGCGTTGCCGGTGTAGTGGTGTGTGCGCAGGCCGAGCCGCCGGGCGGCCTCGACGTTGTCCAGGCGGTCGTCGACGAACAGGGTCCGCTCGGGTCGCGGGTGGCCGGCGGCGGCCAGCGCCGCCTCGTAGGCGCGCGGCGCGGGCTTGTTGATGCCGATGCGAGCGGAGTAGACCGCCCTGGTGATCAAGGTGGCGCACCAGTCGGTCGCGTCGAGCGCGTCGGCCAGCGGGCGGGGCGCGTTGGACAGCAGCGTTCCGGGGATTCCGGCGGCGTGGGCGGCACGCAGGATCTCCAGGACAGCGGGGTCCGTGTTCATCCACATCTGCGTGTCGGTCTGGACGAGCGCCGCCAGCAGGCTGTCGCCCGGTCTGGCCGTGCGGCCTCCGCGCAGCAGCCCGCTCCAGAACTCTTCGGAGGTGAGGGTGCCCTCGTCGTACTCCTCGCGCCGCTGCCAGAAGGCGGTCTGGAAGGCCGGGATCTCCTGGGCTGACCATCCGGCGAGTTCGCCGAGGCCGATCCACTGGGGCGGGGTCGGCTGGCGTCCGATCACCCCGTTGTAGTCGTAGATCACGGCCTCAAGTCCGCTGATTTCGTGGGCCGTTCGGGTGGAAGCGGTCATCGTGACTCCAGGGCTCGGTGGGCGGTCAGGGCGACGGCCGCCGCCAGGACGACCGGCAGCGCGAGGGAGGCGGACACGGTGGTGACGGAGGCGAGCGCCCCGATGGCCGCCGGACCGGTGAGCAGGCCGACGTAGCCGGTCGCGGCGACGGCGGCGACCGCGCGCGGTCCGCCACGTCCGGCGGCGCTGATGAGACAGGGGACGGCCGTGGAGAGGCCCAGCCCGAGGGCCATCCAGCCCCCCAGGGCGGCCACCGGGGTACCAAGGACAAGGCCTGTTCCGAGACCGGCGGCGGCGATGGCCGCTCCGGCCCGGACCACGGCCATCGGACCGAAACGGGTGGTCAGCCGGTCCCCGACCAGACGGCCAGTCATCATCGCCGCGCTGTAGAGCGCGTACGCCAAGGCCGCAGTCGCCTCGGACGTTCCGAGAGAACGCAGGTGCACGGCCGACCAGTCGGCGGCCGCCCCCTCGCCCAGCAGAACCGCAGCCGCCAGAGCTCCCAGGAGCCACACCCCAGTGCGGGGCAGCGTCGTCTTCGGCGCATCGGCTGGCTCGCTCGCCTGCTCAGCGGCATCCAGGCAGGTGCACGCCTGCACGACGGGGACCGCGGCGAGCGCCGCCAGGGCGATGGCGCCGCCGCCGATCGCGAAGGCCACGTCGTGCGGAACCCAGGCGGTGACCGCCACGAGCGCGGCCCCGACCATGGCGCCGGAACTGTACGCGCAGTGAACCGACGCCATGATGCGCCGCCGGTAGACCCGCTCCACGTTGACCGCACAGGCGTTGCTGCCCACATCCAGCAGCCCGTGCGTGAGACCGAAAAGCCCGGCGGCCAGGACCAGGGTCGACAGGGTGCGGCACTGCCCGAGGACGGCCAGAGCCAGCCCGAACCCGACCGTGGGGCCGACGAGGAGACGGGAGGGGCCATAACGGTGGGCCAACCGCCCGCCGATCTGGAGCCCAATGACGATGCCGAGGGCAGCCCCGAGGAGAACGATGGAGAGCTGACCGTTACTGATGTGCGCGGCGGCTTTGACGGCCGGAATGCGCGCACCCCAGAGGGCCATCCCGACGCCGAGGGCGGTGAAGACACCGATCAGCAGCCAGCGGTCACGTGCGGGGGGCGCGGTCCTCTGCTCGACGGAGGCGATCGCAGTCATCCCACGTCCTCCCCGAGGCGGGGGCGGACCGCATCCACGGCCCGGTCATGGGCGGGGGAGATCAAGGCGAGGCCGTAGTGGTGCGTCGGCTCGGTCCAGAGGCGGCTGATCTCCAGCCCCGCCGCACGCACCTCGGCCGCCAGACGGTCCGGCTCGAACTTCGCCGAGATCTCGGTACGCAGGTCCTCGCCGGCGGCGAAGGTCACGGCGAGCCCGAGGCCGCGCAGGGTCACGGTCTGCCGGTGGCGAGAGCGCAGCCGCATCTCGATCCACTGGTTGTGGCTGTCCCACAGCACGGCGTGATCGAAGGCCGCGAGGTCGAAGTCGCCGTCGAACTCCCGGTTGAGGACGGTCAGGACGTTTTTCGAAAAGGCGCCGGTCACCCCCGTCGGGTCGTCGTAGGCGGCCCGAATCACCGCGGGGTCCTTGATCAGGTCGCAGCCCAGCAACAGCCCGTCGCTCGGAGCGAGTTGGGAGCGCAAGGTACGCAGGAACACCGCGCGCTCGGCCGGAAGCAGGTTGCCGAACGTGCCGCCCAGGAAGGCCACCAGCCTCGGGCCCTCCACCGGCGGCAGTTCCAGATCCGCCGTGAAGTCGGCCAGGACCGGCGCCACCGTCAAGCCGGGGTACTCGGCGCGCAGGGCATCGGCTGCCTGGGACAAGGCGCTGGAACTGACGTCGACCGGCACGTACGCCGTTCCCAACTGGCGCGCTCGCAGCGCGTTGAGGAGCAGGCGGGACTTCTCGGAAGCCCCGGAGCCCAGCTCGATCAGCGTCCGGGCGCCGCTGGCTTCGGCTATGGCACCGGAGCAGGACTCCAGCAGCGCCCGCTCGGCAGGAAAGGGGTAGTAGTCCGGAAGGACGGTGATCTGCTCGAACAGCTCGCTGCCGGTTGCGTCGTAGAGCCATTTCGGCGGGAGCCACTTCTGGGGGGATCCCAGACCCCGCAGGACGTCCCTGCGCAGCTCGGCACGCAGCGGGGCGGACAGCATCGGTGAGGTGATGTCGGGGGAGACGGGCATGGAGTCGTACCTCCTGGCAGGCGATGGATGAAGGGAGGAGGTGCTCACGTGCTGGCTTTCAGGGGCATGGGGCCGTCGAGGGTGGTGACCGGACGGCGGCTGAGTCCGTGGGCGATGAGGAGGACCAGGCAGGCCGCGGTACTGCCGACTGGTAGGAGTGCCGAGGTGGGGAAGAGGCCTGCGAGGGCGGCGCCGACGGCGCAGCCGATGTCCTGCGCGGCCACCAGCAGCGCGGCCGCTTCTGTGACGGATCCGATCGGTGCGAGCGCGGAGGTGCGCAGGTAGGCCGCGGCGAGCAGGGGCGCCATGAACAGGCCCGGGAGGAGGCCACCCGCCAGGGTCATGGCGGGGCTCCCCGTCATAAGGAGCGGCAGCCAGCTGGCGCCGAAGGCGCCGGTCAGAACCGCTAGATGCCGTCGGGTGCTGCCGGGCCAGGACCTCACCCCATAGACGAGCCCGCCGACCAGGGCACCGATCGACACGGTTGCCGGCAGTGTCCCGGCCAGGTCGGCGTCGTGCAGACGGTCGGCCAGCTGAACCGCCAGCGGGGTGAGCGCCCCCATCGGGATCCCGGCGCACAGCATCGCCAGGTACAGAGGACGCAGCTCCCGCGACCGCAGCGGCCCCAGCCAGTCGGGGCGCCGGCTCCGGCCGCGCCACGACCGAGAGGGCGGCGTACTGACCACCAAGAGCGTCCCGGCCAAGCCCACCACCGCGGTGACCGCCAAAGCCGCACGTGGCGATCCCGCCGCCGCGACCGCGGCGACAGCCAGGGGTCCGACGATATAGATCAGCTCTTGACTGGCCGCGTCCACCGAAAGCGCTACACGTTCGTGTTCCCGCGAGGGCATGAGCCTGCGCCACAGGGCCCGAAGACTCGCGTCATGCGGTGGCCGTGCAAAGCCGGCCGCCGCCACGGCAAAGACCGCCACCGTCGGCCGGTCGACTGACACAGCCAAGGAGAGAAGACCCGCCCCGGCCACGAGCGCGCCCGCTACCAGCGGCCACGTCTGTCCGCAGCGATCAACCAGACGGCCGAGCAGCGGGCCCCCCGCCGCGTTGGCCAGCAGATACAGGGCGGCCAACCCGCCCCCCACACCGAAACTCTCCGCCTCGACGCCCACCAGAACGATGGCCAGGGGCGCCATCGCAGTTGGCATACGCCCGATCAACGTCCCGCCCAGCAACCGGGCTGCATGCGGCACGCCCAGAACATCTCGGTACCGGACAGTCACTTCTGGTGTCTGCCGGACTGCTAAGGGTGAAGGAGGAGTGGCGAGAGAACGGTGCACGGTGGCACTCCAAAGCGAGGTGGCATTCATGAGGTGGAGGGGCTGCGCGCTGTGGGCAGGGACGCGGTAACGACGCAGGCTGAACAGCAGACGCGCAGCCCCCGCGCGCGAGGTGCGCATGACAGGCCCCGGAGTTGTTGCCCGGTCATGGCCAGCTCCGGCACGAGCTGGAAAAGGACTGGGTGGGATCCTGGAAGCCGGGGATGGTTGGGCGAGGCAGCGCGCCAGCTTCCGGCGGAGTGCTGTGGCGCTTGCCGAGACGCGGGAACGGCCGTAGCTGCCAAGGCTGGCCGGCTACAGCAGGGCTGCCGAGCATCCTGACGGGAGGGCAACGACTCGACGCGCTACCGCCCGCGACCGGCAAAGCAACTGCGGCAGACGACGGCGTCGACGTGCCCCGTATGAGTCGCCTCCGACCGGGAGGTATTGATCAAGACGACGGGGTGTCGGAGAAAGCACGGGTCTCCCCTCATGGAGCGAGGAGCTCTAGCCATCGCAGGAAAGTCATAGCCGAAGGACGGTGAAAATGATCCGTCGGAACGTGGGCATGACTATCCTGACTGCGGGCGTGGTTCCACACGCCTGCTAGAGCACCCCAGTGGGTTGGTTGGGTTCCGATCTCTGGTGGTGCGTTGACTCGGGTGAGTCGCCGGTGGCCGTTTCCCTGCGCGAACAGGGGAGCGGCCATCGTGTTGTGTCCTGGTTCAGATCTGCTCTTGTGGCGCGCGACCGGCCCACGAACTCCCCCTGCGCGAACAAGGAGGGTCGTGGCCCGGGCCGGCCGGGTTGTCTGGTGTGGGGGCCGGGGCAACTGCCGCACGGTCCGCACCAACCCCGTACAGCAGCCTGGAACCACTAGTTCGAACCGCACCGGCCCAGTCAGCCCGTTCGTAGCAAACGCTGTGCATGCAGCAGTCGAGCATTGAGACTCGGATACGCTGTTCCAGCTTGAACCTGATCGATGTTGGCTATGTAAGCAAACACCGCGCATGTTCTGGTGACTGGACTCAACCATGCATGCCCGGGGCGGTCAACGGCGGAGTGGTGCGCGGACCGCCGGTCCGGCTAACGTCGGTGATCATCCACACGGGCGAAACCGTCGTGATCTGCAAGCGCGGTGGACCCAGATCACAGGCCAGGGCACCAAGCCCGGAGGACAACAGGAGGCACGCGGGTGGTGAGGGAACCGGTCGGGGACCGTGGTGGTTCGACGAGGAGCGGTCGGGAGACCAGGCGCAAGATCCTGGCTGCGGCGAGCCGCGTCTTCGCCGATCAGGGCTACATCGCCACCGAGGCTCAGGACATCTACAGGGCGGCCGGCGTGGGTCGGGGGGCGTTCTACCACCACTTCAGGTCCGAAACCGGCAGCTCGGATGGTGGCCCTGTGGAAAAGGTGGCCTACGCGGTGGTCCAGGAATCCATGATTAAGGACCTCCTGCCACAGGCCGTCCTGCCGCGCCTTCAGACGGTGGTCGACGCCTCGATTCTCCTCGCAGTGGCGACTCCTCGTGTAACAGAGGTTCGGGCTGCCTTGCGGATCGCCCTGGAGCAGGGGCACCCGCTCTTCGGCTTCCTGTGGAAGGCGTACATTCCGTGGATCGCTGGCTTCCTCGCGGAGTCGCGCGACCTGAGGGAGCTTCTGCCGGGTGTGGAGCCGATGCGCGCAGCCGAAGACTGGGTGGACGGCTACACAGGGCGCGACGCCCGGTACCGGCGCTCGTACCGTGACCTGCCGGCGGCGATTGCCAGGCTCAACGAGACGATGGTTCGGTTGATCGCCGAGCCGCACGTGGCGCGACATCTGGACCTGTCCGTGGAACGCGGGATCACTCTCTTCGAGGCCTCGCCGTGGGCGGGCTTGGAAGAGTTGGCGCCAGCCCGGAACGACACAAACCGGCCTGAGCCAGCAAAGTGACGAAGTCAGCCGCCGGGCTTCGCTTCCGGTGGTTACGCAAAACCCAGGTGGGCCGCAGCGCGGATGCGCTGCGGCCCACCTGGGTTTCCTGCCCTAGCGGGCTAGCTGTACTGGGATGGACTTGTGGCCGGTGAGGATGAATCCCTCCACCGGCTCCAGTGATGTGCTGGTCAGGCGGGTGGCGGGGAAACGCTCGAAGAAGCGTGACACGGCCGTGGTGATCTCCAGCCGGGCCAGAGCGGCACCGGGGCAGAAGTGAGGGCCGTACCCGAAAGCAAGGTGATGGCGGGAGGTGTCGCGGGTGATGTCGAATGTGTCGGGGTCCTCGTGCACGTCCGGGTCGGTGCCCGCGGCCCCCAGGTGGAGGATGACCCGCTCGCCCGCGTGCAGAGTCACCCCGCTGACGGGGTCGGTGACGTCCTCGATCATGAAACGTGTGGGAACGGCGGCGGCCGGCGACTGGCGGCGAAGGCTCTCCTCGAGCGCGTCCGCCATGGCCTCCGTGCTGCCCGTCGCCTGGCTGCGGGCCCCATCGTGGGTCATCAGGTCGACCAGCAGGGTGCCGATGGCGTGCACCGTCGTCTCGACACCCGCGGTGATCACCAGCAGCAGCTGATCGCGCAGCTCGTCGGCGGTCAGCGGCCTGCCATCCTTGTCCGCCTCCCGGATCAGGTCGCTGACCAGGTCGTCCCCGCCGGGCTGCGCGCGCCGCAGCGCCACCAGCTCCGCCAGGACCTCCCTGATGCCCTGCATGGAGCTGGCCATCTCCTCGCGGGACGCGCCCGTCGCGAACAGCCCGGCCGCCGCCGCGGCGAAGGCGGGCAGCAGTTCAGCGGGCATGCCGAGCAGGCGGATGACGACCTGGTGGGCGACGGGCAGCGCATACAGCGGGACCAGGTCGACGGTGGACGGTCCGTCGGCGAGGGTGTCCAAGGCTGCGCTGACGATTTCCTCGATCACCGGCTTCATCGCGTCCACCCGCCGCCGGGCGAGGGCCAGAGCGATCGGTGTGCGCAGCCGGTCGTGTGCGTCTCCGTAGCTGTTGAGCGCGTTCTGCCCGGCGGTCTCCAGGCTCCATATCCAGTACCAGGGCACGTCCTGCTTGTCTTCGTGGGCGGGGCCGTGCCGACCCCAGTCTCGGCTGACGTGGGGGCTGCTGGACAGCAGCTTGACCAGGTCACGGTTGAGGACGAGCCGGGCGGTCACACCTCCTGGTTGCAGCTCGACCTCGGGAGCCGGGCCGTGCTCGCGCAGGCGGGCGACCTCATCGGCATTGGTACGGCCCGGCCCTGCGCCGTGTAGGACGGGGCATCCGCCGCCGGACGGAGGGGAAGTAGGGCGCGGAGCGTCGGTGAGGCTCACAGGCATGGACTCCTAGCGAGAGTAAGTGGGATCCCACACGGAAACCTGGGGTAAGCAGGTCCGATTTGGGAGAGTCAAGTCCGTTACACGCGGTAATGAGCGTTCGGGAACTAGGTTACAAGCAAACACCGTGCATGGTTTGATCGTCATCATGCAGGCTCGCAGTATCAGGCCGCAACAGGAGCGTGGTGTGTGCACCGGCAGTGTCCGGAGTGTCCACACACTCGTGTGATCTGCGCGACTAACGGGAGACAGGAAGATTTCGGTGTTTACGGAGACGGGACTGCCGCTCTACAGGCGGCTGTTGGACGACTACCGGGCTAAGCGGACGCGAGCGGAGGCGGGACTGCCCCCTCTGCCGGCACACAGAGGTCGGGCGCTCGATGACCCCGGGTTGACGATGCACGAGGTCGACCAAGCCATGGAGGCGGGCTTCGGGTACTACGAGAAGGTCCGGTCGGGACGAAAGCGCCCGAGCCCTGAACGTTTGATGGACCTGATGCGGGTGCTGGGCTTTACTCCGCACCACGCGCGGGTCTGCTACCTCGAACTTTTCCGCGCAGAACCGATCCTGCCCGCCGAGCCTCCGTCTGTGCACTGGGAAACCGTGATTGCCGGGCAGCGAGAGATGGCCTGTGTCGTCACGCCCGACGGCCGTCTGCGCGCCTGGAACGAGCCCTTCGCCGAACTGTTCGCCAACGCTGGTGTGCCGGCGAACTGGTGGAGCTGGGCGCTGTCCGGTCACCAGGCCGGCGAGATACTGCTGGAGTGGGACACGCAGTGGGTTCCACCCCTGATGGAGGAGCTGAGGCTGCTGCACCTTCGTCATCCGGACGAATCGGCACTGCGCGACCTGTACGCACGGGCTCGCGCGGACCGCCATCTGCTCCGGGTTGCGGAAGCCCGCTCGGGACTGAATGACTTGGCCCGTCCGATGCGGCACCCAAAGAGGGGGCCTGGAACGGCCCGCATCATGGCTGCGCGCACGGGTGCGGAGACCATCATGACCGTGCTCTTCGAGGCGGCCTGACCGCGCGCACTCGACACCGACTGGGGGAGGAACTCTGATGCCGAGCGTTCTCGTGCCTGATGATCTGTTCTTTCTGTCCGCGTTCTGGCTGCTGGAGCGGCCTCTGCTTCAGTTGAACCAGGTCTACTCGAAGGAACTCGACAACCAGACCGTGGACGTGGTCAACGATGCCCTGAACAGCTGGTATTCGATTGTGGACCGTCTTCCGTCCACGCTTCAGCTGGACAAGCCGCACTCCAGCACGGAAGAAGACCCGCGCCAGGGCTACGTTCTGCACGAGCCTGGTGGTCGGCAACTGACCAGTCTGTACCTTCAGGAGGACTGGGAGGGCCATCTCCGGCACCTCAAGGCCTGCTACAGCATGCTGGACCAGGCCGAGGCGGGGCAGGCCCGCGACACCGCGCTCGCCGAGGTCCTCGATGATGTCGAACAAAGCCTTCTGCGCAACGACCGGCTGAGGGCTACCGGGTGGGTAGGCGCCTTCCGCCGCGCGCTGGACGTGATGCAGTTGCCGGTCCCGCCCCTGCTCAAGGCGTCCCTGAAACTGGCCGCGCCCGTCGGGAAGACCGTAGGTATTACCCTCAACGGCGAACAGGCCGCGGAGTACCGGCAGTTGGCCGACGAGATCGTCAATGCCCTCAGCTCCGGAGATCACGAGGCGTACACCATGCACCGAGCGCTCTACACCTCCTGAAACGCTAGGGGACAGAGGCGCAGTTGTAGGGCAGCGCGTCCCAGTACAGGCGGGCGAGTCCTGTTTCATGGACAGCGCCCTGATCTCTGGGCTCAGCACTGCCGCACCGGCTACCGGCCGCGGTTCGTCGCTTCTGTCAGAGGGACGTGGGCAGGTCGCGACCACGAGCCGGGCCAGTTCCTCGAGACGCCGACGCAGGGCGAGTGCCCACTGGCTCTCGCACTCGAAAGCGACGCAGCCTGGTTCCGCGCAGGGAACGGAGGCGCCGTAGGTGAGGGCCGTCTGTCCATTCGCTCAGTGCACGACGATCTTCATGTCCCTCACCGAAGCAAGGTTGTAAGGAAGGCTCTCAGGCAGTTCACGGCGAACCTCATCTTTCATCCGCGTGACCGTCACTAGCGGCGAGCAGTGTGCAGTAACGCCTTCCTCGATCCCGTGTGTGATCAGCCAGAAAGCGCCCGTCGGATCTCAGGCAGGGCGGCCGCGAGGCCTTCCCATAGGCGCAGCGACACCACAAACTGCGCGCTCGTCAGTCCCGAGCCCGGGTTGGACGGACGAAGCTGGGCCGTTGGTGACCGGCGATTGCGCCGGCACCTCGTAGCAACCGCCGCGGGATGAGGTACCTATCCCATCCGGGCGAGGTGGGACGTCAGGAGGTGGGAGTCGAGAAGGGCGACGTCGGCCGTACGGTCGGCGCGGGCGTAACTGGCCAGCATGCGTTTGGTCAGCACGAGGGCCTCGTGCGAGCGCCGCAGCGGCGGTCGCGTCCAGGCCTCGATGATCTGGTCCAGCTGGTCGAGGGGAGCCACCTTGTGGAGGAGACCGAGGCGGTGGGCAACGGACGCGTCGAACTGGTCGCAGGTGAGCATGAGCTCGCGGATCCTCGCTCCCGCCAGCCTCGGAGATCAGGCGTCCCATGGCACCTCCCCAGGCAGGCGGGAGCCCCACCCCGACCTCCGGCATGCGGAACCGGCAGGTGTCCGCGCCTGCCCGAAGGTCGCAGTAGGCGGCGAGTGCGAGGCCGGCGCCGAGGACACCGCCGTGGAGTCGTCCGATGGTGATGGCTTGGGTGCTCTCCAGGGCCTGGCACAGGCGGTGGGCCCTGTCGCCGATGCGCCGTAGAGTGGCGCCCGTCGGGTCCATGGCGAGGGCGGTCGTGTACTCGTGGCGATCGGCTCCCGTGCAGAGGTCCTCGCCTAGCGACGAGAGGATCAGCACACGGACGTCGGGGTTCAGGTCGTCGAGCAGATCGGTGAGGGCCTCAACGACGGCGATATTCAGTGTGTCGTCGTGCCGGGAGGGGTTGAGCCGCACGTGGAGCACGGCCCCTTCCTGCTCGACGCGTATGGGCTCATGAGAGACCGGGACGGAAGGAGCGGGGGCTTCGTTCATGCGAGGGCGACATCAAGCCGCCTTCCGGTCGGACTCCAGATGACCCCTGTGCGGCCCGAGGAGACACCGCAGGAACTCGCTCTGCTCGATCCACGAGGCCGACCGCTAGCGAGCCTGTACCTCCTGGAGGACGAAGAAGGCTACTTGGAGCGAGCAGCAGCATGTCATCGCCTACTGGAGCAGGCGAGGAAGGGAAGGGCTTCCGATGTGGCGCTCGCCGAGGCCCTCGACGATGTCGAGAGGAGCCTTCTCATTGGCGATCAGCTCAAGTCCATGGGTTGGGTTGATGGATTCGGCCGGGTACTGGCCGTGATGCGTCTGCTGGTCCCTCCACTCCTGAGGGAGGCACTGGCGCCCGCTGAGGGAGCCGGACCGACAGCGGTGTCATCACCCTCGGCCGCGCACAACAAGATCATTCACGTGGTCAACGGAGGACAGCGGGACGACTGCAACACCCACCGCTTGCTCTACGTTCCGTGAGCTGTGCCCTGAACGAGCCATAGGCACTCGGCCGCGTCCAGGGTGGGACCGATCATGGCCTCAGTGGGCGGCCAGCCGCTTGGCCTCGACCCGGGCGTCCGCGTTGGTCAGGTCGGCGAAGGTTGTCGCGACTCCCCTCCATCCACGCAGATGAGGGGGAGGGCATCAGCGCTTCATCTGGTTGACGCCGTACCACTCGATCTTGCTGGCCTTGAAGACGAGCACGTGGGCCGCCTGGCAGCCGGGCTGCGGCAGCTTCAGCTGCCAGGCTGCCCGCCTGCCCTTCCGCTGGCACGCTACGCGCTTGCCCAGGGCCCCGGACAGCATCTGCTTCAGCCGGGCCTCGCCGTCATGCCACGTGCCGCCGTGGAGCGCCAGATAGCCCCTGATCGCGTGGTAGTCCACGGCCATCAGTTCCACGTCGGCCGGGGCCAGCGGCGGTACCTGCGCCGGGCGCGCCCGGTCGCGCCGTGACCGCCTCCTGCGCGGCTCGTCGTCCCAGCCGTACAAGGCCAGGTCCGGCCCCTCCTCACCCTCGGGCACCTCTCAGCCTTCCGTGGGGCTGCCGGATGTGGCGACGTCGAGCATGTTCGGGCCCTCCCCAGCTGTTGGCAGACCGCGTCCATCGTACCGAAGCCCTCCACACGCTGGACAGCTCCTATCGCATCCGAACGATTTGTGACGTCAGGAGGTGGGAATCGAGGAGGGCGACGTCAGAGGCTCGGTCGGCGCGGGAGTAGCCGGCCAGCATGCGTTTGGTCAGGACGATGGCCTCGTGCGAGCGCCGCAGCAGTGGCTTTGTCCATCTCTCGATGACGTGGTCCAACTGATCCAAGGGGGTCACCTGGTGGAGGAGCCCAAGACGGTGTGCGGTGGGTGCGTCGAACTCGGCGGAGGTGAGCATGAGTTCGCGGATTCGCGCGACACCAGCCTCCGAGATCAGACGGCCCATGGCGCCTCCCCAGGCAGGCGGCAGACCTACTCCTACCTCCGGCATGCGGAACCGGCAGGTGTCGGCGCTGGCCCGCAGATCGCAGTAGGCGGCAAGCGCGAGGCCAGCGCCGAGGACGCCGCCGTGGAGTCGTCCGATGGTGATGGCTTGGGTGCTCTCCAGGGCCTGGCACAGGCGGTGGGCCTTGTCGCCGATGCGTCGCAGGGTGGCGCCCGAGGGGTCTGTGGCGAGAGCGGCTGCGTATTCGCCGCGATCGGCTCCAGTGCAGAAGTCCTCGCCCAGGGACGACAGGATCAGCACCCGGACGTCGGGCTGTAGGTCGTCGAGCACGTCGGTGAGGGCCTCCACCACCGCAATGCTCAACGTGTCGTTGTGTTGGGAGGGATTGAGCTGCACGCGAAGCACGGGCCCGTCCTGCTCGACGCGTATGACGTCGCGCGCGGTCGTGGTGAGAGGCGTGGGAGTTTCGTTCATGCGATGACGACATCCAGGTTCAGCAGACGCCTGAAGGCCACCCGGGGCGCCCTCGATGGTGGGCGCACGAGGGTGAGGCGGGGCAGGCGACTGATCAGTTGACGGAGCAGGGTCTGAGCCTCCAGCCGGGCCAGCGGGGCGCCGAGGCAGTAGTGGATGCCTCCGCTGAAGGCGAGATGGGCGGGTCTGCGGTGGGGGTCGAAACGTCCGGGACGGGAGTGCTTGGCCGGGTCTCGGTGGGCGGCGCCCACCATGAGGTGGACCATGTCGTCCTTGCGGATCTGGACGTTGTCCAGGACGCAGTCGGACGCGGAGACACGGCTGATCACATGCGTGGGAGGGTCGTAGCGCAGCGTCTCCTCGACGAAAGCGGGCACGATTTCGTCGGGATCGGAGGCGACCAGGTCCCAGTGGCGCGGGTTCTCTACCAGCAGGAGCGTCATCGTCGACAGCAGGGTGGAGGTGGTCTCCAGGGCCGCCAGCAGGACGAACAGGGCCAGGTAGTAGACCTCTTGGTCGGCCTTGTCCTGGTCGGGTTCGAGGGCGTCCCATGTTGTGATCCACCGTGACACGGGATCCTCGCGCAGGCGGGTGCGCCGGTCGCGTACCAGGTCCAGGAAGTATGCGCGCAATTCGGCCATGGCGACGTCGGAACGGGCCAGCTGGCTTGCGGAGGGGAGTAGTTCTTGGGTGTAGACCTGTTCGTGGGTCAGTTCCCGCAGTCTGGGCCAGTCGGCGGTGGGCAGATCGAGCCAGTTGCCGATGGTGGCGATCGGTAGTTCTTCGCTCACCAGGGCGGCAAAGTCGGCTTCTCCGTCACGTAGTCGGTCGGTGAGGGTGTCGAGGAGTTGGTCGGTGGCCTGGGTGACGGTCTGGCCCAGCCGCTCGATGGTCCCGCGGTCGAAGGTGCCGGCCGCCCGGCGGACCCGGGTGTGCTGCGGTGGGTTGAGGGCAGGCAGCGTGCTGCTGATCTCGCGGGCTGAAGGGGCGCTCCAGCGGGTGCGGGGTCCTTGCCGTTCCCGCCAGGGTTTGTCGGGCTCCAGCCAGGCACTGCTGCGCAGTATCTGGTCGCACAGGTCGTAGCTGGTCACGAGGTAGCCGCCCCAGGGCGCGGGGATGACCGCGCCCTGACTACGGAGTTCCTGATAGATCGGGAAGGGATTGTCCTGGCCTCGTTCCGTCCGCAGACGGGAGATGAGGGAAACTGCGGCCCGGCGGTCGAACGATGGAGTCGTGACGCTTCCCACGATGACGGCCCCTTTCTGAGCACAGCCGCCATACGTACCCGCCGGGTGATTGAAGCATCCAATAACACAGTGTTCTTATAGGGTTACTTACGTCACTCGCCCCTCGTCCATGCCAAGAAGCGGCTGAACAGGCCCTTAGCCGGTGCAGCGTGAGCCGGTCGGGAGGCGGTAGGTGCGGCGGGGGCCACCGACGGGCGAATGGTCTCCGCCGCCTTGGGAGCAGTTGGAGCGGCTGCCCGTGCCAGGGGCGGAGTGAACCGGATGGGGACCGTCACCAGCGAACGGCTCCACGGTCCTTCGCTCCAGGCGAGCGACTTGAACGCGATGCGGGTCTCGACGTCGGGCAGCCGGTTGAGCAGCGCCTCCACGGCACTGATGACGATCATCACGGCCGGATCCTTGGCCGGGCAGGCGTGCGGCCCGGCTCCGAACGCCAGATGCGCCTTGGAGCTGAGCTGCTCGCGGTGCGGGGCCAGTTTGGGGTCGTTGTTGGCCGCCGCGAAGCTGACGAGGACCGGGTCGCCGGCGCGCAGCGTCTTGCCGTCGATCTCGACGTCGTGGGTGGGGTAGTGGGCCGCGTAGTTGGCGATCGGCGGGTACTTCCACAGCGTCTGGGCTACCGCGTCCTCGACCGAAAGCCCTTCGGCCCAGTCCTCGCTGAGGTACAGAGCGGTTGCGGTGCCGATGGCGGCCGTCAGCGGCGCGGTGCCGCCGGAGAGCAGGGTGACGAGCTGGTGGAGTACTTCCTCGTCGGTGAGCTGGGCGGGGTGCACCATCAGACGCGTCGTCAGGTCCGCTCCGGGGCTTCGGCGCTTGAGAGCGATCAGCTCCATCAGGGCCGCGCCGAGTATCTCGTCTGCACCGGGGGCGCCTTCGAAAATCCCGGTGATCCCTGCGATGACACGGTCACCGATCTCCGCCGGGCAGCCGAACAGCTCGCTGAAAACCAGCAGTGGCAGCGGCCCGGCGTAGTCCGCCATGAGATCTGCCTGCCCGCGGGCGCCGAAGCTGCTGATCAGATAACCGGCTGACTGCTGCACCTGCCGGACCAGCTGGAGCTCGTTGATCGTGGCGAGACTTTCGGTGACGGCCTGGCGCAGCCGAGCGTGGCGCGCGCCGTCCGCGAAGAGGGCGTTGGGCCGGTAGCCCATCATGGGCAGGGCCGGGCTGTCCGGGGGGACGCGCCCCTCGTTGAGGGCGTTCCAGCGGCGGGAGTCCCGGACGAACGTCGTGGGCTCGTGCAGGATCTTCAGCGCCGTGTCGTAGCTGGTGACCAGCTCGACCTCGACCTCGGGCGCAATGTCCACGGGGGCGATCGGGCCGAGCGAGCGCAGGTACTCGTAGGTGCCCTCGATGTCGGAGCCGAACTGCGGGCCGTACAGCGCAACGTTGCCGTGTGCGGGGCAGCCGGGCGGGATCTCCGGGGTGGTGTCGGGGTGGTTCTGCATGCCGTGGCTCCTAGACAAGGGTGGACATGAGGTGCTGCACGAGGGTGATGAGTGCCTGGGCCGACGACTGCTGATCGCGCGCATCGACGTCGACGACGGGGACCTCCTGAGGCAGATGCAGGGCCTCGCGTATCTCGTCGCACGCGTACATCGGCGTCCCGTCCTTGGTGTTGACGCCGATCGTCATGGGCAGGTCGAATTTCTCGACCAGGTCCAGCACCGGGAACGCCTCGTCGAGGCGGTCGGGGTCGACGAGGATCAGAGCGCCCAGAGCGCCTCTCGACAGTTCCTCCCACATCTCCTTGAAACGCTCTTGTCCCGGCGTTCCGAAGAGATAAAGGACCAGCTGCTCGTTGAGAGTGAGCCGTCCGAAGTCCATGGCCACGGTGGTGGTGGTCTTGTTCGGCATGTTCGCGAGGTCGTCGTATCCCTCGCTGGCCTCGGTGATTTCCTCTTCGGTCTGGAGGGGGACGATCTCGGAGAGGCTGCCGATATACGTGGTCTTGCCAACCCCGAAGGGGCCCACGACGAGGACCTTTACGGCCGTGGTGACGGTTGGTTCCAGGTACATGTCACGCTCCGAGAGTCTTCTTCTCCAAGCCGTCGATGACGGCTTGGAGCAGTGCGCGGTCGTGGGACACCGCCCGCGGCAAAGGGGGCCGCACGAAGACAAGCCCGACCTCGACCAGGTGCGCTATCAGGATGCGCACGATGCCCAGCGGCAGCTGGGTGCGCCCGGCCACCTCCGCCACGGACAGAAGTCCGTCGGAGACCAGGTCCATGACCTTGCGGGCCTCGGGCGTGAGCGTGCGCGCCGCAGCAGACGTACCTTCCTGGGCGGTCACGAGCGCGGTGCGCGAATACTCGTGGTCCGCGGGCAGGTCCCGGCCTTCGGCGATCACATGGAGGGGAACTAATTCGGACGTCAGTTCCAGCGCCGGTTCTTGATCGTCATGCATGGCCCACCGTCCCTGTCTGCGGTGCTGAGGCGGCGTTCAGTGCGGGCACCGCGTCCGCCAGACGCGAGACGAACGTCTCGATGTCGCAGTCGTGTTCAGCCGACGCCGCCAGGTAGGCGCCTTCGCCGGCCGCGATCAGGAAGACCCAGCCGTGCTTGAACTCCACGAGCGTCTGCCGCCACGTGTCCTGGAGCCCGCCGGCGAACTGTGCCGTGGCCCGGCTGTAGGCCACCAGGCCCGACATGGCAGCGGAGATGATGTCCGCCATGTCCTTGCCGATGCCCGACGTCGTACCCCTGGGCAAGCCATCGGTCCCGAGCAGGACGGCGTGGCGTGCTCCCCTGACCCCGGCAACTGCCTTGTCCAGCTCGGCGAGCACGAAGCCCTGACCGCCCGACGTCTCGTCCTCGGCCAGCTGGGCATCGACCGTCACCGCCCCCGCGCCGCTCACGCGGGGTGCGGAGGTGAGCTGGTCTCCGAGCCGGGCAACCAGCCGTTGCATGCGGAACGAGATCGCCCCCAAATCAACATCAGGAGCAGCGGCAGCAGCCAGGTAGGCGCCCTTGCCCGCCTCGGTCACGAAGACCCATCCGTCCTCGAACTCGACGAGGGTCTGATTCCACCGCCAGTTCTGCACCGGGCCCGCGAACCGAGCCGTGGCCCGGCTGAGCGACTGCATGCCGGCCATAGCAGCGGAGATCGTCCGGACATCGGCGTCGGTCAAGCCATCCGTCGAGCCCTTGGATATGCCGTCCGCGGACAACACGACGGCATGCAGCGCGCCAGGGACGTTGGCCACGATGTCCTCGACCATCCACGACAGATCTGCGGTGGTCATCGGTCCTCAGACCCTTCGAGCGATGCCTCATCTTCGCGGCCCAGGAGAGTGCCGCGCTGGAAGCCCGCGAGCCTGGAACGGCTAGGGGCGACCTCGCGCACCGGCGACGACTCATCCCGGCGACCGGCGTCGGTGACACTTGCGATGGGCGTCTGACGCTGGCCGCGCTTCGGGAGTCCGTGGGCGGTACGTCCGACAGGATCAACCGCCTGCGGCTGCCTGGGCTGGCCCTCGTTGCGCCGGATGCTCACAGGTGCGTCCTGGGCAGGCGGCGGCGTCTCCTCCATGGTCCACAGCTCCTTGGGCAGACGAACCACGGCCCTGACGCCGCCGTACCGGGAAACGCCAGTGACATCGACGCCGAAGCCGTGCTGACGGGCAAGCAGACCGATTACGGGGAAGCCGAACTTGGGCTGGTTCCCCAATTGGGCCAGCCGGGGCGGTGTTTCACCCGACAGCAGCTCCATCGCGGCCTGTCGGTCCTCGTCGCTCATGCTGACGCCCGCATCGTCGATCACGATGCAGACGTTGTCTTGCACTCGCTGGAACGTTACGTCGATCGGCGCATCATGTTGCGAGAACGTCGCGGCGTTGTCCAGCAGCTCCGCGACCGTCAGAGCCACCGGCGTGACTGCCGTCGCCTTCAGCGCGACATTGCTGCCCTGCATGATGCCCACACGCTGGAAGTTGCGGATCTGGCCCTGGGCGCTGCGCACCACGTCGTAGATGCTCGCCGGCTTTGTGCGGCGGCCGAGCGGTCCGCCGCACAGGACCGCGATGCCCTCGGCCTTGCGTGCCATCTGCGCGTTCGCGTGGCGCACTTCGAGCAGGTCCTTCAGGACGGGGTGGTTTCCGTACTCGCGCTGAATCCCGTCCAGGAGCATCGTCATCTCCGCGGCGAGACTCTGCAAGAACCGGGCCGATCCCTTCAGGACGCCCTTGGTCCTGTCCTCGGCGACCTGCTCAGCTTCTCGGATGACGTCGGCCTGCTCCTGCTGGAACTGCACCAACTGGCTGTTGGCAGCCTCTACCTGACGCCGAGCGGCTTCTTGCGCCTGCGCCACGTCAGCCTCGGCCCGCCGCAGTTTCGCCCTCAGGGCTCGGCTACGTAGAGTGAGCGCCACGACCGCAGCAACGGCTATCGCCGCCACCGAAGCCAGGCACCATATGAGTGCCACTTGATTCATGGGAGCCTTTCCCGGCACGGTTGCAGACATCGACGGATCTATCGCGCGATGATCCACAGCGCATTCACCAGCAACAAACGGCTGCTGTCACGGCAAGGAAGCCAACCCCCATATGGCACCCGACCTGAGTGGATCAAGGTCGCGGACGCGGGAATGCTATCACCGCAACCGTTGCCCTCAGCAGGCAGCCATCGACATCAACACGACTGTCACATAACGCTGTTGGTCCCCTCCCGGGCTGGACGAATTGGTGATCCTCAGACCGCAAAGGTGGCGGGTCCGTCAGCGGGCGGCCATGCGGACGTTGCCCGCGAGCTTCGGCAGCGTGCTTCCATGACGCCTTTCAGCAGATGAATGCGATGTACGACCCGACGGTGAGTCCCGAGAACGTCAGTAGTTGGCGGGGTTTGAGGCAGGTGAAAGCAGCGTGCATCCCGAGGCCTGCGACGATGGCGTACGGCATGGTGGCCGGGACCAGCAGCAGGACGGGCAGGACGATCTCGGCGGTGATGACGGTGACCGCGACGAGCCGCCACAAGCGGATGTCGCGGGTAGTGAGGTTGCCGGTGCGGCGGTGGACAAAGCCAGGGATGGCGTGCTGGCGGCGGTAGGGGACGCGGTCCTTGAGCTGGTTGTATGCATGCATCCACTGGGCCAGGAAGAGACCGCTGCGGAACTGGCGGGAGCGCCACTTCTGCACGGCGCTGTTCCAGTAGAGATCGGTGGTGACGAGCACCAGGAGCGCTTGGGCCCAGGTGTTAGCCGTGCTGGGATGGTGGTCGATGGTCAGGCCATGGCCCAGGTCTCCGGCGGCCAGCAGGCACGCTCCGGTCAGGAGGGTGAACCGTACGGCGCTGGGGCTCTTGAGGTAGAGCAGCTCCATGGCGGCCCCGGCCAACACCAGCAGCAGAGACAACCGCGGCGCGAGGCCGGCGGCCAGGACGAGGGCGGCCGCCGTGCGCAGGATGAGCAAGGGCCGGTAGACGCTGGCGAGGAGGCGTCCGCGGCTGGGGCCGAACCGCTGGAGGGCAAGGTTGAGGCTGAGCGATCCGGGTGCGAACCGCCTCCAGCCGCCCTGGCCGAAGGAGAGCACGAATCGTACGGCGAGGACGGTGCCGTAGACGATGCGGAACATCTGGAGCCGTCCCGGGTCGGTCGGGCTGCCGAAACCGGAGGTCACGGCGTCATAGAGCCACACGGCTGTCCCTCACCTCGATCGGCTGCTCACCCTTGACGGACAGGCACCTGCCGCGCCCGTCGATCCGGTCGTACCGGCCGGCGCGGATCAGGTGATCGACGACCGCCTGGAGCTGGGGCGGGGGCAGCAGGAACGTGCCCGGGCTCAGGAACGCGTACGGATTGACGGGCTCGCTGTGCCCGTCCTTGGTGCCGGTGAGGTCGATGATCACGAAGGTGGCCCGAGAGAAGAGGGGGTACCGCATCCAGCGGCCGGGCCTGCGGGTGAAGCCGGCAATCATCCATGCCACCAGGACGGCCGTCGCGGCGATTTGAGCAGCGGTCAGTAAGGCTGCGGGCATGACAGGAAACCTCCGAGTGAGGAGGGGCGAAGGCGGTGGTGGAGATGCTTATTCGGGCTTGGGGGGCCGCTGCATGAGGGCGGCGACGGCTTCGTCGAGGGCGACCTTGCCGGTGAGGACTGCGGTGACCACGGTCGTGATCGGCATGTCGACGCCGTGGGTGCGGGCGAGGTCGAGGATCGCCTGCGCGCTCTTGACGCCTTCGGTGGTCTGCTTCGTCGCGGCGGCGGCCTCGTCGACGCTCAGACCCGCGCCGAGGTAGGTGCCGAAGGTGCGGTTGCGCGAGAGCGGGGAAGAGCAGGTGGCGACCAGGTCGCCCATGCCGGACAGTCCGGCGAGGGTCGCGGGCTGGGCGCCCATCGCGGTGGCCAGCCGGATGCTCTCCGCCAACCCCCTCGTCATGATCAGCGCCGTGGCGTTGTCGCCGAGGCCCAGGCCGGAGGCGATGCCGACGGCCAAGGCGATGACGTTCTTGAGCGCGCCGCCCATCTCGCAGCCGATCACGTCGGTGGAGGTGTAGGGCCGGAAGTACGGGGTGTGGCACGCGGCCTGGAAACGGCGGGCGGCGTCTTCGTCGGCGCAGGCGATGGTGGCGGCCGCGGGCTGGCGGGCCATGATCTCCCGCGCCAGATTCGGCCCGGACAGCACCGCGACCCGCTCTGCACCGACGCCGGTCACCTCGCGGATGATCTCGCTGGCCCGCAGATGACTGTGGGTCTCGATGCCCTTCATCAGGGAGACGATCAGCGTCTGGGTCCCGATGTGGGGCGTCCACGCGGTCAGGCACTGGCGCAGGGACTGCGCGGGCACGGACAGGACGAGGTAGTCGGCGCCCTCCAGCGCGGCCGCCGGATCGGTCGTGGCGGTCAGCGAGGCGGGCAGCTCGACGTCCGGGAAGTAGTCCGGGTTGCGGTGGCCGGTGTTGATCGCATCGGCGATCGTGGCGCGCCGGGCGTGCAGGACGACGCTGGTGCCGGCGTCCGCGAGAATCGTCGCCGCGGCGGTGCCCCAGGAGCCGGCGGAGAACACCGCCGCACGGGCGGGGTGCTGGCTCACTGCTGGGTCCTCTCGTCCGGTACGCGCCCGCCGTGAGGGTGGCCGGGCCCGGTCATCATATCGGCCGCGGGGCCTGTCACCGGGCGGCGCAGGGTCAGCAGGACCGCGCGCCGCCCGGGCAGGGTCGGGAGCCGTCGGTTCGCGGTGGCCAGCATGTTCTGCGCCTCCGCCTCACCGAGCTCGCGGGTGAGGGTGTCCGCGTGACGGATCCACAGCCAGAACAGCCTTTCCCAGGTGGCGGGTTCCTCGGGGCGCTCGTCGACGTGCTCCAGGATCAGCCCGGCCGTCCCGGCGTGCGCCTCGAAGTCCGGTTCGGCGTCGCGCCGTACCGCACGGGTGAGGGCGAGGCGGCCGCCGGGGGCAAGAACGCGGCCGAATTCCCGCAGCGCGGCCGTCCGGTCGGCGGCGAAGGACAGGGCGTCCACGCACACCACGGCGGCCGCGCAGCCGTCGGCCAGGCCGCTGTCCTCGAGACGGGCGACGCGGAAGAGCGCGCGGTCGGCGGCGACGAAGCGGTTGGCGCGGGCGGTTGCCTGGGTGATGGCGGCCTGCGCCTGGTCGATGCCGGTCACGCGGACCGACAGGGCTCGGGCCAGCCACAGGCCAACCCCGCCGGTTCCGCACCCTGCGTCGACCAGGAGCTGGCCGGGCGTCATCTGCAGGCGGGCGACCAGCATCCCCAGCAGCGGCCAGTCCAGCGAGCTGTTCGCGGCGACCTCGTGCGGGTAGCGCTCGCCCATCGCCTCGGCGTACAGGCGGGCGACCAGCGATCCACCGCGCGCCCGGACGGAGTGCCAGGCGTCGAACGCGGCCGCCGACGCCGGCGTTGCGGCGGGGGCTTTTTGTGGGAGGGGGTGGTGGGTCATCGCGGCATCGTCCTCGTGATGCGTGAGCGGGTGCCCGGAACCACGACCTGCACCACGTGAACTGGGGCGGCCGGGTCGGACAGGTCCAGGGCGAGCGGTTCGTGACGGGTGACGCGCTGGATGCGGCGGGCGAGCTCGGCGACCTGGTCGGCGAAGCCGCCGCACACCGGGGTGTAGTGCGCGGTGGCGTGCTGCCAGTCGGCCAGGCCGGTGCGCTGAGCGGGGTGGAAGGCGGGGATGTGGTCGGCGCAGGCCGGTTCGCTGGGCAGGTCGTCCCGGGTCCCGGAGATCACGGTGAGCCGGGACTGCGCAGCCTCGGTCAGCGCCCTGGTGAGTGCGATGGCAGCGCTGGGATGGCAGCCGCCGCCGGCGAACACCATCGGCAGGTCCTCCGACCACACGTAGGCCAGGGCGACGGGCAGCCCGTAGGGGCCGTCGACCAGCGAGATCTCCAGCGCCATCTGTGCCGTCGTCAGGCGGCCGATGACCTCGCGGGCGTATGGATCGTCCACCGTGACGGGGTCGATGAGCGTGCGGCGCTGTCCTCCGGACTGGCCGTCGCGGTAGAGGACATCCCTCTCGACGACCTCGCACAAGGCGTGCACGAGCGCCTCGTCACGACTGTTCCCGCAGGCCAGACCGGTGCTGGTGGCCCTCACCAGGTCCGGACTCCACTCCGGCCGCTGAACTCGCCGACGCACCACGTCCACGGGCACCAATACCTTGTCCCCGCTGACCAGAGCGCTGCCCGTCGTCCAGTCCCACACCATCCGGCCCAACACGCTTGCGGTGTAGGGGACGGTCAGTGGCAGCGCGGTCAACGGGCAACGCCCACCGACCTCGTTCGCGGGGCCGTGGGCAGACACGGGCAGCGGCTGCTCGACGTGCCACAGCTCGATCGCCTCGCACACCGCCGACAGCTTCGCCAGCAAGTCGGTGGAGCCCTTGCCCTGCGAGGTGCTCAAGGTGCGGGAGGCGGGTCTGATCGCCGTCCACACCGGCAGCCCGATGCAGTCTAGGCGGGTCAGATCGGCGACCCGCGTGATTCCGTACTCCCCAAGCCGCCCCTCCAGCAGCTCCCACGTGTCCTGCGGGCTCCGGGCACGCACCGTCCCCGCCAGTTCCACCAGGCCCTCACTGCCCACCACAGGCCCCCTCTGCCGTCTCAGTCCCTACTTTCTGATCGGCGAGGAAGCCGGGCACTAGCCGCTTGACCGCCTCGACGGCGTGGACGCCGCTGACCAGGCCGCGGGCCGACGCCTCCGCATCGAGCGCCCTCGGACGGCAGCGCCACACCAGGAGCAGGACCCGTCGGGCAAGGTCGTCCGACACGTCCTTCGCCCCGGCCCGCTCGCGCCGCCAGGCGGCGCGGACATCGGCGTAGCGGGCGATCGCGTCGCGATCCTCGCGGGTCTCGCCAGCCAACAGCAGCGCGAGGGTCGCCTCATCGCGCAGGTCGAGCGCCGGGTGGAAGACCCGGTGCGCGGGCAGCACACCACCGGTCGCCTGCCGGAGCCGTTCGGACAGCGGGAGGCCCTGGCCACAGGCTGGATGCCGGGAACGGTGGGCGAGGACGTCAGCCCACCGCTCCCGGAAGTCCTCGTCGAACACCTGCTGGTAGACCACCCGGTCCCGGGCCGACAGCCCGGTGCCGTCCACGGTGTGGCGGGCGAAGTGGTTGGACCAGCCCCGGAAATACACGTTGTCCCACGTCACGGGGTCCAGCACCGGTCCGGCCGGGATCCGGCCTCCCAGGGCGGTGCGGACGGCGGCGAGGGCATCGAGGCGCTTGAGGTCGCCGAAGTACCGGTCGGCCTCGCGTCGTTCGTCCAGCCACCCTGCGAGCTCCCCCTCCCCCTGGCGCTGGCAGACAGCCCGAACGGCGGCCGTGGTGCGTTGCGGGTAGTAGACGGCGCGCAGTGCGGCCAGCAGCCGCTGCGAGCGTGCCTCGTCGAGGATCCCGTCCGCCCGGGCCAGGGCCAGGACGTGCCGCAGGTTCACCAGGGGCCAGGTCAGCGCCTGCCCCTCGCCGTCGGGGGCCTGGCCGACCGCGACCTCGTCGTCGCCGCTGATCTCCCGCTGGGCGTAGGCGGTGTAGACGGCGCCGACGCCGAGCATCCCGAAAGTGTCGAGTTCGGCGGCCCGCAGGGCGCCGATGCTGGCCGCCCCGATCACTCGCACGCCCCGGCCCATCGCGGCCAGGATCTCCTTGTGCCGCAGCGCCGGCGCCTGGTGATACACCCCGTCGATGATCACGACAGTGTCGCCCTCGCGGACCGCGGCGTCGAACAGGTCACCGTGCCTGACCGGCGGCAGCACCCGTACACCGGGCTCCGACAGCAACGGCTCGGTCCGCCCGAGCGTCGGCCCGACATACACGTGGCGCACGAACTCCTCCTCCATCACAGGGAGGGTGCCCCTCCCCGGCCCGAACGGGCACGAGGAGGAACACCCCGGGAGAAAGCTGCGGATCAGGTCAGGGCACGTACGGGTCGTCGTTCTCGACGTCCTCGGCGACGACCACGACCTCGACCGGGCACTCTTCCGACGACGTCGTGGTGGCGGCCGCGGCTGCGGCTGCGGACTTGGACATGACCCCTCCTAGGGACCGGAGTTCAGCGGCCGGGAACCCCGGCACGGCTGCGGACACCCACCAGCAAACCGGCCCCGGCCAAGACCCGTAAGACCCACCATGGGGACCCCGTCGTGGGGGTATCGTCGGCGCTGACGCCCGTCATCCTGCACGCGCTGAGGGGAACTCGTGGTGCATGACTTACCGCCGTCGCCGGCCCAGGTACCGCCCCGCCTGCTGCACGACCCGGCCTTCCTCACAGCCGCCCGCGAGCGGGACTTCACCACCCTCTTCGCGATGGCCCATCGCCACGGAGTCAGCTACTACCGGATCAGCGAAGCCAGCGGCATTAAGTCCGACCGCATCTCCCGGATCGCGCAAGGCCAAGGAACCGTGACGGCACTGGACACAATCATCCGGGTTGCGGACGCACTTCGGATTCCGGGTGCCCAACTCGGGCTCGCTGCGCGACCCTGGGAGAACAGCACCCCCCAGCCTCGTCTGGAGTCCGACGATGACGGAGACGCCCCCATGAACCGCCGCCAGATGCTGCGCGGCACGCTCGCAGCCGGTCTCACCGGGACCGCCCTCACCGCCCTGGCCGACACCCGCCAGTCCCTCGACCTGGCACTCGCCGCCGACACCGAACCCGCCGACCTCACCGACCTGGAGGCGGCCGCCGAAACCTATGGCTACGGCTACCACGGACAGCCGCCCCGCCAGGTCCTGGCCGACCTCGTCACCGACTTCGCCGAACTCAAGCCCCTGCTGAGCACCCCTCAGCCGGTCGCCACCCGCATCCGGGCGTGCCGCACGGCCGGGCAGATGGCTGGGATGGCGGCGATCGTCCTGCACGATCTCGGCGCCCGAAAGGCCTCCCGAGAGTGGTTCACCACCGCCGCAAAGGCGGCCCGGGAATCCGGTGACATGCAACTGCTCGCCTGGATCTGGGGACGCGAGGCCATGGTCCCGCTCAACTACGGTGCCCCCCAGGCCGCGTCGCTCCTGGTCGAGCGAGCACAGCGGGCCGCCGGCGACCGGCCGACCGCCGCGGCCACCCTTACGGCCGCCGTCGCCGCCCGCGCCTACGCCCTCAGTCACCAGGACGAACAGGCCCGCGACGCCCTCAAAGCCGCCGACGCCTACATGGAGCGGCTCGACGCCGGCGCCCGGGCCGACACCTGGTTCACCCACGGAGAGCAGAAACACCACGTGCACCTCTCCCACGCGCTCACCGCGCTTGGCGACACCGCCCGGGCCCGCGAGAGCCAGGCCCGCGCGCTGGAACTGTCCGCGCCGACCTCCACCATGACCCGCTCCCTGCTCCTCGTCGACGCGGCCGCCTGCACCCGCCACGACGGCGACACCGAAGAAGCGTGCAGGCGGACGACCGCCGTAGTGGCCAGCCTTCCCGACGCATACCGCACCGGCCTCGTCCACCGCCGCGCCCTCGATCTGTACCGCGCCATCCCTTCCCAGCACCACCGGGAGGCCGCCGTTCGTGAACTCCGCGACGTACTCGCCGCCTGAGGCCAGATACGGCGGCAAACGGCGGACACTGTCCCGCCGACGGACCAGGGCAAACGACAGCACGGCACGAGAAGTTCGCCACCGGCAGGTGGCTAGTGGGGCCCCGCAAGCCCTACAGCTTCTGCGGTCGAAACGCGTGGCCCGCTCCGGCACGGGACACTAGGGTCCTTATCCAGCAGTCGGTGAGGCGGCGCCAAGGCCGTAGGCCGAGGCGCCTTGTCGGACACCGAGTTCGCCAGCCGCCGCTGCGGGGCAGACCCGCCGGGCACACACGACCGGCAGGCAGCCGCAACGCGGACAAACCCACACTCCTCGAACGCACGGCGCAGCAGGGCTGCCGTCCCGTCGCATCAGCAGGATCCGCTGCTGTCGGCCCGACAGGACCATCCTCGCCGTGCGAGAGGGGACCGGAGTTCCTCGTCAGAGTCTCGGATGAGGTTTTGCCGCGGGGCTGGTTCCCTCCTCAGCCGAGAGGTAACTGACCGAGCGGGCGCCCCTGGTCGGCCCGTGCCTCCAACAGAACGGCTACGTCCGGTCCCCTCGTGAAGACGGGGCCGTCCCAGCGTTCTGGAACGGGTCCAGGTTCCAGACGCACCTGAGTGCCATGGGCGCTGGCGGCGTCGAAGAGGGCCTGCAGCACGTTTAGCCCTTCTAGATCGAGGGCGCCAAGATGAGCCTGCCACGTCTTCGTGGTGTCGTCGTACGATGCGATCGGGCGGAGCCGGTTCAGCTGCTCCTTCCATTGAGGAGCGGCGGCCGGCGCTGCCCACATGGTGGCCTTCAACACCCAACCCTGGTCAGGGGAGTTCGCCCAACTGGTCATGCTCTAACGGTAGATGTCGCCACTGACAGTGTCCCAGTCGGGTGAAACCGCGCTTGGCGCAGAACCTCCGCCGTGCCGAGCTACGCCTCTTCTGGCGCCCACCGTCAGCCCGAAAGAGCGTGGATGGTACCTCTCTCGGGGCCCGACACGGGTCTGTGTGACGGGCCTCGAGAGCTATGTGACAACCCACCTGGAGACCGCGCCGGCGCGCCTATCATCGATGCATGCCGTCGCCCCTTCCCACGTCCCTTGCTGTGTCCGACGCCATCACCCACTACCGCCAGCTGCGCGAGTTGACCGTCGACGAGCTGGCCTATGTGCTCCGGATGCTTGATCACCCGATCTCTGTCGGCGCACTCGCTGAGATGGAGCGATGCGCTCGTCCTGTGACCGTCGACGACCTCGTCGCGATTGCCCACGCGCTCGACACGACCCCCGCGGTGCTGCTGTCGCACATTCCCATCGAAATGCCGGAACCCGAGGGGCCCCTGGCCACCGGGCTCCCTAGGGACGTCGACCAGGCCGAGCTCCGTGCCTGGCTTGAGGGGAAGACCAAGCTCGACCGCGAGTCGCGGGTGGGCTGGTGGAAAGAGCGGGTCGCCCGCCTCAGGGTCCGGTCGGCGCACCACGAGGAGCAGCTGCAGGGCGCGTACGCGGAGCTGGGCGAGCTCGGTGATCTGGCGCTCCAGGAAGCAGACGCCCCGCTCGTGCAGCGTCTTCAGTGGCGCATCCAGGACGGCGAGCACGCACTCAACCAGTCCGAAGTCGCACTGGCGCTGACTGAACATCGACTCGACAACCTGCGAGAAGACGCCTGACCCTTTGAGTTCTGGCCAGTCAAAGTCGCCTATCCACAGGTGACTTTGACTACCTGTCTATTGCTAGGTGGTACATCTGGTACATCAAACTGCAATACTAATGGTGCACTTATGAATGTCTTCGCAAGTGCTGATGTACGAGAAGAAAGCTCGGAAGTCGGTCTGGTGCCCCTAAAAGGGGGCCAGCTTCGACTGCCGGGGGTGGGCGTGGTGCTCCTGGCACTGCTGTCGGCCGTGATGCTGGCTGCTGCAATCCTCATCCTGCTGTCGCCGCGTCAGACGCCTACGATTCAGCCAATGCCACCAGCCCAGAGCTGACCCAAACCGACTTTCCAGAACGATCGAAGGAGACGCCATGAACTCCACCAGGGCCGCACATGCGACGCGGACCAGGATCGCCGTGTCCGCCGCGGTCCTGGCCGCGGGTGCTCTCATGCTGACCGCCTGCAGCGGCAGCAGTGATGCTGCCTCCTCGCAGGGCCCCAGCAGCAGTCAGGCCTCCAGCTTCGACGGTGCCTACATCTCCATCACCGACGGGGCACGCGGCGGCATCGCCGCGATCAACGACCACAAGATCACGTACATCAACGTTACCGCTGGCGACCAGCAGTGCCAGTTGACCACGAAGGCCCTCGGCGACATCAAGCACGGCTCGATCGTCAAGGACGGCAAGACCGACAAGGGTCAGTACCAGGTCCTCTCGACCGGCACGATCAACGACAGCCGGACCAGCGTGCTCTGGGACGACGTCAACGGCTCCGACCAGACAGGTACTGACCCGGGATCCGGCTTGATCTCGATGTCGAACAGCATGATCACGGTCGGGTACACCTTCGCCTACTCGATCAACCAGGTCCAGCTCATTCCCGCCGACAGCGACCAGGCGAAGGCCTTGATGGCCAAGGACTGCAACCAGCAGGGCTGATTGCCGCACCACCCGGGCCGCACAGAACCCTGTGGACATCACGTCCACGGGGTTCTGTCTTATCTCTAAGACCTAATCCTGGAGCTGCTGCGCCCGGCACTCCTCAATCGTCTCCGGTGGCCGGCCGTACTTTGGCGCGTGCTGCTCGACGAAATGCAACTCAGCCCACCCCGCCGACTGCCGGACCCTCGACCGCGCCGCCACCCCAAACACCGTGCACTGATGGCGATGGTGATCAGATACCACGCGGCCAGGAACGCCATCAGCACCATAGGCAGACCGTCCTCGATCGCCGTGGTGACCAGAACGGCCAAGCCAGCGCTGTTGACCAAGAGGCTGGCCACGTACCCTTCGAACGTGCCGGACAGGCGCGCCAGAGTCCGCGGCTCCTCGCTATGCCGCACAGCGCGCACCATCTCGCCGACGAAGACCACAGTGGCCACGGCCGCCGCAGTGTTCAATGCGAGGTCACGAGTCCCGATGATCCACCATCGCACCGAGCGCCACCAGCCGCGCGGGAACTCGCCGCGAAGCCTCGATCCGAGCCTCATACTCTTCCCCTTCTCTTCCTGTCACGCAAAAGACGACGCACTCAGTGAGGACAACCGCAGTGGTCGTCCTCACTGAGTGCGTCAACCCTCCACGCTCGCCCGGTCAGTCCTGCGGTTCCTCGCGCCGACCCCGGCGAAGACCACCGGCCGGCCGCTGCTGCGGCTCCGAAGTCTCCACGCTCTGAGGGGCCGGATCGGCAACCCGGCGCGGACGGGGACGAGGGCGCAGAACCGGAGCCTGCCGCGGCGAAGGAGTCGGTGCAGGAGTCGGTGCAGGAGTCGACGTCTGTGGAGTCTGAGCCTGCGGGGCAGGCGTCTGGTGAGCCATCGGCGTCGACGCCTGGATCGAATCCGGCTGACGCGCTGCCTGCGTCCGAGCCGGAGTCCGCGTACCAAGGGCAGCCGGGGTCTGACTCGAGACCGGAGCGGCCGCGGGACGAGGCGCCGATGTTCCGGCTCCCAGTTGCCTCGGAGCCGGGGTGTCCAGTGCGGAGCGCGTCGGACGGGTGCTCGGCGCGGCCGGCTGCCCCGAAGCAGGGACAGGCACAGGACCAGGACCAGAAGTAGTTCCTCCGCTGAAGTGTTGCGATGCAGCCTGCTGGTTGTTGCCCTGCTCGCTCTGCGCACCCTGGGTACCCGTGCCGAACTGCGTCGGGCCCGTCTGACCGGCGACGGGGTTACGGCCTCCGCTGGTCGTAACAGAACCAGTGCCGCCGGCGCTGCTCTGCCCATGAGCGCCACCGCGAGAGCTCGGCGGCTCCGTGGTCGAGGCCAGGACCTCACCGGGGATAACCTTGTCGCCGCCCAAGGCGTACCCGAGATTCGACAGGCCGCCCTGGTTATTGAGATTCTGTGCCGTCTGCTTGTCCGAGTGCGAGCTGCCTGCTCCGCCACTGGTCAGCTGGAGCGGACCACCCTTGTCGTCGGGACCGTCGCCCCGGCCAGCCGCGCCCAGAGCACCAGCAGGACCGCTGCTGCCCGGCAGGGCCCTGGCGTTGTCACCGCCACCGGAGCCTCCGCTACCAGGACCACCGTCGAGCGCCGGGCTGTTCGGATCGCCTGGACCGCCCTCTCCGCCGCCCTCCAGAGCAAGCGCCTGCTTGCTCGCGGTGAGCGTCGGGGCGTTGCCGTTCGTGCCGCCGGCGTTCGTCGATGCTGTCTTGCCCTCGGGCTTGCTCGTGCTCGGAGCCGCCGGGCTGCTGGTCTTGCTGTTGAACCCGTTGGCGAGCTTGTTGCCCATGGCCATACCCGCGCCGGACCCTGCACCTGCAGCCAGAGCGGGCATCAGCCCACCCTTGTCCGGCTTTGGCGCGGTGTTGGTCTCCAGGAACTTGTCCACGAGCTTGGTGACCACCTCGTCCATCGCCTGCAGCACCGTCTTGCGGACCCGTAGCAGGGCGAAGGTGATGCCCATGATCATCAGCGACGAGATGAGCGTCAGGATCACCACGATGATTCCGCCGAGGGCGGCGCTGCCCCACAGGCCGCCCGGGCTCATGAAGCTCGACACGGGTCCGGAAATGATGTCGGGGACCGAGATCAGGAACTCCCCCACGAACTGGTACAAGAACAGCGTGATGAGGACCTCCAGGATCAGCGCCATGGAGTAGACGATTACCTTGGAGATCGCGGCCATCGCGCCCAGCGTTGCGAACGGCACGGCTGCCACGAGGCCGAAGGTCCTCTTGATTGCGCCGGCCAGCATGCCGATGGCGTACCAGAAGCCGAGCAGGACGATAGAACCCAGGACCGTGGCTGCGTTGGACCAGTACATGAACTTCGCCGGCCCCGTGCCTACCTGGCTGACGGCCATGTGATTCTCGCGGGTGAAGCCGGACGTGGCGTTGTTCGAGCTGTACATGTTCAGCGAACTGGGGCTGAACCCGGTGTTGAGGTAGTTGTACGCCGCCAGGGGAGACAGGTTGCACGAGGAGGGCGTCTTGCCCACCGTGAAGCCGCAGTTGCTCTTCGTCCCGGTCGTCGTGAAGTCCGTCGAGTCCTTGCCGGGACGAGAGGAGGTCAGGCCCGTGCCGTCGGTCGAGATCACCGGGTGATCCACCGGTTTCGGTCCCTCCTCCTCACCGAAATCCTCCACGTCGCCGTAGCTGTCCTTGTCGACGAACCAGCTCTTCTTGACATCCGCGCTCTCGTCCAGCTGCGTGATCGAGCTCTTGATCCCCGACTCGAAGTCGGAGGCCGCGATCTCGTTGCCGGCGATGTACTTGCCGATGATCCCGAAGGTCGAGAACACCGCCTTGAAGTCATCCGACGCTCCGGTGCCTACGGAGACTGTGCCGTCCTTCCAGGCCGACTCGGCGTCGTTTGTCTTCGTGCCGATGCTGATGCCGTTGTAAGTCGCTCCGTGGGACTGCTTGTTGATCGCCAGCGCGCTCGTGCGCACCGACATCATCGCGTCAGAGCTCGCCTGGTCGCCGTTCCAAGAAACCATGGCCTGGTCCGGGATTCCGAGGCGGTCGTTCATCATCCACGCCTCGAAGTCGACGTAGGTGCTCAGCACGACGCGCGTCGGACCGGCATGCTGGCCGAGAACCGAGTCGTCGAACTTGTCGAGCACGCTGGTGTACATCGAACCAATGAGCGGCAGGCCGACGCCGATGAAGACGACGCGCACGATGAGTTTCTTGATCGCGGAACCCCGGTCCATCTTCTTGAACATGACCAGACCGATGAGCAAGAAGCCGACGAAGATCGGCACGAGCGCCTGCCATGAGATATCGACAAGCAGGCCGTACCAGCCACTGATCCAGTGCTGCAGACCCGAGAGCGCGCCACCTCCGGTGTCACCTCCCGTCATCCCGTCGGCGAAGGCCGGATTGACCGCCGCGACCGCGCTGTAAAACCACATGAAGGGGTTGATGAGCTTCAGGAACTGGAGGATGACGTAGAACAGCGTGCCGACCGCCAGCGCCAGGGCGTAGAGGTTCCAGATGATGGAGCCTCCGATCACGCTCACGATCTGGCCGCCGATGCCCGAGGACATCGTGTCCAGGCCAAGGTCGTTGTTGGCCGCCCCGAAGTGCGCGTAGTCGAGCATGCCCGAGTATTTCGCGTTGCCCTTGTCGTCTTTCGCTGCCAGGGTCTCGTACGTGACGGTCTGCGAGGACCCCGAGACCTCGGCGAAGAACCAGCCCACGATGTTGCCCAGACTGAAATCCGAGTCGGCATAGCCGAGCATGGAACCGCCCGAAGCAGGACTGCTCGTGACCGGCTTCCAGTTCTCGTGCATGCCCTCGTCGTTCGACGGCGAGTTCTTCTCGCTGAAGTACGAGCTCGCATTCGAAGCCAGCTGGTAGAGGCTGTAGTTGTCGCGCTCCTTCTGGTCGTCCGCAGACGCCGGCGAAGAGGTCGCCATCATGAGGACCGGCACGAACAGCACGGCGAGGAGCACGAGGGCGAGCCCGCGTGCGAGCCTGCCCTGGCGGGCTCGCACGCCCCCGTGGCCGGCCCAGGCACGCAGCCGCGCCACCGCCGTGATCGTCCCGTTCATCGTCTCTCCCCTACTCCTTGCCTCCGTATTAGTGCTGAACTCGCTCATGCCTTGACCAGCTTGTTCGACTTGGGCTTCCTCGCTGGCTGTCCTGCGCCGTCCTCGGGCTGCTGCAGGCCCTTCTTGCCGTCGGGGCGCTTGCCCCCGTCGCTCGGGCCCGCGTTAGCCTCGCCGTTGCCGCCCTCGCTGTGCTTCCGGATGCTGGTGAGGCTCGCGCCCGGTGCCGGCTTGTCGTGCATGATCGCGTTCATTCGCGCCGCCTCTTCGGCTCTGGCCGCCTCCAGGTGGACCTGCCTGCGCTGGGCCTCGCGGTAGGGGTTGATCCCCAGTGCCAAATCCAGGTGGAAGACCACGTTGGAGACGCCCCGGCGCAGGTACGTGAGGTTCTCGCCCTTGGTCGTGATGAGCTGGGCAAGATCCGGAGGAATCCGCTGGTGCAGCTGCTTCTGGTACTCAGCCACCGTGCCGTCGCGCATCGGGCCGAAGAGCGTGTAGTCCGCGGCGTCGAACTTGTTGAAGTCGCTGTCGGCCAGCATCCTGTCGAGGTCGTTGTAGCTGTAGACCACCCGGCCGCCGCGCTCGTGCATATGGTCGAGCTGGTCCTTGATGTACTTCTTCACTCGGTCGTTGATGTGCTCAGTCCCGTGGATGATGACCGTGTCGCCGAGGCCCAGCTTGCCGACGGCGAAGCCAATGACGTTCACCAACTGCGCCATCGCCACGCCCTTGCCGCGGCGCATGAGTCGCGAGAAGTCGTAGACCACGCGCCGGGAGTCCCGGACCCCGTCCACGGCCGAGGCCGTGTGGTTGTTGAACAGGTCGCCGTTGGTGCTCAGCATCGCGTTGGCGATGCCCCTGAGCACGTTATAAGCGCGCAGCTGGTCCGGGTCGGTCTTGCTGGAGTTCAGCAGTGCCTTGTGCGCAGTTGCCACGTAGGAAACAAACATCTGAAGACGCGGCACCTGGGTGTGCGGGATGTTCACCACGCGCAGGCGGTGACGCTGCTCCTTGGCGTTGTGCCGCCACATGCCCTGCTCGATGTAGAAGTCGGTCGCGGTGTCTTCGAGGGCACTGCGGATGATCGAGCCGATCGCTCCGTCGCTGGTCTCGTAGAGCTGCTCGAACATCAGCTTGAGCTTTTCCATCTGGGCGGAGAAGACTGTCAGCTCGTCCTCCTCCTCGCCGAACATCTCGAACATGTTCACGTCACCCTGATTCAGGTCCACGCGCGAGGTGAGGCGCTCGAACTTCGGGCCGAGTTTGTCGAGGTTCGCTCCGTCGAGGATGAGGTGGACGACCCGGCCGTTGTTCAGCAGCGCCGCCTGCGAGATTTTCGAGCACCACATGTTGGCCACCCGCTGGCGGTCCAAGTACTCGCTGAGTGTGGCGTCGGCGACGACCGCGTGGTGGTCGTAGGCGTTGACGTCCATGAGCACGGCGCTGTTGTTGACGTCGCCGACCATGTAGCCGACGTACTCGCCGCCTCGGTCGTTGAGGCCATTGGTCACCAGCGAGTACGAGCCGGCCAGCTCGGTCGAGGTGAAGTGGAAGCCCTTGCCCTTCTTTTTCTCGTTGTTCTTCCACAGGCCCGCGAGCTCCTGACGCTGCTCGCCGGCGTAGGGCGCAGCCTTCAGCGTGCCGAATCGGTCGATGTACAGACGGGTGATCCGGTCGATTGTGTCGTCCAGGGTCGCCAGATCGGGGGCCTTGAGGAAGAGCCGGTTGTGCACCGAGAGGTAGCTCGCACCGTCCTGGATCTCGCCGATCGTGATCCCGAGATCACCGGAGATCTTCGCGGCCTTGCGCTTGGAGGAGGTCGTGCCTGTCTCCTCCTGCTCGTTCGCATCCAGCCGGTCCAGCTTCTCCGACTGCTTGGTGTACGAGTCGATCCACTTCTCATCCATCCGCTTAATCTGCTCAAGCACGACGGCGGTGACCCGCTCGTCCAGGCCGTCCGGGATCCGGTCGATGCCCCAGAAGGCGGCGAAGTTGTCGTGCGCGGCGTCGTCGTGGAAGTACGCCAGGATGCAGGCAACCGAGCCGTCGACCTCGAAGTAGTCGGAGCGGAAGAGGTACTTCTCCTTCGGCTTCAGCGCGAGCAGATGAGGATAGGCGTCGAATGTGCCCTGAAGGTGCTTCACCTCCCGACGGCGCTGCCACCAGTTCTTCTCCGGCTCGGCGGCCTCATCGGCTGCACCGTCCGCCAGCGCAGCGTCCTGCACGTCCTCGGCCTGAGCAGCAGCATCCGCGCGCAGATCATCGACCACAAGCTCCGCGGTCTCATTCGTCTCGGCAGGCTTCTTTCCCGGAATGCCCAGCTGTGCCCGGACTTTCGTCATCAGCGCCATGGTGTCCTTCGTTCGTTCCTCGTCGTAGTGATCGGCCTGGCGCTGGTCAGTTCAGCGACGCCTTGAAATCGAGCAGTTCGTCGTCGATGCCCTGGTAGAAGACCCGGAGCATCGGCAGGGCCTCCTCGCGGTCGAGCATCGTGGCTTCCTTGATCATCAGAGTCGAGCCGCCGACCTCGGCCTGGAGGACCTGGTGCCCCTTGCGCAGTGCGTCGGCGTTCTTGCCCTTGAGCAGCAGGTACTGGTGGATAGAGGTGAACTTCCCGCCCACGTGCTGCGTGAGAATGTCGTACTGCTCGTTCTGCAGCTCGATCAGATCGGGATCACGGACCTGCAGGGCCCGGTTGCGCCGTTCCAGGTTCGCCACCTGGTGGTAGATCCGCTGCGGCTCCTTCGTCGTGATGAAGCTGTGCTCGCAGGTCGTCTCGACCTTGCGCCAGAAGGAGTCGACCCGGTCGAGGATCCCGACCCGGTCCTCGTCGAAGAGCAGGTAACTAGCCGAGCCGACGACTAGGTAGACCTGGCCTTCACCGCCGTCGGAGAAGCGGATCAGCCCGTCCTCGTCGATACCGTCGATGCCGACGATTGAGTAAAAGTCCGTGGGGTTCGAGCTGCGGCGCGTAAAAACGTGACGGGCCTTCCGGGGCAGATACGCAAGAAGGGCCGGCACCCGCATGATGCGCAGCTCCTTCGTCTTCATCAGCCCGCCGAAGTAGGCGATCGCCGATAGTCCCCAGAGGACGAAGAACGTGATGGAGACTGGGCCCGAGCTCGCGACGAACGTCGACGTGCTGAACCACAGCAGGACGAGGATGCCGCCGCCGAAGAAGAGCAGCTGCTTGATCGGGGAGGGCTTGGCCGCCCAACCTCCCTTGCTCAGCGTGATCTCGTGGTCGAGGAAGCTCCTGTTCAGCGAACTCGGCACCTTATAGGACAGTTTCGCCATGAATCTCTCATCTCCCCCACTGTCACAATGGTCATTGCTCGACCTATTGAAAAGCTTTCATGTATGAGGTCTGCGAATGACATCCTATCTCAGATAGGGTATCTGAATCGATGGAGAAAGGTTCTTGAATGATGTCTGACAGGGCAGTCGCGCCGCGGAAGTAGAGGCGCTCGGCCCATCGCTACTGCCTCGAAGGGCGGAACGTCGTCGCCCAGGTCGAGCACGGCCAGCGCATCAGCTGAGCCGTCCCGGTCGAGGATCTCCTGACGGACCGGCATCCCACCGGGCACTGACTTCTCCGAGTGCCGGAAGTGGTAGTGCCCGCCGAGGCACAGCGGTTCCTTGGTCGGATCGAGCACCGAGAGCACCCGTGCGGTGTGTACCTGCTGCGCCTCGCGCGCGTACGCCAGATCGTCGGCGTGCCAGCCGTGGCTGTTGCCGAGCCATCAACCTCGGGACCGCCAGCGCCTGGTGGGCGAGCACCACATCAGGGCTTGCCCCGGCGTCTGGAAGACCCGCCGCTTGCTCGTCCGTGAGCAGCTCAGCCTCCCCCAACACGTCAGGCCCGGCATCCGTACGCACAGGTCGACACTCGCGGCCCCTGCCAGCCAGCCGACGGAGTGCTGGTCGGCGCTCACGAGACTGGAGCGGGGGAGGAGCGCCAGAAACAGTCCCAACCAGCAGACCCGGACCCGTTGCGCGACAGCGTGCCGATTACGTCGTAGTCCTCGTGGTTGCCCAACATGAAGTGCAAGCGCACGCCCAGCACGGCGAACTGCTCGTTCAATGCCTCCAGAGCCCGGATTGGATCTCGCTGCGCATTCCGCGCCAGATCGCCCCGAAGTCGCCCAGCTGCACCAACGAGTTGCAGCCTCTCGACGCCAGCGTGAACAAGCTGCAGTGGGCCCCGAGGTCCGGGACCCGCTGCAGCTCGTCAGTGCTCGTTCGGGCGCGAGCTGAACGACGGCACGATCTTCTTCTTGCCGCGCTCTTTCTTCCAGGAGACGGCGGCATCGAACGTCTTACCTTGAGCCGAGATGAAGCCCTTACCCTGGATCGTCTTGCCGGCCGCCAAGTCACGCCTTTGCGCATCGGTGAAAGTCACCTGGCACCAGGACCGCGGTGGCTCGTCGCCAGAGCCGAAATCGGGGACGATCTTCTTCGCCTTCGCGTCCCAGCTGACCTTGCAGCCGAAGGTCTTGCCGGACCTCGCGCTGACAAAGCCATCGATCTCCAGCGCCTGGCCCGCCAGAAGCGCCGTGACCTCCGCCGGCGTGAACGTCCGACCGGACCACTCCGTCGGCTTGTCGGCCACCTCCAACTGGAACCCGACGAACTTGCGGCCCCTGAAGTCGCCAACGCCGAGCGCACCGGTGGCCGTGAACGGCTTGTCCCTCTTCGACCTCGCCTCGAACGAGATCGTCTCGCCCGCGAGCAGCTTCGCCACCTCGTCATCGTTGAACTCGTGGCCCGACCAGACCTTCTTGAACGCGACCTTTTTCGGCCCGCCCGGAGCGGCCTGCCACACACCCTCGGCACGCGCAGCGACCACCTGCTCCTTCAGGCCCAGCTGGGCGCGCATGGACGCAGCGTTCTTCTTCATCGTGACGATGTCCTCGCGCACCCAGTCAGCGACGACGGCCAGGCGCTCCTCGGCCGTCGCCGTCCCGGCGGCGATATCGCGCATGTCGGTGTAGACCTTCTCGGTGAGCCCGAGGTCGCCGATACGCGTGCCTGGCAGGAGCCGCCAGCTCATCTCGCCGGCCTGCGCGAGCCTGAGCTTTCGGCCCTTCTCCGTCAGCAGCGGGTACTTCGCCTTGCCATTGGTGACCTCCGAATACGTCGAGGTGCGGGTCGCGCCCGTGCCCACGTCGCGCTTCTCCAGCTGCTTCATCAGCCACTTCATCGTCGGGTGCTCGGGGCGCTTGTTCGCGCCCTCGAAGATGAACGGCTCCGCAGTCCGGCCCAGGCCCTTGCCGGACTCGTTCTCGTCACCCTCGGCCGTGTCGTCGCCGGCGTCCGGATCGAACACGGCCCGCCAGCCGGGGCGCTTGGGCACATTGGCGATGCCGACGAAGCCTGGGTACTTCTCCACGTGGCCCTTCTGCTGCTCGTAGAGGTAGTCCTCGGCGAGCATGGCCAAGTAGTTCTTCGCGAGCATCTCGTAGATGAGCCGCCCGGCCTTGCCGTACCTGTGCTCGACCTCGTCCAACGAGGAGGGCACCTTCAGGCCCGGACGGTTCGCACCATGCGCGCCCTGGGGCTGCACGTGTGTGGACCGGGGTTGGCGATGCGTCAGAAGGCCAGCGTCGACGCCGACCACGGCGGCGATCTTGTCGACCAGAGGGGCAAGGTCCTTGAACTGCTCAGGCGTGATCGTCTTGTCTTCGGTGCGCGGGTACGAGACGACCTGGTCCTCGTACATCTTCTGGTAGGTCGAGAGCGTCAGGTTCGCCTTCACACCCTTGTCCACGAGCATCGAGGACAAGGAGGCGAGGTCGAGCAGCTTCGGCGGCGCGGTCTTCTTGCCCGACTTGCCGTCCAGGACGACAGCGGAGGGGCCGTACTGCCGCGGCACCTGGCCCTTCTGGTCGAACCGCGGCTCGTCCGGGTTGGTGTACATGACGTCGTTCTCGTCGCGGAAGCGGTTCTGGAAGAACGGCTTCTTGACGTACGCGTCATGAGCCTTCTGCTGGTCGCCGACGAGGGAGACCATCGCCGACTTCAGCCGGCCCTGGCGCAGCACGAGGTCCTGACCGGACTGGCGGCCCATTGCCGTGGCGATACGAGTGAACTGCATCGAGAGGAAGTCCCACTGCGAGCGGTACATCGCCTTGCGGTAATCGCCCTCGTCCTGCATGGACTTCACCGGCCGGCGCTGCTCGAAGGCCTTCTGGATCGACGCCTTCGACTCATCGGTGAACTCCATGCGGCTGAACTTCTTGCCGTGGAAGCCGAGTTCGTCGATCGCCTCCCAGAAGAGCAGGTCACCCTCGCCGGACGGATCCAGGTCCGTGGCGATGACGATCTCGGCACCGCGGCCGAGTGCCGCACGCAGAGCCTTGATGACGTCTGCGACGTTCTTCTGTGGTTCGCGCTTCCACGTCAGGTGCTCCGGATCCCACGGTAGGTTGCCCAGGTCCCACTTCTGATAGGCATCCGCGAGCGAGGAGTCCACCATCGCGTGCGGCTGGGCGAACTCGTAGAGATGACCCCTCAGGCTCGCCACCTCGTAGGCCGTGCCCTTGTAGTTGCCCTTCGCCCCGCCGAGGGCGCTGGCCATGTTCCTCGCTGCGCTCGGCTTCTCTGCGACCACGATCGCAACCATGTCGACTCCTTCTCGCGTTGACTCGGAACCGAGTTCGAGCCTACTCGAAAACAGAGTCGAATTAGGACGGAAAGGAGTGTCAAAGGGATTTGGGTGGTGGATAGACATGTAACAGGCCGAGGTGCACCGGGTCCTGGGCGCGGAGGCCCAGACCCCTGCCGCACGTCTTACAGCGCTGCCGAGCGGAGAAGAGCTGTTCCTTGCTCGCCGTGGTCACCGCATCGGCCGTCCGTCTCGCTCGCGTTCAAGCTTCAGCTGCTTCCTGGTCGCCTCCCGGGCCTTGTCCCGAAAGTAGATCGCCTCCTTGTGTGTGATCGGCGCGTCATGGAGGTTGTGCGAGCCCCGCAGGAAGTTCTCCGTCCGGTCGGCGATGGAGTACGCCAGCGCCTGCTCGACCACCGCGCTGGTCTGGCGCACCTCGCCCAACTCGTCGCGCAGCTTGCGCAGCAGCCCGTCCCGCTCGCGTTCAGCGGCCTCGATGTTCGTCAGGCGTGCCACCACGCTGCCCAGCAGCGGGTCGCGGGAGCGGAACAGCTCGACGGCGCGCTGGGTGGCAGGATCGGCATCAAGGTGCAGGTCGAGCTGCGCCAGCAGGAACGCCGTCACCAGCGTGCCCTGGCTCAGGCGCTGGCTGAACTCCCGAGCAGCGCTGTCGGTCACGCCCAGCTCACGGACTGCGGCTGCTCGCATCTGCTCCCGCAGCGCGTTCACGATGCTTCCGGGCAGCGCCTTGATATGCGGCTGGCTCTGCACGCCGGCGAGCCGGAAGCCCGACTGGGGGAGCGTGGCGGCTGTGTCGGTGGTGCTGCCCGTGCCCGCCTTCGAGACCGGACTCTGCACTGCGTCCTGATGGTCGGTGAGCTGGAGCGAGCCGGGCGTTACGTGCCCGGGTTCATCCGGTTTGGCGACGACGTCGTGAGAAGTGACTTCCGCCGCGACAGCGTCCTCGACATCCGGCGGTGCCCCGGGAGCCGGAACAGCATCAGCCGCAGGGCCCGCCGGGGCGCCGCTCGGGAGCACCCCGGCAGTTCCTCCCTGTCCACTGCCGTCACCACCACGCTGACTGGATCCGCCGGCCCGCTCGGAGTCTCCGGCGTCGAGCTCGTGGTCCGGCTCCTGGTTCGGGCGATCTGCTTCGGCGTCCAGGCCGGAATCAGACAGCGGATCTTCAATCTCGAGTTGAGAGTCGACGTCGCCGGCCTCATCGAACTGCACCCTCGGCTCGGGCTGCGCAGCCTGGGCCTGGACGCGCTTCAATTCCTCGCTCCCGCCGCGCCGGTAAGCGTCGAGGAAGGACGTGTCCACGTCCATCACCTCGTCGGTGGGTGTGGCCGCTTCCAGCATCTCTGTGAAGTCCCGGCTCATCAGAGCTCACCGTCCTCGTCATCCAGGAGGTAGTTGTCGCCGCGGGTGAGTCCGATGAGGGAGTCGAAGCCTGTGGTGACGACGCGTTCGAGGTTCGCCGAGTTCTTCGCCAGTGCCGCGACCTGGTCGACAAGTTCGTTGAGTCGCGCGATCTCCAAGGTCGGCAGGTCGTAGTCGAGGTTCTCACGCCGGATCTTCTCGGCCACCGCCTCGGCCACGTACTCGTTCACCGAGGAGAACCCGCGCTTGTCAGCCCAGTACGCCGCGCGCTGCTTGTCGTCCGGATCCAGCCGGACGAACATGCCCCGGCGACCACTACTGCTGCTCTGCGTCGCACCCGGCGGCATCTTCTTCGTGCCGCGCACGGGCTGCGTCGTCTTGTCCGATTCCTGCGTGACGGTCATGCGCGGCTTCTCCTTGACCTATTCGACTGATCTATGAGGAGACCATATCAACGTTACTGCATAAGTCATCTTCCCTCTTTGCCTTTCTTCTCGAATGCCAGTAGAGTCGCAGCCGTGCCCAGCCAGTTCCCCCCTGGCGGCGCATCCCCGCAGCAGGTGGCCCAGCTCGATCCTTTCCTCTTGGGCGGGGTCACCTGCTGCGGACCACACCCGCCATCACGAGTTGGTGGGAAGAGAAAAGGTCCCGGCGCGATGTGTCGCGCCGGGACCTTCTTCTATCTGATGGGGCCCCCACTAGGAGCGGGGCGTGAGAGTCGGCGTCGCAGTCGCCGCGCAGTCGACGAGCCCCTGGGCGAACCTCGGCGACTGCCAGATCGCCTTGTCCTTGTCGCTGGGTAGATGCTCGACGATGGACCCAGCGCCAAGGCGTGCGCCGCCGGCGAAGAAGTGCAGCGCCTCCTGACTGAAGCCCGCGCCGTAGACCAGAGTCGACATGCACGGGCCGGCCGCCGCGTAGGCCTCCTTCTGGCCCTCGTCCCGGGCATAGGAGGAGAACATCGAGACCAGACCCTTGATGAGCTCGATGGACGAGTTGACCGGCTGATCCTCGCGGACCGGATAGACCGGCTTCAGATTCAGCTTGCCCGCCACGGGCTTCGACACCACCGTTGGCTCCTTGTAACTCTGAGCCTTAGGGCTGCTGTTGCCGCTCGGCGGCACGGCCTTGTCGACGCACGCGTCGAAAGCCTCGCGCAGCGACCGCGAAGCCAGGAGCGCAGCGTCGTCCTTGCTCACCTTGTTCAGTCCGTTGATGACTGCGCCCGTGTCGTCGCCGTCGGTCTTGACGATGTAGGCCAGCGCCTCCTCCGGGATTCCTGCCTTCCGCACTGCGCTGGCCAGGCAGGGCCCGCCGGCCTTGCTGGGACTCCCGGCGCCCTGGAAGGCGAGCTTGTCCAGCGCCTTGCCGAGGGCCTTGTCGGTGACCTTGGCAGTGCTCGTGGCTGGGCCCGGCGCAGACGACGACTGCGTCGCCTGGGTTGTGCTGCCGTCGCCGCCGGAGCATCCGGCGGGCAGAACGCCCGCGGCCACAGCGAGTGCTGCGGCCGCGGGCGCAGCCTTCCTCGTTCTCCAGGTCTTCATCACTTCTCGCTTCGCCTCTCCTGTCGCCGTCCAGTCTGATTGGATCGACTAGTCTTCGAAGGCATCCTATCTAGATGCCTATTGAATGACGGTCGCCGATGAGTCAGAATGCCACGAGATAGGGGGTGCAGAGGGCGCGCCGAGCAGGGCTCGGGCGCGCAGGGTGCCTGCGGGTCTGTTCGGCGCTTGGGGATCAACGGAGTTGATCCGGAGGGCCCGGTGACACGTCATGCGCGTGTCGGCTGCGGGGGACCCCCTGTCGGGCGGCTGTTCGTGGGCTTCTCATCCCACCCCGCGAAGGGCTGCTCACCATGACTCTCTAGCCTCGCGTCCCGTCGCTTCCGCCGATGCTCTGGCGGCGTGTGGCGGTTTGGTCGCGACCGCCACAAAGGTGCTGCCGTCCGTCATCGAAAAGGGAGGAATCCGCACCGCATGACCAATTCCCGCCGGAATCAGGCCACCCTCCGGGCCGAGCGACGGCGTGGGCACCGGCTATGCCTCGAACCCGAAGACCAACGACCGGCGCTGCTACCCCTGCGCGGACGCCTGGCAGCGGGAGTAGAGATGAAGACGGCCGACGTATGGACCGGCTACATCGGCTACACGGGCGCCGCCCGCTCACGGTTCGCCTCCTGGTCCAGCGGCGTGCTGGGCAAGGTCACCAGCTATGTGACCGAGGAGGGAATCAGGTACACGCCCAACGGCCATTACCGGATGCGGCATGTGACCGTGCGTACGCCCGACGGCTCGACCTGGCGGGGCCCGAGGCGGCACCGCCACGGACGCGAACACGATCCGACGAGTGGCCAAGAGGGATTCCGACGGCGGCAACGGTCCGAAGGTTCTCCGTGACCTGCTCAAGTTCTAGGGGGAGTTCATGACCCGTGCCCGACTTCCGTACGAGTGGGACGGAAAGACACCGATCAGCCGCGCCGACACAGGCACCACGATCAAGGTCCAGGGTTTGGAACTGATCTATCAGCGCACGGCATCCGGGCACACGCCCGCCAGCACGACGCGCTACTTGATCCTCGGCACGCGCCCGTCCATGCCACGCAGCGAGGCGGCCCTGGTCGACGACCACGGCAACCGCTGGCAGACGGGCTGCGCTTACGTCAACCCGAAGGGCACCTTCGGCTCGGGATTCGAGCGGATGGTGTGCTGGCCGCTGGGTGAGGCCGACGCCCGCGACGGCCGTGCCAGCTACCACATGCAGCAGCAGCAGCGGCGGCCGGTCGGGTCCGACAGCGAGTGGGAGGACTGGAAGTCCTCGTTCTCGATCAGGGCGACCGGATGGAGTGGGCAGCCGCACGAGTTCAAGGCCGAGGCGCTGGCATTCCTACGCTGGCTTCCGGAGGAGCAGCCGGCCTACGAGTGGCGCGGCCGAGTCCGCGTCTGGGTGAGCGAGTTCGCCGGCCGACCGCACACGGTCTACCCGGACGGCACCGTTGTGCCCGACGACTGAGTCGGCCTGCTGTGGTTCTTCATGCTCCAGCAATAGGTACCCCCGGCCGGTGACCAACCGGCCTCATGGGTCGACACAGCGACCCGGTACATATAACTCAAGCCGCCCCGGAATTCCCGTGAAACCGATCCGGTGGCCGAGTACTGCGTGCGACACATGCGAGCACGCATGTGTAAAGGCACGCCCCAATACCGCGTGAAGGTCCGCGAGTTCAAGGGGCGCACAATTCGTCTGGCATTCGTGGTGCACATCGACGGCATTCGCACAGCAATCGACGTCTGGGCTAACGGTAGTCCAGGACGCAGCAGAAACGCCGCGTCCCGGGCTGCCGACTGTCAGCCGAAATCCGTTTTCCGAGGAGGAACGATGACCCACCACTACAAGCGGCCCGAGAAGTACTACGTGACACCCGGAGAAACCGTCGTCGTCAAGTGCGTTGCATCCGAGTGCATGATGAGCATGGGGCTCACCGACAAGTTCATGCCGGTCACCATCCTGGACAGCGGGTACGGGCAGATGCGGGATCCGCAGGTCGGTCACGACTACTCCATGCCGACCCCGCTCAGCTGGATCAGCCGCTTCCACGAGGACACCAACGGCCGGTACGGGACCGAGGTCTACGAAATCGGCGTCGGGCACACCGTCACCCACGCGACCGGCCGCTTCTACCTCTACGTGGAAGGCAAGAAGCTCTTCGGCGTGCAGTCGCTCCGGTTCGAGGAGATGCGCGATGCAGCCCAGGAGATGCACGCGCGGGACATCCCCACCGCCGAGGTCCGCTTCGTGGAGAACAGCCGCATCCTGCCCACCTGGTGGTCCCGCTCCGTCGTCGTACCGCTCGACACCGAGGTCCGCGAGCACGTCACCCGCACCTATCGGGACACGTGGATCGACCTGCCCACCCACTTCAACCTGTTCGCCGGCCGTCACCGCTTCCAGGAGGACGGAGCATGAGCGTGGTCGGATATCAGTACGGCGTCGACAACCTGTGCCCTTCGTGCACGGTCGGCAGGATGCGGGCCAACGGAATCACGGTCGCCCGCAGCAGTGACCACGAGGCAGCCATCAGCAGGGCGGCCGAACGGGTCGGGGTCGACTTCTCCGACGAACGCTCGTACGACTCGGACAGCTTCCCGAAGGTGATCACCAGCCAGCAGCCCATCACTGAGCTGACCGAGCTGCCGGGCGGTGAGCACGGCTACATTCAGGACGAGCAGTGCGGCAACTGCGGGAAGTGGCTGAAACTCGGGGAGAAGTCACCCAGCGAGGCCGGGCTGACGCGATACGTCCGTGACAGCTACGAGCTGCCGCACGCCCTGGCCCGCGAGATCGCCGGGGAGCTGCGCAAGTGGGGGCTGACGCACCCGGAGTTCATCGACGAGGGCAACGTGCGCCAGGCCGCCGCGATGTTCCCGCACGACTACGCCACCGTGCACGGGGTGGGCAACCCGCAGCGCATCGTCCTGCTGCCCACGCCGCAGTACGACGACGACCCGTGCTTCTACTGCGAACAGCCGTGGGAGAAGCACATGTTCACCTGCAAGACCTGCGGTGTCGACGTGCCGGCGGACATGCCGCACTCCCACCAGCCCCGGGTCAAGAGGCAGATCAAGTTCCGTGCAGTCAAGCCCACCTCATGAGAGGGACCACGCCCGTGAGCACCGAGGGATACAACACCAACGCCGCCTACCACATTCTGGTTGGCATGCTGGCCACGCTTCGGGGCGCCAAGGCAAAGGGACCGAGACTGTCGGCGACCGAGATCCTGTTCCTGAAGCACTTCGGTGCGATCGACGAGGCGGCCCGCGAAGGCGGCCGGATGCCGGACGCCTGGCACGCCAAACCCGGGATGCAGACCGACCACCCGCACATGACCGTGCGCGGCTGCTCCGGTGACCGTGTCATCTCCGAGGAGAACCGCACCATCCTGAAGGGCAAGGCGGCCGAGCTGCGCAACGCGCTCCAAGCGTGGAAGCAGCTCAAGCGCGAGGGCGACAACCCGCGCGGTCTCCGCGAGGAACTGGAGCGCGTGGCCGATGAGGCATCGAACCTCGCCAAGCATCTCCAGGTCCTGGGCGTAGTCGACGGTCTTTTCGAGGGTTGGGAGATCTGACCTTGATTCTTTTGATGGGCCGCTGGGACCACGGCGGAAATCTCCACATCGAGTCGTCGGACGAATTTCCCGACGACGTCCCGGACGAGACCATCACCGCCCTGGTGGATGGGCAGGATGACCAGTCGTGGTCCGCCTCATTCCTGGCCAACGGCCACGAGCGTGCGTTGCAGGAAGCATACGAAACGTTCGTCAAGGACGAGGGCGGCTCCCTCATCGACGAAGCCTGGGGCTTTCAGGTCGACGAGTAACAGCCGGGCCTGGTCAACGAGCAGCGGATGCCGTCCTCCCCGATGCGGTATTCGGCGGGTTCGATTCCCACACCGGGCACTCAGAGGCCATAAGTATTGAGGAGGGAAATTCATGAGCGGACACGGTAGCAAGCGCGCGGTTCACGACGTGATCATCGCGACCCTCGAAAAGGAAGGACGCAACCCCCACGCGTACAACATCGCCGGAATCATGCGCGACGCCTTCTACGACCGGGGACCTGGAAACGGCTACTCGGCTGAGAGCGAGGAGCATTGGCGCGCAGCCGTCACGAAGCACCGCCGGCCCTTCGGTGTCGGTGACCTGGTGCGCGTGGTCCTGGAGGTCGATGGGCAGACCGAGTTCCACTACGGTCCGATCGCGCAGTTCCGCAAGGCCAACGGGGGCAGCTACCGGGGCACGCCGGTCAAGCCGCACTCCGCGTATATCGAGCTGGAGCACCACCCGAGTTACGGCCGTACGGTTCCGCTCGCCGAAGTCACCCCGATCCAGGACGACTTCGAGTTCATCACGGACCCCGTCGAGGTCCACCGTGGCGCCTTCGGACCGGGCGGAATGCTGTGGTGCATGGGCTGCCCCCGCCCGTTCCCGAATCCCGCGGCCGTGAAGGTGGTCCACAAGGCAACCGGCGAGAAGACGCAGCTGTGCGACACGCACAACGACGACGAGCAGTTGGCCCGGCTCGGCCACCAGCCGCTGTGGAACGCGCGCGGTAGCCGGGACACGATCGAGGAGCTGGCGCAGAACCCCGAGGCCCTCGTCGGCCCGGTCGACGACTGGGACGCACACAAACTCCGCGAGTGGGCCGACCTGTTCCCGTACCTCGTGCCGGAGAAGGCGGCAGAGCTGTACACGCACTGGAAGGAAAACCAGAGTGCACAGGTCGCTGCCTGAAATCCGCGTCCGCATTCAGCACCCGGACGAGCCCGACGCGTACCCGTGGTGGGAATTCGACACCGAGGACGCAGCCGCAGTTCGCGAGTGCCGTCGATTCCCTTACACGGTGCAGGTGTTCAACGATGCTGGTCGCCTCGTGGGTGACCTCTCCAACCTGGTGGCCGGCCCGGGTATCGAGGGCACCTACCGCGTCGGCCCGTGGGCCATTCAGGACGCTGCGGTGGCCTACTACGTCATCGACTGCTGGACGTCCGCGTGCGGTATCGAACCGGGCAGCCTGTTCCGATTCGTCGGAGCCGTCTTCCAAGTACTGGGCGCCGAACACATCTCGCTGGGGTACGGCGATGTCGGCTACGCGACCGGCTACCTGATCTGCCAGGCAACCAGCGGCGGTCCGCTCATTCGGATCTCCCTCCTGCACGCCACGCGCCGGGTGCTGGGGCTGGAAGCGGCCAAGTGCGTCGAATGCGGAGGCTGGGCCACGCACACGCTGCGAACCGAGAACCCGGACCCTGTCCCGTACGAACCTGAGTGGGAGTGCGAGCACTTTTGCGAGCCGTGCGGCACGGTCCACGTCATGACGAACCGAATCAAGCGTCTCAACGGTGTGTTGCTGAAAGGAATTCTCGATGCGGACTGAGGCTCGGGGTAGCGGATCGACCACCCAGAAGCGCACGGAATGGCCGGGGGATACGACAGCGTATTCCTCGGTGAGCCCGACGGCCAGTGGTGGCGGGCCGCATGTTCCGAGGCAAGTGCATGTGCGACGGTTTCGGTGAGAACGGCAAGGTTCCACGCATCCGGATACCGCCCCCGTGTCGCGCTGAGCGCGGTTACAGAGGTGGGCCGCTTTTTCATGCCTGAATTCGAAAGGACACCCTATGGCGACTTCCCGTAACGCGAAGGCTCGGACCGTGAAGCTGGGCGAACGGCGCACCTTGCTGGAGGAGATGCCCGACGGCCGCCCGATCATCAACGGGTCGATCTACCAGATGCAGCACCAGGTGTGTGTGCCCGGTGGCTGGGAGACCGTAGCCGTACAGCAGGTGATTGGGGCGGAGAACCAGGCCGGCGAATACGGACCCGCCGGCCAGATGCTGGAACCCGGCCCGGTGCGCCAGCATGCGGCGGCGCTCTTCGACGAGGCAAGCAAGGCCCTGCGTAAGCACCCCTACGGCCGCCTGTCCGAGCTGGTGTCGAAGGTGCAGCTCCAGGAAGGCACCGGTGAGGTCGGCGGCTGGGACGACAACGGGGTGGTCGTGGAAATGGCTCACCTGCTGCGCGATCTCATCGTCTGACCTCACCGGAACAGCTCATGTAAGGCCCGTGGCTGACCCAGGAATTCGCTCCGGCTAGCCCGGCACGAGCGAGCCCATGCTCATCGACTGGCCCAGCCGGTTCAGCAAGCACGACTACGACATTCTCAGGACCACACTGACCTGGCTGCATGGGGGCGACCGGGTGTTCTCCTACACCTTCCCGCTCACCCGCGAGCAGGCCCTGTCGGTCGTTTACGACGACGCCGGTTCAAAAGGAAAGGGGAATCTCATGTCCGGACGAGACATCATCGACGTCCGCAAACTTCTGCCCTACTACAAGGCCGACCTCAACCATCTGCTGCCAGTGGAGCAGTCGTTGCACGGTCGCCATGAGCTGATCATCGGCGACATCACCCGGTACCGCGCAGGCATTGAGTATTACGCACCGATTGCCCCCGCCGAAGACGGCGGACTCCGGGGCGGCACACTCACCCTGGGCGAGGCGCAGGCCCGCCATATCTACGCTCAGCTCGGTGAGCTGTTCAAGCGTTGGGACCTGGAGAACGAGCGTGAGGCCGAATGGTCAAGCCGCCCACACTTCAGTGCCTGGATGACCTACGGCACCGGTCACCTCTCTCAGCCACACATGGATGTGTCGGTATGGCAGGACAAGCTGACTGGCAAGCACCCGGGGGACGAGCGAGCATGGTCGCCCGACTATGACACGCCTGCTGCGTTCAGCGAGCGCACCACGATCGCCGCCAAGGGCGGAGACCCCGAGGACGGCAGGCGCGAGGCTGAGCGGCTTCTGAGCGCTGCTGGGTGGCGAGTGATCGGCGATTGGCGAGACGCCGACGACATGGCACTGATCGTTAGCGTCGCCCGCACAGAGGCCTGAATCGCCGCATCTGTGGGCGTGTTGCAGCACCGACTAACAACAGTTGCCCACTGGCAGCGGCATCGTCTTCACATCCCCGTCCGCCGGGGCCAGCTCAGGGACCTCCACCATCGAGCTGGCCCGCGTACGGATCGAGCGCAGACGCACCGGATTCGCGTTGCGCCGCGCCTTCGCCCACTCGTATTTCCGTGTACGTTCCGCGTGTCACAGCAACAGGGCCTCACGCAGCTCGGCGAGCTGCACATGGGAGGACTGGACTGGCTGGCGCCGGGGAGTTCGGCGCTGCGCCGTCACGGTGACCTCCTCCTGGTTGCTGCCTATGACGCTACTCGGATCGAGCGCGTTGCAGGGAGAGTCCCCCGACAGCGGCAGCATCGGCCGGATGACGGCTCGGGAGGATTGGCCGTTCCCCTCGAACTGAAGGGTGGCCCGGTAGAGCGTCATCCGTGGGCCTAGCCGGCCGTGTCGCTCTCGTCGGCAAACGGGGAGGGAGAGTGGGCGACGATGTCAGGGTGCAGACCGGGTGCGAGTTCTTCGAGGTCGGGGTGAGTGGCGGCGACATCGCGCAACAGTCGGGTGAAGGTGACGTGGTCCAGGCCCCGCCCGGTGCGTGAGAGTAGCAGCGGGCCTTCGCCCGCGCTGGAGTGCGGCGCTTTATGGGTGCGCACGGGCAGATACTCGTCGAGCGCCCACACCAACGGCCGGGGGATGGGGGTGAGCGGGCCCACGGCGGAGGAGCTGTTGTTCTTCACCGGCAGTCTCCAGGCGGGAGAGGCCTGGTTGTCGCGCTGGAGGTACTGCAGGACGGCCGCGATGCACTGGCCCGGGCGCAGGCCTGCGAGCGCCATGTACGCGGCGAGGCGGGCGCGTTCGGGGTAGGGGCCGCGGTAGCGGTCGGCGGCGGTCCACAGGGCGTCGGTCTGGAAGCGGGTGAGGGTCTCGCGCTGTGCCGGCGGGGTGGGCCCGGCGAGCGCACGCCGGGGCGGCAGGTTCCAGCGGGCGGCGCCGAGGTCGTTCTCGCAGTGGGCATAGTACGAGCGGATGGCGGAGACGGCGCGGCCGCGGGAGGTGGCGGCGAGCGGGGTGCCGTCGAAGGCGGTGAGTCTCGAGGCCCAGTCCTGGATGTGCAGGGGTTCGAAGTGCCAGACGCGGTCGCCGATGTAGGTGAACCAGGCCTGCTTCCAGCCGGGAGGGGCGTCGATCCCGGCGAGGTAGAGGCCGTAGCGGTACTTGGTGTCCTCGTCCCAGACGCGCCCGATGACCTGCTGGCCGTCGGGCCGGACGTACGACCCGGCGAGCCAGCCGTACAGGATCGCGTAGGGGTCCGGGGCCTGGGTCTGGGAGTCCATCCCGTCACTCTACGAATCGGGCGTGCTGTCCCGGTCTGGAAGTCCCGGCTTGTCCTGCTGCAGCAGGTCACCGTCAGGGAGCAGATCGCCCTGCCGCAAGAAGGCGGCCATCCACAGAAATCCCTCCACGAACCCGTCCCGGTGCTCGGGGGACGCGGCGGCCATGTTGCTCGCCTGGTACCGCTTGGCACAATCGTCGGCCCACCGGGCGACTGCCAGATGGTTGCGGTAGATGTCCGCATACGGGCCAGCAAGTGCCGCGGCCGCCCTTTCAGGGCGCCAGTCGATCTCTGTTTTGTCGAAGTCGAGGAGCTGCTCGTCGCTCTTGTCCATGCCTGAAAGCTAGCCGTCATGCAGCCGGCAACGGCTCATCCTCCGGGCGCGGGTCGGAACTGCGCCCGGCCCCGTATCCGTGGAAGCGCTGAACTTTAAGGAACAGACCGGTGACCCTTCTGCTCCTACGACGAGACCAGCGAGCCGGGCAGGAGTGAGCCGGCGACATCGTCACATGCACCGTCGAACCCGCCCTGCCGCCCGAGAACTGGGATCCGGACTGGGGCCAGGGTCCGCTGTACGAGATCGCCTACCTCTCCTGCGGCCACACCCTCGCCGAATCCTGCGAGTCGGCGGCTCCCACGCTCCACTCTCCGAAAGGAACTCCTCCATGAACCCCCTGACGCCATTGCAGAGCCTGGCGTTCCTCTGCATCGTGCTGGCCATCGTCGCCTGCATCCTCTGGATCGCCCGTGAGATCAGCACCCAGAGCCGGTCGCCGGGCACTCAGCGCCCGGCGACCGACGGGTCCACGCCCGTCGTGCGCAGCGAGGTCCACCGGCCGAACGAGCCCTACGACCACGAGAAGCACGGTCTCTGAAGACCATTCAGCGTCTTTCCCCGTGCTAGCGTCCACCGCTGATCTGACCACCCGTGCGCCAGCGTCCCGCGCTCAACTCCCGCTACAGCCGCGCAAACTGGATCTCGCTGAGCTTCGGCCGGCCTGGTGAGCCCAGCGACAACAAGCCGGTTTCGCCGCGCTCGCGCCAGGCCCGGCGCCACCGCTCAACCGACCGCTCGCTCCCGCAACGCGGCCGCCACTCGCGGGTGCGCTCAGGCCACACGAACTCGACGAGGTCGCCGTCGCGCTCGATCCGGAAGTCGGGCAGCTCGGGCGCCTCGGCGCGCTCGAACCTGAGCACGGTCGACGGCACCGTGTCGGCGTTGCGCCGAACCTTGCGAACCTTCGGGGGCGGGCCGTTGCCTGCCATGACGCCTCCAATCCTTGGCCATCGCTCGACATAGCTGCGGCCAGGCGCTGAACTAATGAACTCTGGGGTAGCGCCCGGTCGCACACGGTTACGGGGGATGAATGCGCTGGAGCTTGAGAGTTCGAGTGGCCTGCACGGCACTGTGGCTGTTGGTAGCCATTCCTGCGGCGTTGCTGGTCTGGACCGCTGTTCAGGAAGCGGATATATCGGGCTGGTGGTGGCTCATCGCTTCATTGGTGGCCCTCGATGCGGCCGACGCATTCCGCGAAGTGATGGCACCTGAACCGCCAGAACCGGCCCGGCGACGGCCGTTGCGATCGAGGGACCGCAGTTACTACGAGACCCCGAAAGATGAAACTGGCCCCGGCACCCCGAGTCGCATCTTCTTGGGGGTATCAACCGTCGGCTTAGCGACGACGACGGTCTTCGTTCCGGAACTGCTATGGATTGAGGCATCTCTCGCTGCCGTCGTCGTCCTGTTGTACGGGGCAGCGGTCGTCACAGCGCTCTGGCACCAAGACCCCGTTCGGCGACTCGACGCGCGCTTGGTCATGGCACTTATGACTGGACGCTCCTATCTGCACAAGCGCAATGAGACACAAGCCGACGCTGTCGAACCTCCAGCCGCCGAGCCTGACACAGGAACTGCAACGCCCCCGAGTGGATCAAGCGGGCAGTAGCAGGTCGATCACTGCTGCAGATCGCCGAGGCGCTGCGGCGTGCCGCCGAACGTCCACCCCGTGACCGCGATGTACCGGCCGTCGCCGTACAGCTCGACCGAGACGCCGTCGACCGTGATGCGCCTGCCGTGCTGCAGGCCGCCGTGCCCCCAGACGTGCAGCCCGTCGCCGTCGAGGACGAACCCGAGCCCGACGCCGGCGTCACTCGCCGAGGCGTTCCGCTACCGCGACCAGGACGCCGGGTCGGTGCTGCTCGCGACCGAGCCGTCGACGGCGACGGGAACCTTCCGCGAGGTGCGCCGGATCCACAGCGGCCGGCTCGTGAGCTCGGCCGGGATCGTGCGTGCTTCTCGGTGCGCGGCCGCGCGGCACGCCGGCCGGCAGAACCGTGCGTGCGGCCGAGCGGTGATCGGCATCGGCCCCTCGCAGTGCTCGCAGTCGCGGCTCGTCGTCATGTGTCGGACAGCCGCAGCATCTCCCGAGCCTCAGGTGAGTGAGGAGGGGGAGTCACCCCCCACCCTCCCCGCCGTCACTGAGCCCGAGGACGACTTGTCCGCACCTCGTTGCAAGAAACCACGCCCACATCGCTGCGGCGTAGTCCGGCAGCCCGATCAATAGCGCAACCATGGAGGCAAGGAAAAGCAGAGAGCATCTCGCGCGGTCTGATAGGTCACCAGTAGCTCTCGCTGCGGCTCGCAGACTGTCGACCTGTCGCTGTAGCTCGGCTGCCTCGCCTTCACTCATCCTTTTCAGGTCAGCGATGATGCGATGCACTTTCCTCACGAGTCTGTTCGGCTCGGTCGGGGCGCCATCGAGGCCGTACCGCATAGCTTGCCGTGCCGCTCTGCCAACACGACGCACTAGGTATACCTCGACCTGGTTCAGCGCCTCTGTGCTGGTGAGGTGCAGCCACCCGTTGCGCAGCCTTGCGCCGTACTCCGCAGCTTCGCTCATCTCGTCGGGCTCCAGGCTGCCCCCAAGCCGCCGCGTCCAAAGCGCGTCCCTGCTTAGCACGTCGAATGTGTGAGTTAGCCAGCGCTGCATCGCTGCATTGTTCTCGAACTCGCCCACGCGCGCACTCCTGCCGTCATACCCGTTCTCTCACGGAAGCGTGAAGGGTGGAGCGCGGCGACCCGGAGTACGCCATATGGGTTGTCAGATGAAGCCCGTTTGAGCTGCTTGTTTCCTCTCCTGGAGGACTGTTCTTCGCGGATCGAGGACCCGGAACTGCGGGTTGCGGGGGCGAGTCCGGCGTAGGCGGCGAGGTGGCCGGCGGTCGGGAAGTTGCTGCCGTCGCCGACCTCGATCAGGATGCGGGCTCCGGTCCTGACGCCGACTCCCGGCATCGACGTCAGGACCTTCGAAAGAGGGTGGTCATGCAGCAGTTCCTCGATCCGTCCGGCCAGCAGTTGCGCTGGTCAAGGACGGCCGTCAGTGAGGCGGCGAGGCTCGGGACGATCAGCGCGGCCGCATCGGTCCCCGGGACGGTCACGGTCTGTTCGTCCAGCGCGGCAAAGATCTCCTCGACCAGCCACTCGGCCATCCTTGGCGCCTTCGGCCGCAGGAGGGTGACCAGCCGCCGACGGCCGGCCTTGATCCGTTTGAAGACGGGCCCTAGAACGCTCAGTCACAGCACGTTCCGTTCCAGTCCCGCGAGGGACCACACCCCTCGCGTGTTCGAATGGTAGTTCGATAACATGAGAGGGAGGAGGTGGGTGTGTCATGAGCGCAGGCCAGAGGAGCCCGAGTGCGTCGACGGTGATGCATGTGCGCTGTTCGGACCGGCTGCCGGAAGAGTCCTACCGTCAGGTCCTGGAGCAGATGTCCGAGCTGTCGCCGGTGGTGCAGGCACTGCCGCCCACCGCGGCCCTGGTGGAGTTGAAGGGCGCGCTGCCGTACTACGGCGTGGGCGCGAGCCGGCTGGGTGAGGTGCTGCGCATCCGCACCCTGTCCCGGCTCGGCGTCGACGTCCGGATCGGGATCGGGCCGTCGATCGCGGTCGCGGCCACCGCCTCCGCCCAGGTTCCGCAGCCCGGCGGCGTCCTGGCCATCGCCCCCGATCAGGTCGCGCAGTGGCTGGGGCCGCTGCCGGTCGACGCCCTGCACGGCATCGGCCCCCGCCAGGCAGCGATGCTGCGGGACTGCGGCATCCACTGCGTGGGTCTGCTCGCCGCCGTCCCGCCCGCGACGGTGCAGCGCCTGCTGGGCGGCCGCGCCGGCCGTACGGCAGCAGAACGGGCCCGCGGCATCGACCCGCGCCCCGTCGTCCCCCGCGCCCTGCCCGTCACCGCGAGCGTGCGCTACCGCTTTGATGAGCACACCCTGGACGGCGCCGCCGTCCGCGCCGCTCTCCTCCAGCTGGTCGTGGAGCTCGGGATCCGGCTGCGCAACCGCGGCCAGGCCGCCCGCGCCCTCACCCTGACCCTCACGTTCGCCGGCAACAGCAGCTGGGAGAAGACCCGCCGCCTGGCCGCGCCCTCCGGCCACGAGGACGACCTTCGTGCGACGGCCTACCAGCTGATCGACGCCGCCGCTCTGCAGCGCGGCCGGCTGACTGGACTCGCGCTGAAGGGCGAGGACCTCGTCGACGCCGAACGGGTCGCCCGGCAGCTGTCCCTCGAGGACACGCGCGAGGACCGCCTCGCCGCGGAAGACGCCATCGACCGCGTGCGCGCCAAGTTCGGGCCCCAAGTGATCGGCCCCGCCGCCGTCTTCCGCCGCGCCTCATGACCCCCGCCCCGAACCGCTCCTGCTGGAGGTAGATCAGTGCTGCTTGACCCGCCAGGACTGCGCGGCGCACCCCAGGGGATGCCGCACTGGCCCTACGTCCAGGCCGTCGACGACGCCCTCACCGCCCGCGGCATCCCACCGGGCACCGTCCGGGCCAGCCACCACGGCCTGGAGCGCGGCCTGACCACCTACATGACGCTCGCCTGGGACGTCAGCCGCACCAGCGGCCGCGGCGGCATTCGGCTCGACTGGGAGGAACGCCAGGGCTGGTACTACGCCCTGACCAACCTCAACTCCTTCGACGTGCTGCTCTACACCGTGGTCACGGCCCTGCGCGCGCCGGTCGCGGACCCGGAGCGGGTGGCCGACGTGGCGGAGGAGCTGGTGCGTTTCCGTCGTCTGCCGGATGCGGAGTACCGGGAGGAGTGGGAGGGCGCACAGGACATGCGCGATGCCGCGGACGATTTCCGCCGCAGGCACATGGGTCTTGGCCCGTTCCGGCTGCCGCAGGACGGCGCCGGCTCCGAGGGGACGGCCGGGAGCGGTATGCGCCTGACGATCGACACCCACACCGACACCTACGAGCAGGCCGTAGCGGCGCTTCAGACCGCGTATCAGCACGGATCACAGACATAGGAAGACGCGGTTCTGGTCAACGGGGGACTCCCGCCTCGGAACTCTCCATCAGCTACGCCTCCGGCATTTCGCCGCCTGCGAGGACGTGCCTCAGCTGAGAGCGAGCGTCCGCGCGTTCCGGTTCGGCGATCACACTCCAGAAGTCATGCCCGACGATCCTTGCGGCCAGTTCCCGCTCCCGCGCCCGCAGTTCGGCGACCTGCTGCTGCTCGGAGTCTGTCCAACCGGGAGAGTCCGGGTGGGCGGGGGAGGTAGCAAGCCAGTAGCCCTCGGGCCTCGCCCAGGCATCCATCGGTTCCACGCTGTACGGCAACGCCTTGAACAGGGCGGCCAGGTCGGCGCGCACTGCCAGGAGCTCGCGCTGCGCGGTCCCGGCGCACGTATCGGGTAATCACGCTCGGCCTGTCGCTCATCAGGGTGACCAGTGCCTCCGAAGTGCTGTTACAGGGCCCCTATAGGTACGCACGCGCCACAGCCACACACCTGTCGCCGGCCCATGCGGGCCGAGCCGCTCGCCGTGCCCGAATACGGAGGGCGGCTCCGTTCACTTCGCCCCAGCACAGAGGAGACCGCGTGATCACCATCCGTCGGGTAGCGCTCGTGACCCCCGCCACCCTGGACGCCGACGCCTACCGCGAGTTCTGCTGGGGCGCCGGTCTGGAGCGTACGGACGCCGGCTACGGGCTGCTCCAGGCCTTCGACGATGCCACCTGGGAGGAGGCCATCGCGGTCGTCGAAGATGTCGAGTACGTGCGTCTCCTGACACAGTCCTCCGGAGTCGTCGTGCCTGCCGACAAGGTCACCCACTTCCTGGCCGATTGGCCGGATCTGCGTCCAGAGTTCGACACCGTCTGGCCCTGATGTGCACCACGCCCGGTCAGGCAGCCGTCCCGGACGGCTCGTCGCGTAGCAGGTCGGGGCGAGCGTCGGCCAGGGCGAAGGCCCGCTGGAGAACGGCCACCAGGAAGCCGTCGATGCGGTACCGGCGGGCTCGCCCGTCATGTGGGAGGAGCGGGTCGGCGCCGTCCGGGCCGACGCGGCGCTGAACTGCCTTGACTCTGGTCAAGGTCCCGCCGATCTTCGACGGCGGGATCGGACCGGGCGGATGGTAGGCGAAGTGATGTACGCCGCTGCGACGGCCGTGCTGTCCGGCTGGGCACCGGCACATCAGAGAGCCCCGACGGCGTGGTCGAGGTGGTGAGGGTGCTGTGAACCACCCGCCGCCACCAGGCCCTGGACGCCGAGATCGGCCCGCCGGTCAAGCATGCGGACCCCAGGCTGCCGGAGCTGTTCGGAATCGGCACCGAGACCGTCGGCCAGATGCCTGCCTCAGCCGAAGACAATTCCGAACCCATGTGGTCCGAGATGGCGTTCGTGCACCTCGCCGGTGCCGCTCGGATCCCGACTTCTTCCGGCCGCACTCACTTCTACCGCCTCACCGCGGCGGTGATCGGACCGCTACCAACGCGCTGCACACCATCGCGCTGGTCCCGATGCGCTTCGACGGACGCACCGGCGCCTAAGTCGAACGCCGGGCCAAGGCCGGGCGGTTCAAGAAGGACATCATTCGCTGCCACAAGCGAATCGTCGCCTGCGAAGTCCACCGTGCTCTGACCAGCACACCGGCCACGCACATCATTCAAAACAACCCCGCTCCAGCTGTTTGACAGCTATATGGGCGTCCCGAGAACGGAAATTCCGATGAGCGTCAAGCTGTACGACGGGTTGCGGCTGACCGCGCACGCGCCCGACCTCTTCGAACTCACCCGCCTGATCTCCAAGCGCATGCGCGAGGTCTTCCGCGAGCTGGCTGTACCCATCATCGCCAGGAACATCGTCCGCGTCGTCGACGACACCGAGGTACGCGAACGCGACATGGGCGGCCCCCTGCACAACTATCTCGTCTACAGGGCCCGGAAGCTCTGGCTCGACGAGCAGTCAGGGCTCGATGACCGCATGACGTTCCACGATCCGCTGCGCTTCAGCATCGTCTTCGGTCAGGTCGACGACGGGTACGGCACGCGCCGGCTGGCCTACCCCTTTGCCGGGAACCGCGCGTACGCCGATACGCTCCTGGCCCTCGAAGCCGATGGTCATCCGGTCTTCGCCGACTACCACTACCAGGATCAGGCTGACCGACCGAAGGAGATCCGGAAGGACGAGTGGAAGCGCCGGCGCGACGACTGGAACTATCTGCTCGACGCCGACGACCGCGAGACGGACGGCACCTTCGGGCATCTCCCCGGTTGGCAGCTCCCGGACAGCATCGAGGGCGTCTTCGACGCGGTGCTGCTCGGCTACAAGGACACCACCATCGATCTGAACGCGCACCGCACCATCGAGCACCGCATGCGCCGGGCACTCAACCGGGCGGTGACCCTCGACCTGGACCTCGACGGGGCCAACGGCATCAACAGATTGCTGACTCGTAATCAGCGCATCGAGCGCGCGATCTCGCAGTTCCTCGACACTGCCGAGGGCAAGGCCATGCCGCGGCCCGCGCCAATGCCAGGTGCTCGGGAACTCGACGTCATGATCAGCGAGTTGCCGCCCGTCTATGAGCCTCCAGCTGGAGCCGTTGCCCGGATCGGCGAGCTGTATCGCGAGCAGGCGCTGGCAGGTGACTGATCTGGATCGACGCAGTCGATCCGGGAGTAGATCTGCAGAGGCATCAGCATCCCCTTCGCCCAGGAGCGCAATTGGTTCGTGGGTTCGAATCCCACCGTTGTGCTTGAACCCATGAGGCCGGTTGCGGCGGCGTGCTGGTGGGCGCGGACGATGGTGGAGTCGATCTGGACGAGCCAATCGATGTCGTCGGCCGCGTCGACGTGGGCCTGGATCTGCTGGAGAGCTCGCGTGAACACGCCGTCCAGCGCGTAGCGCCGGAAGCGGGTGTAGACCGTCTGCCATGGCCCGTAGTGTTCCGGCAGGTCACGCCAGGAGATCCCGGTCCGGATCTTGTAGACCATCCCGTTGACGACCTGCCGGTCCTCCACTCGCGGGCGGCCTGTCGCGGCCCGCGGTATGAGCGGAGCAAGTAACTCCCACTCCTGATCGGTGAGTTCATGGCGGCGTATCACCCCACCATGATCCGCCAACTTGATGATCTTTGAAGACGGACCTTAGTTCACCCTGGCAGTCGTCCACCGCGGAAAGAACGCCCATCTCGAACACTCCTACCGGCTCGCCTGCGAGGTCGGCGACACCGCACGAGCGGACCAACCGGAGGCCGAGTTGAGGGGTATCCGGACATCACGCCGGAGGTCTGGTCGGGGAAGTGGCCGGTAACTCACTGAAGAACACGAGCCTGATCGGCGAAGCCGATTCGGGACTCGGAATGACAAGGCATTCGATCGGCACAGCTGATTCGGATGAAGCATTGAAAGAGGACATCATCTGATCAGCGAAGCTGATCCGGATGGTGGCATGACAGACAACTGAACGTCTCAGCTCAGCTCAACCCAACCCAACTGCGTGCGGACGACGACGTCGATCCGGGCGTTGTGCTGTACTCGAGGAGAAGAACTGATGTCGAACCCCCGCAATAACGGACAGCTCATCGGCCGCCTCGCGAACGACCCCAAGGTCTTCGAGAACAAGGACGGTTCCAAGAAGGTCCTCTTTACGGTCTTCACCGACCGCGCTTACACCAACGCGCAGAACCAGCGCGACTCGGACGCCGTGCCGGTCGAGGCCTTCGTCCGGGCCCAGACCCAGGGGCTGGGCCCCTACGCCAACATCCACAGGGGTGACCTTGTCGCCGTGGGCTTCTCGCTCCGCATGGACCGGTACGCCAAGGGTGGCGAGCAGGTCTTCGACCTCAAGGTGATCTCCGAGGACATCACCTTCCTGGAGTCCCGCGCCACCACCCAGGCCCGCCTGGCCGAGCGCGTCACCAAGGCCGAGGCCCAGAACCAGAACATGCAGGCCCAGGCCCCCACCCCGGTCGCCGCTGCTGCGCCCGTCGCCGTCGCGCAGGCCAGCGCCGTACAGGACGAGCAGCTGCCCTTTGGCCCCGGTCCGCGCTAGTCGCTCCGGGGCCACCTGCACCTACCCGGCCCCGCATCGGTGCGGGGCCGGCCCTCGTTTGCCTCAAGACCAGATTCGCCGCGTGACGTCAACTGCACTCATAGCACGCCCTGTTGCGTGTGTTGCACCGCCGGTGGCCAGATACACCCACCATCCCGGGCGGTCAGCCTGCGACCCCGTCAACTCAACAGGAGCATCATGACCTCTCGGGTTCCCCGCAGCACGACTCCCTCGGCCCAGTGCGGCGCCTCTCCGGCCGCCAGAGTCGAAGAAGTCTGGCGTAGCCAAGGCTCCAACGACCCGGACCTGCTCATCGTGTGGCACGAGCCGACACAGCACGACCAGGACCGCAGAATGACCACCGCAGATGTCATCGCACGCTACCCCGAGGCTGAATTCGTCATCGCCGACCTCGCCTGGTTCCCCAGCGAGGCTGAACACCACAGGTTCTACCTCACCGGGCACGGCACATCCGAACCAGTCGCCTTCCCCGAAGACACAACCGCCGTCGCGATGTGGGCACACGGCTACCTCAGCGCCGCGAACGCGATGGGCGGATGGAGTGCGTTCGCGGCGGAAATCGAGGACCGTGACGACCGCGAGGCCGCCGACTGGGCCGACGAGGCCGCCAGCAACCCCCACCTGTAACCGCAGCCCCCGCGAGAAGCGAAGCGTCCCGGCTGGACGGCAGGTCCGGTTCCCGCGCCCGACCCGATCGACCTGATAGGCCCAACCCCTACACCGTCGGCATCATCCGACTGTGGCATCTACCGAGGTACCCGCCAGATCACTCACGACGCGGGCGGCGTGCACGGCACTTTCGGCACCATCCAGGTCGGTAAGACCAGCGGGAAGGTACTGCGCGCCGAGATCATCCACGGCAACGATGGCACCCGCGGCGCGCCCAAGGTACCAACGTCGTCCGCGCGCTCCTCAAGGCCGTGACGCTCACACCTGCCCCGAATGCCGCACGACCTCCATGCTCACCTGCCGCCCGTAGCAGTCCGGAGCGGGACGCGCACGCCGCCCGGGCCGGCCCGGCATGACAGAGCCCCACACCGCAGACTCTGAGCGCGCCTCCGCGACAACGCACCGGCCCGCTGGGGTCAACATTCCAACGGAGCACCGAATGGAAACGCAGTTCTACGCGCACCTCAACTACCCGGCAGCTGCGTGTGTCCTGGTCCGCCTGTTCTACTCGCCGGACACTCCCTACTGCGTCGATGTCACCTTCGACCTGGGCGGCGACCATACCCCAGTGATGTGGACCCTAGGTCGGGAGCTGCTGAGGGACGGACTGAGCGGGCCTGCGGGAATGGGTGATGTGCACATCGACCCCACCGATCTGCCTTCGCACACAGTGTGCCTTCGCCTGGATTCCCCGCACGGGAGCGCCGAGTTGAGCCTGCCTGGTCAGGCGCTCGGCGACTTTCTCCGACGGACCGCGAAGGCCGTCCCCTACGGCCGCGAGGCGGAAGCGCCCGGGTTTCTCACGAACCTGGACCGCGCGCTGGCCAGCATGCTAGCCGACCCACGATAAGCCAGCCGGGACCGACAGCCGGCCGCTGCCGCGGCGGCGAGACGTGCCGTCCGTCCGGTCTGCTGCGTCGACGTTGCCGGCTTCCGGTCAGGGATGCCGCGGCCGCATGGTGCGCGCAGCTCGCCCGGTGTGCCACCTCGCCGAACTGTTTGAAGTGCCACGACCGGCCACTGCGCCCCGCGTGGTGGCGGATCCGTCACCACGCTCAGAACGAAGGGAGCGACCGTGAGCAAGTCCCGCGTTCGCATCAACCTCGGCACAAGGGCCGACGACAAACCCATCTCCCGCGTCCGTATTCACCTGCGCGACGAGAGTCCGAAGGGTGCGGAAGAAAAGGAACCGAGCTCCCGCGTCCGGATTAATCTGAGAGATTAGAAGGGCTGAATGCCTGGCTGCGAAACCGGCCTCTGGCCAGGGGACCCGGCCGGGGCCGGTCTGGCCAACATTGGTTCAGCCGGACAATGCCTCGCACGCCCCCCCCGATGTGCTGTGAGCGACCGGTTCGAACCCGTGGTGCGTCGACTGATCCCCGGCGTACTCCAGTAAGCACACCTGAGGACTGCAGCTGATCCATGCGTTGCGCCCCTGGAGATCTCCGCGGTTCCGGCTTCTGTAGCACCCCGGTGCACGCTCTGTCTTCGGGCAGCAGCTGCGCCGGGGTGCCGTTTTTCTTCTTCGTGGCTCGCCTTGCTCGTCCCGTGACGGCAGTGAGCACAAGGGATCAGCGGAGCTGATCCGGATCTGGCGCTGAAGAACATCCTCGTCATGCCAGGAGCCGGCCATGAACTGCCCGAACTGCGCCATCGACATGGAGTCGAACGCCCACGGCGTCCGCGACGGCAAGAAGACCAAGAAGGTCACGCACACGTGCTCCGAGTGCGGCTACAGCGAGACTCGCTGACCAGTGGCTTCTTCGCCCTGTCTTTTCTCTCCCCCTCCACTGTGGTCTCGAAGGAAACCACGCCGATGAAGATGCTCTAGACCGCTTGCCCATGATTCTCATCGTCTTTGCCGCTGCCCTCGCGACGATGGGACTCGCCTTCCTCCTGCCGGACCTGATCGGACGGAAGCCGAAGGCCAAGAACCACGGCAGCACGACCGAGCAGCGTGTCTGGCCCGCAGTCGGCAACTACGTCCTCCTCGCTGAGACCAGCGGCTACCTCGAATGCGCGTTCGGCGCAGTCCCCCGCCGCATCGGCGTCATCGTCCGGCATTCCTGGAACCGCATTGACGACACCAGGGTGTTCGTCCACTGGCTGACGAAGTCGGACGACCTCGTGGGCCAGGTCCTCGCCGCCTTGGACACACGTCTACGGCGTGCGCTGCGAGCGCGACGGGCTCGTCTTCCTCGAACATGCCGGCGGTCCGAGCCGAGCACAAGCCACTGACCCAGGGAGTACTGACCGCCATGAGCTTCCTCAGCCGCATCGGCTTCATCGAGACCGAAGAACAGGAGCGGGCTCGGCTGGCCCAGGCACCCGATGGCTCGACGAACCACTACCTGTCCACCCTGCCCGTGACCATCGAAGAGTGGCCCAGGGACCTACTCGTCGAGCTGCCCTGGGAGCCGCCGCGCACGAACCAGTCCTATCGCGTCGTCGTAGTGCCGATCGAGTTCCGGAAGGACGCTCTGCCCGACGGCGTCGAGGAGGAGCCCGTGCCCCGTAAGCGCCACTCCGGTTCCTGGATGTGCGCCGTGGTGTTCTCGACCCACCCGAGCTACCCGGTCGGCGGCTACCGCATCGTCGTCCCGGCCGCCGAGCTGGCCCGCGGCCGGAGGATCGACCTCGCCGGAGTACCGGCCCAGGTCTGACGCCACGCCCCTCAACACCACCCAGCAGAAGGCGAGTTCCGCTGTGTCCACCGTCGGTGAAGAGCAGAAGGTCGACGCCGTCTACCGGCTGGGCGTGATGTCCGAGCGGCACCCCGAACTGAAGCGCCGCGTGGCGGACGCCCGGCTCGAACTCGCTGCCGCCATTCTCGCCATGGACGCCGTCGACGAGCGCATCCAGGCGGGGGAGGAGATCCACTCCCTCCAGGAGCAGGCTGCCGTTGAACAAGCGAAGAACGCCCATGCTCAGGCCTTGGCGGACCTCCTGCGAGGCGAGCACTGAGCCTGTAGGGGCTCGTCCCCGCAACCATCTCCGAACCGCACAGAGGCGCCCGGTCATGCCTGATGCACCCGAATACACGCTCCGCAGCGTCTACACGCTGGAACCGCACGCTGATCTTGTGACCGTCGAGAACGGACACATTGCGATCGAGGCCATCGCCGAGCGCGTCTACGGCAAGCAGTACAGCTCGCTGCGCGGATGCCAGCGGGACGACGAGCACATCGGCAATGACAGCGTGAAGCTCTACGAGCTCACCTCCGACGGGGACTACCTGCAGGCACTCGGCGACCTCGATAGCGCCGAGATCTACCTGGGCTGGGACTCCCGCACCGGCGAGAGCGCCTTCAAGACCGGCATGACGGAGCTGGACTACTGACTGAGCATCCGGATCACCGACGAAAACACACCAGCCACCGTCGAGGCGAACCCGCCGTCGACGCAAGACCTTGAGAACGCCGTGTTCGAGGACCGGTTCTTCGCCGATCGTGCCTTCTCGCCGTCGCTGCGGCTGGTCCTGGCCGATCTGATCCGCCGCTGCGAACTGCCGCGCGGTGACTACCTGTTCCGGCACTGGTGGTGACCAGAGCGAGATGACAGGTGAAGCGGTGGCCGAGTCCCTGACATCCGCCTTCGACGTCGCCGAGTACATCCTGCAGAAGCGCGCCGCAGCCGAGCCCGACCGGCCGGCGTGGACCGAGATGAAACTCCAGAAGCTCGTTCACTACTGACAGGCCTGGCACCTCGCCTGGGAGGGCAGAGCCCTCTTCCCGGAAGCGATCCAGGCCTGGGTCTCCGGGCCCGGCTGCCCTGCGCTCTACCAGCTGCATCAGGGCCACTTCGACATCGAGGCCGCTTCTTCGCCAAGCGGCTGCGCGTGCGCAGCGATCTCGGAACTACCTGAGCACCAGCAGAAAGAGAGAGACCACCACCATGTACAACATCCCCCTACGCAGGCGCTCGTTCCTTCGCGGCTGGGCGATCGCGATCGCGGCCATCGCCGTCCTGGTCGCGAGCCTGGTCATCTGGGGCAACCAGTTGAGAAGCCGGGAAACCCAGGACCGTGCCGTCATGGCCAACACGAAGATCGTCTACGCCGCGGACCCCGTTCAGAAGCTCGTCGAGCGTGCCGACGGCAGCTACTACAGGGCCACGACCGCCTCGGAGTATTCGTACGACATCAGCTACGACTACACGACGGTCCAGGACCGGGGCGTCGTCGTGCACGGCATGGTGACCACCCAGGAGCAGAGGCCGACGGGCTTCCTCTGGTCCCAGAAGACCTTCGCCAACGACATCACGGTCCGGATCATCGATCCGCACGAAGCGGACCGGACGCCGCGGCTGGAGCGGCTGCGCTGCACGGTCCAGCCCATCGACCCCTCGAAGCCGAGCTACACCGGCGACCCGCACGACAGGAGTCGGTTGAAGATCGGGCCCGACCAGGAAGGCACGGACGCAGGAAGCCTAAGTGGTCTCTTCTCGAACGGCGGCCAGCAGCTGTGCCAGGACCAGATCACGATTCTCGTGCCGGACGGCAGCATCCAGCCGTAACCGACTGGGGCTCACCTCTGGGCGTCGGCAGGTGAATTCCGCGGAGCCCCCGTCGGCTGAGCATGATGCTCGCCGGGCGGGGGTCTCTCTTTTTCTGCCTGATCAGCGGAGCTGATCCGGTCTGGTCTTCAGGGCATGAGGACCCGTGCACGGCGCGCGGCAAGGCGGCCCGCATCGCGGCGGTCGCCGAGCTGCACGACGGCAACGCCCCGAGGCTCCGGCCCCGTCGGAGTACCGCAACGGCGCGGGCGGCACCCTCGGGCAGACGGAGGCCGCGCCGGTCGAGGTGGAGGCCACCAGGAGCAGGAGACGGCCGAGACCGCGCGCACGGAGGCCACGGCGGAGGCTGCGGCCGGTCGGGCCGCCCCCACCCCAGAGGCACGGCCCCCGCGTGCCCTCAGCGGCGGGTGAGCCCCGAGCGCCGTATGGCGATCAGCGCCGGTCTGATCCCCGCCCCTTTGCACGGACCAGGACGCACCGCTCCTCTGATCCACCCGCGCCGCCCGGTAGGCCGGTTGCCCGGTCGAGCCGGGCCGCACGCACTCAGCCCCACCCACACCCCATCGGTATGAGAGGTACACCATGACTTCCTGGCCCCACGACCTGAGCAAGACCGCCCCCGCCGCTGCCGAGCGCACCGGCGCGATCCTCACGGCCGCGCTGACGGCGCACGGTGTCTCCTTCCGCGTGGTCAAGCCCTGGCGTTCCCTGCCTGGTGCCTCCCTGGTGACCACCGCTGCGGGCCAGCCGGGCGTGTGGATCGACGCGCACTCCTACACTGACCGCCGCGCCGTGTCCGGCTATGACGTGCCGCTGGCCGGACTGTTCGGCATCAGTGCTGTGATCACCGACGATTTCAACACCCGCCACGTGCACGGCGACTTCACCGAGGCGCCCGCCGACATCACCGACCCGGCGGCCGCCGCCGACGCCATGGCATCGGCCGTCGCCGCCCACCTGGCGGCCTATCCGTCCCTGGCCGGCGCGCAGTGGATCACCATCGCATCCCACCCGGCCAGCCGCACCGAATACCGGGAAGTCGTCACCGCACACGGCACGTGGGCCCACACATCCTCCCCCACCGGCTACACCACCGGCCCCAGCCTGGACACCGCAAGCGTCTGGGGCGCCTACCAGCGGCGCGTGGCCGACCTCACCGCCGAGCCCCGCTGACCCCGCGACCGGCCGCCCCACTGGCGGCCGGTCGCCTCCCACACACCCATCACATCAGACAAGGAACCCAGAGAAGATCATGAGCACCGAACGCATCCGGCCCAAGTACCGCAAAGACCGCAACGGCTACGTCTTCAGCCACCAGTACACCGACGCCGACGGAAAATCCGTCAGACGCTCGGTCCGCGTCTCCCGGATCACTCCCACCCGGTGGCAGTCGTTCGACTACTACAGCGACAAGCAGATCGAGGGCACCATCACCACCGGCCGCGACACGTCCGCCTTCGCCGCGATGGACGCCATCGACCGCGAAACCGCGAACGAGCAGCAGGTAACGGCTGGGGAGGGCTCCGGCACGGGCGACACCGTGCTCGCCGCTCCGGACGTCACCGGGCCGCCCCCGCTCGCGTCGTCCTCCCAGGCCGCGCCGGCCGTGGTCGCCGACGTCGAGGTGCGGCCGGTCCCGGCACCACAGGCGAACGTCCTGCCCCACCTGCGCCCTACCGACCAGGGGGCCCAGGACGAGGCGTGGCGCCGGAGCGACGCGGTTGAGGGGGTGGTGGTCGGCCGGTTCGCGAACGGCACGAAAGGCAGCCTGCCCAAGGACTCCGAACACGAGGACGTGAAGGCCGCGCTCCAGGTGCTCGCGGGCACCGAGAAGCACCACATGCGGCTGAAGGTGGCACTCCTGCGGGACGAGTACGACGCAGACGACCCCTCAACGTTCGACGTGGACGAGGCCCGCGGTGCCTGGGTAGTGCCCGGCGAGATGCCGGGCATGGTGAAGATCTACATCCTCCTCGCTGGTCAGTACATCCGCTACGCGCACCGCTACCCGCACGCGACGAAGAGGGCCGCCCAGGTCCAGGAGGACACATGGACGGTCGAGAAGAAGATCTACGCCGACCGCTTCCGCGAAGTCGGCTGGCACGTGGAGGACGGCCACAAGACCGGCCTGGGCGTGATCGTATGGAAGCCTGGCACTCGTCCCGCGCTCCCGGCCGCCCACGCCGCACAGGCAACTGTCGGCAGCGACGGAGAGGCGGCAGACACGGAGCTGCCCGAGCCGCCTAAGCCCCCGGCCCAGACACGCCCCGGAGCGTCACTGAAGGAACACGCCTACTCGGGGCACATGATGCTCTTCGACGCGGCCGTACGGCTGGAGGACTTCCGCCGCCACCGGGACCGGCAGTACCTCGCCCCAGCCGCGCACCTCACCCGCCATGCCGCCGCCACATTCAAGGCTCGCGTCGGCGACGGCAGCGAACTCACGTGGGATCTCGTCACCCGCTACCTCGTCGAGATCCGCTCGTGCTTCTACGCCGTCGACCGTGACATCTCGTTCGACCCGAACCCGCCCGCCGGGGACATGTTCGCCCGTGACCCCGCAACCAGCCTGCCCGACCTGTGCCCCGAAGGCCACATGGCGGTCATGAACGCCGCCCGGCACCTCGACTTCGCCGCCCGAAGGGACGACGGCTCGGCAGCCGACTGGGCGGACCGTCAGGCATGGCTTGCCGCCGACCACTTCCGCGACACACTCGCCAACGGAAACCGGGCAACGTGGGTGATGATCTGTCGCTACGCAGCCGAGCTGCACGCCGCGACCTTGCGCGCCCGCCGCGAACACCGCACCGGCGCCAGCTCCTGAACTCTTCTGGTGGTACCGGCTCGGCTCCACCTGGGACCTGATCCCTGCATATCGCACCGCGCGCGGCCTGACCGGCCAGGGCGCCTGACACCCCAACCCCCTTACGGCGCACTGCAGCTGGGCGGGGCGTCCACGGCCACGGAACCCGAACCAACCCGAGGAGAACCCCGCATGTCCACGTTCACCGCACGCCCCAGCCTCACCAAGACGCGCCCCGCGTACGACAGCCACACCGGCGCCATGCTCCGTGAGGCGCTCGAAGCGCTCGGGATCGTGCACCACGTGGACCAGCCGTGGCGCGGGCTGCCTACGGAGTACCTGGTGTGCAGCGTGCCGGGGCGTGCACGGGTGTGGATCCACTGTGTGGCCGACCCGTCCGCCCGCACCCCGGAGGGCCGCCGGTTCGCCGATCACTACGACCTGCCCACGGTCGCACTGTGGGCCGTGGCCGCCATGGTCACCGACGACGAGTCAACCCGGTTCGTGTTCAACGGGTTTGGTGACGAGCACAAGCCCAGGCCGAGCGCGGGCATGCAGGCCGGGCAGTGCGCTGCCGCCGTGGCCGACCACTTCCGGCTGACGCTGCCGGAGCCGAAGTACACCTGCCTTGATCAGCCTGCACTGCGCGCGCGTTATCGAGTGGATCGAGGCCGACGGGCAGGGCGCTTGGTACGACTCGTCCAACTGGATCGGGTGCGTGGACGGCGAGAGCCTGCACGCCCCGGAGCCGCTGTGCGGCTGGTGCGAGGACTACGGGCTTATCGAGATCTTCGACGACTCCACCGACGCCCTGAAGGGTCACACCACGTGCGACAACGCGCCGTGTGTCGCCCGGCGCATCATGCGCAGCGATCAGGCCGAGCGCGAGCGCCAGGCAGCGCAGGCGCAGGCCGCCGCGCACGAGTGCACCGGCCCCCTGTGCTGTCCCCCGTTCTAACCCTCATGGCGCCCCCGACCCTGCGACGAGTGCGGGCGGGTCGGCCGGTTCGAGACCGGCCGGGGGCACTCAGCACGAACCCGACCACGGCAGCAACCCGAGAGAGGAACCCCCAGCATGACCACGCAGGCCCGCAGCATCGTCCGGGAGATCGGCACCCGCTCGTACCGCCGGTACACCCCGACCAACGGCCGTGCGCCGGAGGGAACCGAGTACGGCGTAGACGGCTGGCTGTTCGACCTGCCCGGCGAGACGCTCAACGGCCTCCGGTTCCCGCAGCGCACCTATGCGGCGTACCAGGTGACCAGGAACACGGAGTTGGTTTGGATGGTGCGCGAAGTCGGTGGCGAGCGGCGGCAGGTCGGCAGCCACAGCACCACCCGTAAGGGCGCGCTCGCGCTGGCGGCCGGCGCGGTTGCCCACGAGCGGGAGAAGACGGCCGCAACCGTGACATCCGCGCCGGCAACTCGTGACCAGGGCACCCGTGCACACGGCGCCGCGCGGCGTATGGCCGCCGAGGGCGGCGAGCGCACCCAGGTGGCGGCCACCATGGACGAGCGGCTAGAGCGGATGCGTGCGGGCCAGCTCGCCGTCCTGCCGACCGTAGCGGAAATCCGGATGGCGTACCCGCTCGCCGGTGGGGGCGCCACTCTGCGGCTGATGACCGCCGAGGGCAGCACGGCGGAACGCCACATGATCCCGCTCACCGAGCGGGGCGCGGCCGGTCGGGAGAACGACCCGGCCGGGATCTACCTGGACGCCATCACCGACGGCGCGAACACGGAAGGGCTGAAGATCGCCGCCGGGTGGCACCTGATGCGGCTTGGCTTCAACTACGCGCGCGGCGCGGCCTGGGCGCCGTACACCGGCAGCGCGAGCAGCGAGGCGCAATGGAAGGAGTGGGCGCCGATGCTGCCCGACGGGCACCGGTGGCCGCACACGGTGCGCGTCGCCATCGTGCCGACCGCCGAACACCTCGCCTACATAGACCGCGCGTACGGTCCCGCGCCGGAACTGCCGGACCTTCCCGCCGGTGTGAGCGCGCACCCGTCCGGCCCGCGTTCCTGGCAGATCAGCTACGCCAACCGCCGGTTCTGGCAGCTCTCCTACTGGCCCCGTATGGGCGGCGACGTGTGGACCCTGTACGCCGACCCCGCCCGAACCAAGTCCCTCGCCAGGGCCGCGAGCCCCGGCGAACTCCTCGCCACCATCCCCGCCCGTGACGCCGAAGCACAGGCCCGCGCGGCGGCCCGCAAAGGCTACTGAGGGGCGGCACGATGACTTTCACGATCACCGCGGCGCGCGGCCGGTTGGTCCGGCGCCACACGGCCAGCATGCGTCCCACGGAGACGCGATCCTCCGCCTCGTCTGGGCCTCGGAGCACTTCAACTCGAAGCAGGAGCTGGAGAGTGAAGGAACTGAGTTCCGGCTGATCGGCTGGAGCGAGTGATCCCGCCCGCATCCCAGTGAAGCCCGCTCCCCCGGCGCACCGGCCCCACCACCCTGAGGAACCCGAGATGACCGAGGCCTGCCAGGAGCCATGATCGCCTTCCCGCGCACTACCAACCCGCCTACTGCCTCGCCGCAGCGGAGCTTGCGCTGGCTGCGTAAGGAGACTTCGATGCGTATCTCTCGAATCGTCCGCCAGACATCCGTGAAGCGCGGCGACGAGTGGACGCTGACCGTGTCCACCATCCAGGTCGACTTCCGCGCCTACGAGACCACCGTCTTCGACGACACCCCCGACAAGCGGCTTGAAGGCTGGCTGCTCGGCGACCGGATCGTCGAGACCACTGTCGACAAGGCCAGCACCCGCGAAGAGGCCATGGCCCAGCACCGCGAAGCCCTGTACGCGGCCCGCACCGAGACGCCGAAACCGCCCGCCAACTAGGAGACCGTCATGACCCGCCAGACCGCCGCCCCGTTCGACCACGTCAGCCTCAACCCCTCGTACCAGTCGGCCCGCTGGCTCGCCCGCCGCGTCGTCGAGGGTGAGATTGACGCCAACCCGCCCTACCAGCGCGGCAGCGTATGGACTGGACCCGCCGGACCTCAACCGATAGGAACAGCATGACCACCACCGACTGGCCGTTCGGCACCGACGCCGACCGCGACGACCCGCTGACCAAGCTGCGCATCCCCGTCGTTACCAGCTTCAACCCTGAGTTGAAGTACATCGCCGCCTGCATCGACGTCGACATCGACCCGTACAGCTGGGGCAGCAAGGAACGGCCCACCGACTGGGGATATCGCGTCGTCACCTGGCAGTGCGGTCCGCTGTTCGTGCCCGGCCCGCCCGGATCCGAATCCCGCCAGACCGTAGGCCCGCTGTCTCTGGAACAGGCCATGGACCGCGACCACGACATCTACCCGAAGCGGCGGCTGGACTGGAAGGCCGCGCACCCGGAGGTATTCCCGACGTGAGCGACCCCGACCCCGTCGGCTTCCTGGCCGCTCAGCTCGGCCCACGGCTCGCCGCCCGCCTCACCACTCCGCAGCAGCAGGCAGACGCCGCTCGCATCCTTCAACAGCTCGCCCAGGTGGAAGGCGAGGCGACCGCCCGCGCGTGGATGGTCGGCATGAACCCACACCTCGACAACATGGCGCCCATCCACGCCATCGCCGATGGGCGGATGCGGGACGTCGAAGCTGCAGCCCGTGCATACCTGAACGGAGACTGGACGTGAGACTCCGCCAAGCCCACGCCATCCTCAAAACCGTCACAGCGCTCGAAGCGGCCGCCCCCGGCATCGACATGGCGCCCTTCGACTGCGGCGAACCCGGCCACACCCCGCCCAGCGACGGCGTTCAGATGGAAGGCAGCTGAGAACTCACCGACCCCGACAATCCAGGCCGCGACGCTCGCCACTACAACTCAGCCTGAACGCCAGCCGTGACGGCCAGGTTATCGAGGCCGCTGGACGCCAACGCTCGTGGTGGTCCATCGACCGCAACCTCCCTTCGGCGCCGAGCAGCCGGCGAAGTCGCTGGAGGGTTGCTACCACTACGCCGCCGGGCCGCAGCGCTGAAGGATCGGGCCATGTCTGAGATCAACGCCAACCAGGGCGACCCGCAGCAGGAAACCGTCGCGTACCTCATGGGCAGTTTCTGGTTCTGCCCGCCCTGCGCACGGGAGCGGGACGACATCGAGACGTTGATGCCCGCGCGACGCGCGGACCTGATGGACGTCTACGCGTACCTCTGCGACCAGGGTGGGAAGCCCATCCGCTGACTGATCGTCACAGCAGAAGCGATGCCCGGGGTTGTGGCGGGTTCTATTGATCCCCGCAACACCCTGGAGTTGAGGTGGAGTGAGCCGCCCCGGTGCCGCGGCTGCAAACGCCAGATGAAGCACCGCACCCCATCCGGCTACGAGCCGGGCTGCGAACGCCGCTTCAACGGCATCCCGGCCCGGATCCGCACAAACAGCCGCGACGACCAAATACCCGGCGAGGAAGAACTTGTCTTCGAATAGTGCGCAGTGACCTTGTGGAGCCTCTGATGACCGACACCGATTCCCGAGCCGTCCAGCTCGCTGAGTCCCGCTACCGCAACGGCTACGGGCCGACCGTCGCCGAATCCTGGGACGAACTCCTCCCGAGCACCCTTCAGTTCCTCGTCAGCGAGGCCGAGTCATGGCTGGGCGCTGCCGTCGCCGCCGGACTCATGCCGCCCGCCGCCCCGACCGCCGATGATCTCGCGGCCGCCGACGACCCGACGCATCTCCGCTGGGGCCTGAACGATGTCCTGTGGGGCGACGACGACACCGTGATCGTCCTCATGTCCGACGAGGAGCGGTGCCCGTACTCGCTGGAGCTCGATACCGAACACGCGACCGTACTTTGCCGAAACCTCGCCGGACCCGACAGGGAACCGACCGATGAGGAGAACGGGCGCCGGCCGTGCGGCCACGACGATTACCACGACCCCCACGAGTGGCACGACCGGCCCGGCGTTTGGTGCCCCGGCATCGGCACCGACTGACCGTGACGACCGAATGATGCAGCCCCGCCGCTGCCGGAAGGAGATCCACCGAAAGGCCCTTCGGGTGACATGGCCTCGAATCGAAAGGTGATCCCAAATGGCCTGACAGGGGGGCGAGCTGGGGGAGAGGGAATCGGATGAGACGCGGGCAGTGCGCTGCAAAGCAGCGCCGGGGCTCTCACTGCCGAATCCATCACATCTTCCCGGGGGAGATCGCCATGCCTGAGCGCGCCGAGCACGCCCTGCTCTATATCAAGTATGTCGACGACGCCCTTGCCGAGCAGGGTGTCGCCGCTGTCGAAGGCGCGATCTCCGGCATCAGTCTGAGGATCCTGGCGCGGGCTCTACCTGACGGCCGGACGTCCGTTGCTGTCTCGCTCTACAGGCGCGTGCACCGCATGCGCGCCTCGGGCAAGGCATTCCACTACTGGACCTCCGAGAAGCTCACGTCGATGGCACGCACCAAGAAGAACCTCGTCGTCCTGCGCGAGATCGACCGCCGCACCGGCAAATCCACCACCCGCCACGTCTTCTCCGAGACCCTGGTCGAGTCCTGGATCCACGGGCTGTCCGAGACGCTGCAGCAGTGGATGCGCAGCAACCCTCTGGCCCGCCGGCTCGAAGGACCGGAGCCCGAGGGAGTCGACAACGCCGTGGACCAGGCGATCACCGCGATCCGCGAACACATCGGCGGGCTACCGAACTGGAACGACCGCTTCCCGCTGCTCAAGGACGGCTGGCAGGGTCGTCCGGCCTCCGCCTACCTGCCCTATCTCGATGCCCACGACCATGCGCAGGTCGCGAAGAACCTCTTCGGCGTGCGCGCCTACCGCCGGCCGCTGGCCCGCGAGGTGGAACGTCTGGACAACAGCACCCTGAGCTGGTTCGCCATGTTCCGCGGACTGGTGCCTGTGGACTGGCTCATCGACGCAATGCGCACCACGAAAACAGCCGACGGCCGCAGCCTGATGCGCGAGCTGTCGCTCACATCCCTGCAGCAGCGAGGCATCCGCTCGATCCTGCGCCGGACTCCGCAGCCGGTGCTGCGACGGATCCTCAACGAGCCCGTCCACCAGGCGCGGCGCACGCTGGCCGATGCAGCCGACTGCACGGCTCACCGTTTGGCCGTCACCCGTGACCTCGACCTCCTTCCGGAGATCATCGCTGCCCGCGGGCAGCGCCGGGTCCGCGGCTCCCGTGACCTCGAGCACCTGGTCCGGGACCTGCCCGCAATCGAGCGCTGGCACAACCCCCGGGGCCGCACGGCCCAGCGTGTCATACAGGAGGAGATCTACGCCCTTCGCGAGATGGAGCACTACAACCGCGAGATCCGGCTGCTTCCCGAGGGCACGGCCCAGGCCGCTGACTGGGACCTCTGGAAGGACGAGGCGTTCCGCGTGCAGGCGTTGGGTCTGATCGAGGACCGTCGGCGCGAGCTGATGGCTGCCCGCGATCGTGAGCGCTACGAACGCGAGACGGCCCGCCGTCTCGAGCGGATCACGAAGCAGGCCCGGCGCCACCAATGGGCACTGCAGACGGCCGCCCTGCTGGACGGTCGGGAAGCAGCCCCTGGTCTGAGCCTTGTCGTCGCCCGTGATGCCGAGACGCTCTCCCGCTGGGGTGCGATGCTCAACAACTGCATCGGCGGGTACGCCGGCGAGCTGGAGCTGGATGTGTTCGCAGCGGTCTGCGAACCTGACGGTCGCGTGCGTCTCAACCTGCAGATCACGCAGGCGCATGGCGTAGAGCAGATCCTCGGGAAGAACAACCGCGACGCCGTGCGCGAGCTCGGCGAAGCGGCCCAGCAGGTCGTCGACGGGTTGGTCGCCATGGAAGTCAGCTTCCACTCGGAGGCTCTGGGCATGGTTGGGCTGCGACTGCCCCAGAGGACTCACTGACGCCCAATCTGTACAAGAACCCCGGCCTGGTGCTCCGGCATCAGGCCGGGGTTCTCCTTCTCTTGCTACCCGGAACTGCTCCCATCTGCCCGGAGCGCGTGGCCGCCGGTCGGTGGCCACGGAGCGCGCGACAGGCGGAGCGCACCCTGCATGCCGCGGAGGTTTTGTGTCCGCCCGTCGGTTACTGGCCGGTAGCCCCAGGGGGAGGCGGAGTCTCTCGCCGGGCGTGCGGGGCTGATTGGCTGCAGGCTCGGAGATGTGGACTGGCCCGTCTCTGTCGCTCTTGCCCAGGCCGTGCAGACTCTGCCGGTCGGCAAGGATCTTCACTACGAACCCAAGCTCGACGGTCACCGGCTTGTGCTGTGGCGCGCCGAGGAGACCGTGCGCCTGCAGAGCCGGTCCGGTCGGGACGTCACCGCGGTCTGGCTGGATCTGGCGCTCGCTGGCATGAGGCTCCCCGCCGGAGTCGTCCTCGACGGCGAGGCAGTCGTCCACATCAACGGCCGCATCAGCTTCAGCGCGGCGCAGTCACGGGCGAACTCGACGCCTGCGCGGGCCCGGCTGCTCGCGGAGCGGCATCCCGCTCACTTCGCCGTCTTCGATGTCCTGCACCATCCAGAACACGGGGACACCCGAGGCTGGTCTTACGTACGTCGCAGGGCGCTCCTCGATCAGCTTCTTGAGGAGTACGGCATGGGCCCGCCGATCCAGTCGGTGCCGACGACGACGGACGCCGACTGGGCCCGGGTCTGGTACGAGGCGCTTCAGGCGCAGGGCGTCGAGGGACTCATGATCAAGGTGGGATCGTCGACGTACAAAGGGGGATCTCGGCAATGGCGCAAGCTCCGCCACGCGGAGACCATGGATGTTGAGGTCGTCGGCTACACCGGGCCGGCCGTCCGGCCGCAGCACCTGGCCGTTCGGCTCCCCGACGGACGTGTCGCACTGTCGCAGACGCTGACGGCTCCGCTGGCCACACAGCTGGCGCCGCTCCTGACGGCCGCGGGGCCGGGCCGGCGGGCGCGCACCGGGAGGGGCGAGCCATACGCCGCGGTCGCGGTGGGCGCGGTGGTGGAAGTCTTGTCGGGTACGACCAGGCACGCGGTGGTCACTGTGACGCGGGCGAAGTAGCCGCAGGCTCTGGGAGCGTGTCATGGTGTAAACGGCTGCATGCAGCCTTTCGGCTCCGGATCCCCTCCGGACGGCCAATCTTTCGGGGATCCGTCGCCTCCTCTCTGGCCGTCAGCAGCCTGGACCTAGTGCCAGGGGCTGACGGCCTGGTGCAGTTCTATCGCTGCCGCAACAACGCGCAGCGTCCAGTAGGTGGCCGCCATCGCGGCCCCCGTGATGACGCAGGCTCCTCGAACCTTTCGCCACCAAGGGCGCTGCTCGTCCTTGCGGTCCCCTTCGTTCCACACCATGCGGTACTTCCCTTCTGCCTGGCGTAGGGGCCAGGTCACCCGGTCCTCGAACTCTCGGGACCGCGGTGTCCGAGAGGGAGTGCCTGGGGCGGGCTGTATCGCTAGCTCTATGGAAGCACTACATGTGGGGATTGCCGTATGCACCGAGCCGCAATGGGCCGCAGCATCGTGACCGGTCGTAACAACATAGCCCTTTCGTAGGGAAACAGCTTTAAGTGTCCTCTGACCTGGGAAGATTCATCGCTGTTGTATTTGCTCAAACAAATCACAATCACTGCTAGTAACTTTGTGATGTGCGTTACTAGCCCTAGATGACTGTCTCTAATTATGATCTTGATTAGGCGAGGGTCGGGAGCTTTTGCAGTCCATCCATCACACTCCCCAGATGTGATCAATCATGAGGTTTTTGCCTGTCCGGCGTCGCGCTCTTTGGTGATTGGTACACCTCTACAGGGACTCCTAAGCCCGATGTGCCGCTCTCCTTGCGGTGGCCACTCGAGCCGGCGCGCGACGAGCTGTAACGGGCGCGCCCTGGACGTCCTCCTCCTTGGTGTAGCGGGCGGCGAGATCGTGCTCCTCGCCGATCGCGTTGATCATCACCACGTCGGGTACGCCCTGCGGGCTTCGCCACTGGGGCGGGCACTCCTCGTCGAGGATGTCGGCGAAGGCGTGGGCCAGGAGAAGGTTGACGTGCGTCTGCCCCTCGCGGGTGCCGCCCCCGAGGCGCAGCGCGGCGTTGACCGCGTCCTCTGGAGCGGCCTCGTCGGCGGAGGCGGCGAGGAAGGCGTGCGCCACTGGCCGGACCTCGTTCATCGTCGGGCGGCGACTCATGAGGCTCCTCTCCGCAGCGGGGCGCGGTCCTCAGAGCTGGTGGGGGTCAGGCGTCGCTGATGCCTTCGGCGGTGCCGGACACTCCGGGTCGAAGATGCTACAGGCCGTGCTGGTCGGGTCCGGCGGACTGCTGGTGTGCGGGGCACCGGGCGATGGGTTGACGGGAGCCGTGACCGACGGGCGGGCGTGGTGTCGGTCGAGGCACCGCGGTCGTGGGCGATGACGACGAGCACGGCGACGGTCAGGGCCAAGGCGAGGCGCCAGCAGACAACCATCACGCACAGTAGGCGTGTGCACCGCGTGCAGGTGTGTTCCTCGAGCAGGGGGAGAGCGGGGGGTAGGGAACGGGGTCGGACACGGGTGATCCTTCGGTACGGGGACTGGATGGCCGGACGGTGCCCGCCCCAGAGCCTTTGCGTCGCGCGGTGCCGATTCGGGTTGCCCGACGGGGGCCAGGCTTGCCGGGTATGGAGCTACACAGCCTGGAGTGAGGCGGGGCAAACCTGCGGGTTGCCACGACTACCGCCTCCGGTGCCACCGAGAGGGTCGAACCCCCGGCGAGCGCCGTGCCTCTTCCTTCAGCCGCGGATCTCGATGTCCGCAGGCAGGAACAGGGCACGGGCCTGGTGCTCGGCACGGAGGAACAGCAGGATGGCCGAGTCGTCGAACGCGTACTGGTCGCACAGTGCACAGTCAAGGTGCGGCTCCGTCGGCACACCCCTGCGGTGCTCCTGCAGAACGTGGCGGGCGAACAGACCAGAGCGCAGGTCGGTCAGCGGCACGTCGAGGGTGAAGCACAGATTCGATAGCTCATAGGCGGCGACCGCGCCCCGGTACATCCGGCAGCATTCGGCGCAGTGCGCCATCCAGTCCGGCACGTCGAGTCCATCCGCATGGGCCGACCGTAGGACCCGGCGCGGGGCGCGAGGGCGACGTTCACCGGCCCGGAGCCCGAATCGCCCGCTCAGGGCCTCCCTCGAACAGATGCAATTGCAGGCCCGTCGGTGTCACTCGGACCAGTGGACGGTGTGGCCTGATCGACCAGAGCGAGCGCCGCCGCGCCGGCCTCGATCCTGACGGGGCGCTCGGTCTCTTCGGCCTTGTCGTCATTGACGGGGTATACGCGCCCGTCAGCGGAGCGGTACAGCGTCCCGGCCTCGATCAGCACCAGCACCCGCTCGGGGCTGACCGTGCGTCCGGCGTGCGCGAACTTGTTGCCGTCGTGCTGCCACAGCAGACCAGCGGCGGCAATCTCGATGATCTCGGCATCGGTGCCCGGGGTTGCGGTGGGGATGAACTCGCGAGAGACATGGAGGAGTTCGCCGCCGTCGGCCTGGTCGTCGTCCTCATCGGAGGTGACATCGTCGCCCACGAACATCACAGCGTCGAGTACCCACGCGCGGGCCTCTGACATCGCCTTGAGTTCGGTTCGGTCCCCCTTTCCGTCGAGCGTGCCGCCCGTGGAGAACTCCCAGCCGTCCGGCGTCCACTCCCAAAGCATCCGCACGACCCGGCCGCGGTCCTCGTTCACGTCGTGGACTTGCACCACGGCTGCACTCGCTGGGTGAACCAGGGTGCGCGACGTCCACCGGCCGGACTTCTCGGCCTCGGAGATGAGCGCGACCGCTTCTGCCGGGAGTCGCTTGGACTCCTCATCAAGGCGGGCCGCCTTCTCCTCGGCCGCCGCCTTCTCGGCCTTCTCAATCTCCTCGTCCACCGGCGTTTCCCCCGGCCAGTACTGACGAGCGGACAGCAGCCGGTACGGCTGTCCCTTCACGCCGTTGTGGGCGGTGTCGGTCTCCGGCTCAGTGACGGCCTCCGCCTTCATCACCCGGGACCACAGGCGGTAAGCCCGCTCCCCGTCCTCCGTGAGGCCGAAGGCGCGCACGCCAGGCGCCACGGCGAACACCTTCACGTACCCGGCCGACCACAGCGCCGGGATACGGTTCCGTTTGATACGGGCCGACACGTCGGCACGGTCCGGGCTGACGTCGTACGCCTTGAACCCCCAGCGCGTCTCCTGGACCTTGCCCTCACGGATCCAGCCCAGCGCCCGCCACTGGTCGCGGGAGAAGCTCAGGGCCGCGGCCTGCTCGATCTCGGCCGGTGTGACCACACCCTCATCACGGCGCGCGTGGTCGTGGGCGTGCAGCTGGGCGGCGAGCTCGGCGTCGACCCGGTTGTCGAACTGCATCGCCGCGCTCTCGTACTCGGTTCCGTCGCCGACCTTGTCCACCCACACCGTCACCGGGGCGTGCCGGGTGCACTCGACACCCCAACGGGTCTGCGCCAGGTCGAACGCGGCGGCTCGGGCGAACGCCTTACCGCTGTACGCCTCACCAACGGCCATCGGCTCGGCCTTGTTGCCGTCGTCGGCCGCGGACGGCTCGGGGGCGGACGCAACGACCGGGACGGCCACCGGCTCACCGTCGGCGTGCCTGCGGACGATGTTCCGGACGTCTTCAACCAGGAACTCGCCGTCGATCACGGACGGGCTGCCGATCGCGTCGTGGCTGCTCTGCTGTGTGTTCGTGCTGCCTGCCGGAAGAGCGGGGAAGTCCTCAATCCCCCGCGCTGCCAGTTCCCGGCACTCCCCGCACCGCCGTTCCATCGGCCACACCCCCCTGCAGCACCGGCGCGGCGCCCTGGCCTCCGCCTCCCGGGCCGCCTCACGCTGGGCCTCCCGGCGGTCCCGGATCCGCGCACGCCTCATCAGCGCCTCGGTGCGCTTGCGCGTCTTCTCCGCCTCGACGGCCGCCCGCTCCGCGCACTTGCGGGCGACGGCCAGGCGGCGGCGTTCCTCACCACCCCCGGGGAGCACCGGCAAGGCGTGCGCGTCCTGCCCGCCGAGGCTGTCCCACTGGCGGGCACGGCGGGCCTTGCGAACGGACGCCATGACGTCGGCCTCATCGCGCAGCACGCCCGGCCCGGCAGCCTCGGCGAGCCTGAGCGCCTCGTATCCGTCCTCTGTCGCCACGACCAAGCCCGACGAGTGACGCGCGAGGTATCCGCAGCGGGCGAGTAGCCACACCCGCTCACTCTTGACCCGCCGGCCCGTACGGCCGTCCGCATCCACCGCGCGAAACCCGGAACCGTCGGCCTTCAAACCACCGGCTGCGGCCAGGCGGACCGTCGCCACGAACGCAGCGCTCCAACCGAGAGCGGCCATGGTCCGCGCGGCGTCGCTGTCCGGACCCTGCGAGCCGGCCGCGACCTGGGGGCTAGGGACCAGCGCCAGCCGGGAGCAGGGGGCCGCCCCGAAGGGGGCGGCCGTCGTCTTGCGGTGCGCCAGAGCGCCCCCCTCGCGCGCAGATTGCCGAATGAGCGTCCGGCCGTCGGCCGTGCCGGGGGCGTGCCCGGTGACCGGCGCGGAGACAGCCGACCCGCGCCAGGCCGGAACGTCGTCGTTCTCGACGTCAGAAATCGTCATCGCTGCACCTCCAGAGCAGCAGCTGGCTTTTCGGTGGTCTCCTGAGGTGACACGATCCTCATCCGCCGTGATCCACTGACGGCCTGGCCCAGCCAGAGCCTCCGACTCCAGCCGCCCAGGACATGGGCTGGAGTGGGCCACGTCTCGAAGATTTCCAGCGTGAGGACGTCGGACCGACGTACCACCGCGGGGATGTGGAGCAGTGTCAGGTGGATATAGATCATGTGCATGGCCTGCGGTGCTATGTCCTCTGCCGTCACATGCAGCTGCGTCTGTGGGTTCAGACCGTGCTCGAGCATCGCCTGCGACAGAGCAACCATGAACGCGCCCGCGCCGCAGGTGGGTTCATAGACATCGGCGAAGCCACCCCGCTGCACCTGCTCGACCACCGTGTCGATCTGCGTCGCGGCCATCAGCTGGGCGATGTCATAGGGCGTGTAGTACTGGCCGAGCCGCTCGTTGCCGAGCTCCAACTCCATGTAGAGGCGGCCGAGTACGTCGCAGGGCTCGCGCTCCATCTCTGTGGTCACCAGAGCCAGGGCGTGCGCGAAGCGGTCCAGCTCGGCGCGGTCGTAACGGCCGGCGATCTGGAGGTACTGAGCCTCGCGCGCCTGCCAGATCTCGCTCCCGCGGACGTCCACGGCGTTACGCATCGCCAGCGCCACCATCTCGACGAAGTTGTCGAAGACCTCACTCATCCGCCTCGCGCCGGTGTTCGCCGCCAACAGCTTCACGATCTCCCGGTAGCCGCTCATGCGCTCGGCACCACAACAGCCGGAGCCTCGGAGTCCGGACGACACGGTGGGCCTCCGGATCGAAAGGAAAGACGTGCAGGTTCCAGGCACCTTGAGCGGCGGGCCCGCAGGAACCCGTACGGGCGTCCGTGAGTCATACCGTGCCCTCGGCTGTCGTGGCTGATTCAGCGGGGGGCTGTGAGTCGTCCTTCTTCGCCTGCTCGGCGAGGATCTGTTTCACCAGCCAGGCCGGTGCCCGTGTTGCGATGGCGATGTCGCGCCTCGTGGTACGGCGCAGGGCCAGGGCGTGCACCGCGGCACGCAGGGCCTGTTCGCGGGCGTCATCGGCGGCCCGGAGCGTCTGCAGCTCCGGTGTCACCGGGGTGAGCGTGACCGCTGCACTCACGCCGACGAGTTCGAGCCCCTCCACGGCGTTCGTCTCCGTCGCCCGTAGCGTCCGCCCGTGTGCGTAAACACCGTGCTCGGCAAGGTGGGTCACCCAGGTCCGGCCGCGCCGGTGGGCCTGGCCCTCAATGGTTTCGCTCACTCCGCGCTCCTCAAGTCCTCGATGACCTGCTGGACGAGCGTGTCCGGCACCGGGGAGGGCAGGACGATCTGCCGGTTCCCGATCCGGTACAGCGTGTGCGTGGCGCTGCTGCTGACCGCAGTGACGGTGACCCCGAGCCGGGAGGCCGCGGCCCGGATCCGCAGCAGCGGTCCGCCTTCGACGCCCACGCGTAGTCCTGCGGTGACCTCCTGGGCCCGCGTCCACTCCTCCAGACTCACCACCGGCTTGTGCACGACCTTCGGCGACCACACCCACTGGGAAATGGGGTTGCGCCGCGAGAACCCGGCGCGGCCGGTGCGGTTCGCCCGCCGGTTGTACACCTGATATCCAGTCAGCTTCGGGTTCGCGACCAGACCCTCGACCCTGTTGTAGGTCCACTCGCCGTCGATCGGGTACCGGTCGGGCTCCGCCTTGAGGATCGCGACGATGTCCGGGCCCTTCAGGTGCTCCTCGCGCCGGAGGCGGCACAGTTCCCGGGCGGCGTCGAACCGGCGTTCGTCGGGATGCGGAACGAGCTTCTTCTTCGGCCGCATCTCACCGAACCGGCCCTGCCCCCGAACCGGGGCATCCTCGTCGATCACCGCGACGTAGGGGTAGGGAGGGTAGCCGTGGTTCCATCCGTTGATGGCGTGCTGGAACTGGCCGCCCATCGACATCTCGATCATCGTCGCGCGGTAGATCTCCGCCTCGGCCTGCCCGTACCTGCGGGTACGCAGCCGGCCCGACTCGGTGCCGCCCGTCGGCTCGTTGGCGTAGATCACCTCTGCCCCGAGGCGCTCCAGCTCGTGTTCCACGGTCAGGCTGGTCAGCATGGCACGTGCCACGCGGTCGGAACGTTCGGCCAGGACGTGCGTGACGCCCATCTGCTCTGCACGGTCCACGAGGTCTTGGAGGCCGCCGTCCCGGGGCGTTGGAACACCGAGCCCGTCGTACATCTCTTGTGGTCCCAGGCCCCTCAAGTGCGTGGGCAACATCCCGGACTCCACATCCCAGAAGTGCGCTACGAATTCTTCACCCGGATCGAGGCGTTCAGCGGCGAGGACGACTTGCCGCGGGATGGACGAGGCGGGAAGCTGCCGGTCCTTGGTGGAGACACGGCCGAGGAACACCGCCCGGCGAGGACGTGTGTCGGCCTGCCGGTAGTTCGGCAGGTGGCTGAGGTCGATGGGCGGGGCGAACGGGTTGGTCATGACGTTCCTACGGACTCGGAGCGGACAGTGGTGCTCTGCTGAGGCCGCGGCGGCCACCATGGGGGGCGTTCACCGTGCGGCGTAGGCGCACGGGTTCCAGGAATCCTGGACATACGGTTGGCGGCTCCGGATCAAACGTCACCCCGTGCGTCCAGTTGGGCGGGACGAGGTCGGAAGTCCTGGACCTCATCCAGGGAACTGCCGGTGTCGGGGACCCGAGGTGAGCACCGGTGGCGGTCGGCCATGAGATCGAGGCGTGCCAGCGTCCACCCCTGCCCCTCGTGTCCAGCCTGGGTAGTGATGGTGCTGCACTTCGTGCACCGCAAGCCCTCGGCCACCTGGCAGTTGTCGCTGAGCGCGGAGTTGACGACCTCGAAGTCATCCCGGGGGAGTGCCTCGGACTCACCCACCGCGGCGGTCTCGGCGCCGCCGGTGAGGAACTCCAGCAGTTCCAGGGGCAGGGCAACCTCGTACCCGCGCTGGTGAACGCTACGGATAGCAGCGCCAACCCCATCGGTGACAGCAGAGCGGAGACAGCCGTTGTTGGCGGCGGGAGCACGCTCCTCGCCCTCCGGTTCGCTGTACCCGTCCCAGGGAGCCGACAAGCACTCGAGGCCACCTGCGGTAAGGATCTCGTCCAAGCGCGCCCAGAGCCTGCGCACCGGGTTCGTCTCGGGCAGTTCGCGGATTGCCTCGGTCATCAAGGCGTGCAGCTCATCCGTGCCCAGTTCGTCAAGGGTGGGTTCCGTGATCACGTCTCTTCTCCTGGACCTGGGTGGTGAATTGGAGCGTGTCGGCGGCAGTCAGTCGGTGACGCGGTAGGGATGACCAACCTGCGGATAGTCCCCGTCTGCGGTGACGTTGTGCGGCCATCGGCATGCGACGGTCTCGATGTGCACGCCGGGATGCTCCTCGCAGCGGACCCGGTTGTTCGGGGCGACATGACCACAGTCGGCACGGATCCGAGTTCGGCTTCGTCGTGCGCGTGCTGCTCCAGGGCGGCAGAGAGCGCGGTGTCGCGGATGTTGAGGTTCTGGGTCTCGCCGTCGTGGTAGGTGACGAGGGCGGTGTCCTCGTAGCTGATCCAGCCCGAGTCACCCCTGGTCGGTTCGACCGTGACGGAGGTGACGGCCTTGCCGGTGAATTCACGGTGCTGGAGGGCTTCAACGGCCGCTGATGTGAGCTTGCCGATCTCCATGCCTAGTTCTCCCGTCTTGCAGTCGGGCGATGCGCTCGACGTGAGTGAAGGTCACGGTCTCGACAGCGTCACGGTCACAACCGCGTTTCACAGCGTGGTGGATGACCTGGTACGTCACGGGCCGAGCCGGCCCAGCGAGCCGGAGCCGCGTGCGATGCGGGCCGGTGGTTCGTGCGTACTCGTGGCAGCCACAGTGGCTTCGCGTCGCTGTCCCGGCCTCGTTGAGCGCCCGGGCTCACCGAGGACGAAGTCGCCGGTCTTCCCGGCCTCGGCCTTCGAGGTCGCATCCAGTGCCTCACACATCAAGCCACCTCGTTAACTGCGCTTGCCCGCGGGCTTCGCAGCGAGGGCCTGCTGCTCGACGTGGCGCGCCGCGATGTACAGGCCCTCGCGGTTCAGGTGCCGCGAGTAGCTCGAGTCGAGGTAGAGCACGGGCACGTCGCCGGCGGCCTTCAGCAGCGCCGGGTGCAGCAGGTGCTTGATCGGGCCCGAGCCGCCGCCGTAGACGTAGACGACTTCGGTCGTCGCGCCGGCCTGGGAGAGGACGTCACCGAAGGAGGAGACGATCTCGTCGACCAGGTAGCTGGCCTCGTCCTCGACGAAGCCAGAGGCGCGCTGGTGACGGTTCTTCACCAGCACCGACGGCTCCGCGTGCAGGAAGTCGGCCAGCTGCTTGCGCGAGGAGAACAGCAGCGTGGCGTCCGACTCGCTCATGCGCTCCATGGCATTCATCAGCGCGGTGCCGTAGCCCTCCTCGAGGGTGTCGGCAGCCTCGGGGTTGAACCGGCCGTCGGTGAAGACCGGGAAGTTCACGGTGCCCTCGCCGACGTCGACGCCGATGGTGTTCTGCACCGCCACCAGATCGGAGGCAGAGACACCTTCCACGAGGGACGCGTCACGGGCGCGCAGATCATCGAGCAAGGCCTGTGCGAGCGGCTCGCCTTTATCGGTGATGGCGAACTGGGCGGAGGCACCCTCGGCCATCACCTGCACGTCGACGAACTGCAGGCGCACCGAGACCGGGGTGCTGAAGTTCTTGATCGTCACCAGGTGTACCGTCGGATCCGCGCTGCCCAGCAGGCCGATGAACTCGGCGGCGTAGGCGTGGCGACGCGCGACGAACTCCGAGATCGGCAACGCCAGGCCGGCGCGCACCTGCACGCGCAGTTCGTGATCGGGCAGCGCGCCGTTCTCGCGGACGTAGTCGCGCAGGGCCTTCGCGGCGAAGACACCCAGGACCAGAACCTTGCTCAACTCCTGATCGGCCTTGGAGTGCTTGCCCAGCACCTCGAACTCGGTGAACTTCGAGCCGCGCACAGACAGCGCTGCGCGGCCGAAGATCCGGCGGTCGCTGGCCGCCACCAGGGGAGTGGTGAGCGAGCAGTCGATCTGATTGTAGAAGTCGCCGGCCAGCACGGAGGCCGCATCCGCGTCGGGGAGCGGCACCTTCGGAGAGGTACGGGAAGTCGAGACGACCGCGCTGGGCAAATCGATCTCGTCGAAAGTCCCCTGCTTCGTGTTCTGGATGACGCCCTTGACGTAGCCATTGCCGACGTCGATGCCGCCGGTGAGAGTGATGAGGTCGTTGCTGTTGGCGCTCATGAATTCGATCCCTCGGTATCTGTGGTGTCTGCCTGGAAAATGAAATTCACCGCGTCACTCAGCGCCGAGTACTCGCCATGATTTCGTCGATGGATGCCTGCTTTGGCGGCTCCGGCGGTGGAGAGCTGGGCGCGCTTGCCGCGGGCTCCTCGGCCGTCTCAACCGGTGCGGGAACCGGCTCGGGCTGGGCTACCGGCGCTGGTGCTGTCTTCTCGGCGATGGCCTCTGGATCGACCTCGACCTCGTCGGCGCCTGCGGGCTGTGGCTGAACCGGCCTGGCGGTCGGACGACGCTCGATGACTGCCTCGTCGTCCTCGCGCTGCTCGATGCTCTCCAGCGGCGGTCGGCCGCGACGCGGTAGCTGATCAACGGGCTTGTAGAAGACGTCGATGTATCCGTCGCGCTGAATGGACTCCCGAATGAGCAGTCGCAGCGACTGCGAGATGTTCTCCTGCTGATCGAGCCACTCGATCACCGAGGTGTCGGCAGCGGGCACGGTCCAGCGGATCTTACGAGGTTCACCCGGCTGATTCGCCATTGCCCTCACCTCGCTCCGACCCTCGTACCTGCGCTTCATCCGGTCGTTCGCCGGATGCCTCTCGCTGTGCCATATGGACTCACCGTCCTACGCGTTTGCTCTCGAATGCGAACCAACGCGAGCTCACTCTAGTGCCCCTATCGAGTCCTATGCAAGCCCTATTTGATACGCAAGGGAGACGCTGTCCGAGTCCCTGTCGAGTACCGGCAGGGGCACTTGTGAGACACCCCCATGCCTCCATCAGGGGAGACCGCACGCAGGCCGCCGGCACCGTACGCCTCAGCGCCCCAACTGCGACGCAGCAGGTGCTCACCCGGGACACCTGCGAGACACCTGAGGTGCCGACACTGATCCAGGAGAGGCGCAGCGAAGTGCGGATGAGGTTCTATTGGCGTCCCTGTGGCGCCTCCCGGGAGACGCCACCCGGCATCCCTGCACAGGTGAGTACTTCGCAGGCTCTGTGTGCGACGCCAGTGTGGCACTGACAGGGCGCGCGCGAGACACCGTGAGGACGTGGGCAGAACTCCAAGAGGTACACCGGCATCAATCGGTGTCCTATGTGTGTCCCAGTCGCGTCCCCCGCGTGTCCCGATGAGTCGCCCCAGAGACACGCGGGGGACGCTGTTCCATGGGTTCGAAAAGCCTGTCTGTGCCCCTCGCGAGAGCCTGTCGGTGGGCATGGCAGCGCAGCCACGGAAGCGCCGGCGGAGCGAGATCAGCACACCGGCCGGTGAGCCGTCGGCACGATGCTGTTGCGGCGGTCTGTACAGGGGTGCCATCGGGCCGTCCTGGTCGAGCAGAGGGTGAAGGTGCGAAGGGGGAATAGGTCCCCGCACGCACCGAGCGAGCGGGGAACGACTTGCTTCCGCAGCAAAGGCTCCTGGAGGAAGACGACAACAGCCCGATGAAGCTGCAGCTGCTCGCTGCGCGATGGTCAGCTGATCGCAGCAGTCCGGCCACTCTTCTTCTGGTGCGTCCACGAAGGACCACCCCGGGCTTGCCGCGCAAGCGCAAGACGGAGCACATCCCGGGGCCGGATCGTGCGACGACAAGGTAGTGCCGAACGCCCACCTCGGACGCGGTGCGTGAGGTGATGGCACTCTGCCGCGGCAGCACCGGAGCAACCACCGGAGCGAGGTGAATCCACGTCGGTGCAGCCAGCACAACGCGACGGGGCGAGGCCGGCTGCGCCGCCGCAGCGAGCGGTGGAGGAGAGCGTTGTCCTGTCGCGGGAGGACGGATCCGTGGTGCGGCGAAGGCGGTGTCGCCGACGGCAGCAGGGCGATGAACCGGGGCTGTGCCCCGTCGGGAGCGGACCCGTACCCCCGCCTCGCTCGTGCCTCACGAGGACGGATCAGCGTGGGGTACGGCCGTATCACGGACGTCGAAAAAGCAGTACAGCCAGAAGCTGCGATGACCAGGCGAAACAGCCGGACCCGTACACCCGCTACGCGGAAAAGGGGGAGGGGTACGGATCAAGAGGGTACGGACCGTTTCCCCTGATGTTCCAGGCTTCCGCTAAGGCTCCAGCCGTGGAACAGCGACAACGACGACAAGAAAGCAAAAGGGCATAAGGGAACCTGATAACACGTGTCCTGCGGACCCTCGCTTCGCTCGGCCTCTCCGCTGCGCTCCGAGGACGTGTTAGTCGGCATAGCCGACGGGTTCCACCGCTCGCTTCGCTCGCCGGTCCGTCGGTCGCTGGCGCTCCCTCCGGCTATGCCCAGCGCTGCGCTTGAGAGACGAAACCCCGCCACTGCCCCGCTGCAGTTGTCCACAGATGTGGACAGCGGCAAAGGGTGCAGCAGTGGTGGATCGCCTGGCGCTGCGCGCCTGGCTCCGGCGGGAAGTGACGACCCGTGCGACGGCTCGGTACGCGATCCATCCGGGAGCAGATCACGCCAGCAAGATCTTCCGGGGCGTCAGCCAGCAAAGCTGGCACGGGAGCTGGGTCGAACATCGAGATCACACGGACCCCACCGGGGTCCGCACTCGATGGTCGCCACCCGCACCCGAGTCCACGAAGAGGCACCACCATGACGCAGTCCCAGCCCGAAATCTCGCCCTACGACACCAGAGCCCGCTGCGAGCCGAAGTTGTGGCAACCGAACAGCGAAGCCGTCGCCGAGGTGATGCGCTCGGGCGAAGCCAGGGACATCGGCAACGTCGACTTCACCAACGGCGAGAACGGCACCGTCGTCGCCGTGCACGTCTCCCACAGCGATGACGGGATGTACACCGTCCACCTCATGCCGATGTGTGATGACGATCAGATCCGTGTCGAGCTCCACCGGGAGAAGGACCTGACCGTCATCGAGCCCAGTACCAGCCGACCGGTATGAGCCAGCGACATGCAGGCCGCCGCCTGTCCAGACATCGTGGCCACAGCTCTCGACTCCAGCTGTGGAGACCGCCGAGTCACAAGGAGAGGAGACTCGAATGATTGCTGAAATGATTCCAGAATCGTTCTCGCATGTCGTCCTCGTCACCGGTTCCCGCAGCTGGAACGACGAGCAGAGCATGCGCTCGGCGTTCAATGACGCCTGGCGCGACTGGGGAGCGGAGAACATCACCCGGCCGGTACTCATCTCGGGGCATTGCCCCGAGGGTGCCGACGCCATGGCCGAGCGCCTGTGGCGGGCCGCCGGCTTCGAGATCCGCACCTTCCCCGCCGCCTGGTCGGCTCATGGGAAGCGAGCCGGCTTCCAGCGCAACCAGGAGATGGTCGACGCCGCCCAGGTCTTCCGCGAGGCCGGGGCTCAGGTGCTGTGCACGGCCTTCCTCGACCTCTGCCGGAAGCCCGGATGCCCGCAGCGAGGCCAGGAGCAGCTCATGCCGCATACGCCGGGGCACTTCTCGCACGGCACGATCCACTGCAGGGCTCGCGCGCGAGCCGCGGGGATCGAGACGGCCACCGTGCTCCATCCGTCGCTGCCGCCGTTCTGAAGACGCACGAAGGGCCCTGCAGTGTGCTGCGGGGCCCTTCAAGGACGGATGGGAGGAGTCGGCCGGGAGGCGAACACCAGGCTCAGCGCTACTTGCTCCGATCGATGTCGTGTGCCTCGTCATAGGCCTTCATGACCTTCTTCGGGATGCGTCCCCGTTCGGCGAACTCATAGCCCTCCTTCTTGGCCCACTCACGGATCTTGTCGCGCTCCTCGGCAGTCGTCTCGGGCACGACTCGCTTCTTGGGCGCCGGCTTCCCGGCTTTCCGGCTGACGTCCAGGTACGACTTCAGCGCATCCTCAAGGCCTTTCTGCTCCTCAGCGGTGAGGTCGACTTCGTACCAGGTGTCACCCAAGCCGAAGGTCACGGTAGCCGCATCCGGCTTACCGCTGAGATCTGACTCGACAATGCTTCGAATGGCCATACCAGCGAGAGTAGCCGATACGCAAGGACCTTGGAAAGTCTGTCGCGGTCATTCGAGATAAGTGTGCCATTTAGAACCCGAATGAGACTCAGGGACACTGCTAAATGAGCAGAAGAAGCGAATGCTACTGCTAAAATCACAGCAATTGAGGGGTGCCACATACCCCCTTCTCCACCGACCAACAACCCCGATCGAGAGGTCCCCGCCATGTCCACGCTCCACACCGTCGACGACCAATCGCTCACCGACGAGGACACCGACCTCTTCGAGCTGCTGTGCCAGCGCAGGGGCTGGTCGGATCAGTACCTGAAGGAGATCGAGTCCACCGAGCACGACGAGCTCCTGGACCTGGCCGAGATGGTCGAGGCCCTTCATGACGCCCGGACCACGGGCAAGAAGATCACCATCGCCCCCGACTTCGACATGGACGGCATCTCCTCCGGTGTCCTCGGCTACGCCGGCCTGTCCGAGCTCGGCTTCGACGTCGAGCTGCACCTGCCCGACTACCGCCGCGGCCACGAGCTCACACCCGAGGACATCGCCGAGATCCACGCAAAGTGGCCCGCCATCCGGGTCCTGCTCACCTGCGACGGGGGAGTGAACTCCCACCGCGGTATCGCCGCCGCGCGTGCCCTTGGCTGGACGACACTGGTGACCGATCACCACGAGGAGCTCGCGCCGGGCTCGACCGCGGACATCACCGTCGACCCGTGCCGGATCGACGAGACCTACGCCCACACCGGGATCTGCGGTGCCCACGTGCTCTACCAGGTGATCGAGGCCTACACCCGCGTGCACCGGCCCGAGAAGCTCTGGGAGATCCACCTGCTGCGCCTGTTCGCCGGCCTGGGCACCGTCTCCGACGTCATGCCCGTGCTGTACGAGAACCGCCAGCTGGTGCGCGACGCCATCTCGATCGCCCGCCTGCTGCGCGTCGCCGCGCCGAAGACGATCCCCAATCCCTGGGGTGGGTTCGACGCTGATCCCGATGCCATCGACGTCGAGCAGTCGATCCTGATGCAGCTGCTGCGCACCGAGCCGCACCACCCGGTCTTCCTCCGGGCCTTCGAGGGCTTCGCGATCGTGCTCAAGGCCTTCGCGCAGATTGGCAAGATCCGAGAGGTCGACGACCTCGACGAGGGCTTCTTCGGCTTCTACCTCGCCCCGGCGATGAACAGCCCGCGCCGTACGGGGGCCTCGCTTGAGCCGTGCTTCGCGGTGTTCACGGCCGCCGGTGCTGACGTCAAGCTCAGGGCCGCCCACCAGGTGATCGGGAGCAACGAGCTGCGCAAGCAGCTGGTCATCGAACACATGGAAGAACTCACCACCGGGGACCAGCCCTTGGCCCCGTGGGTGTACTTCTCGGACGCCTACCCGGGCATGTACGGGCTGCTGGCCAACCGGATGATGGAGCTCAACGGCCACCCGGTCGTCGTCATCAACCGTCCCGTCAGCCCCGACGATTTCGTCAGCGGCTCCGGTCGCGCGCCGGGGTGGTTCGACATCATCACCAGCCTGGAACCGCACGACGGACTCAGCGCCATCGGACACCAGCAGGCCTGCGGCGTCCGCGTCGCGAAAGCCGAGAAGCTGGGCGACCTCGTCGCCGTGCTGCAGGAGGCCACCCAGGTCGCCCTGCTCGCCGTCAGCACCGATGGCCCGAACGGTGATCTCGTGCTCGGCCCGGACGCCGACTGCGACGCCGGCCTCGAGGATCTGCAGCCGTTGTTCGAGCTGGTGCGCCGGACCGAGGGGCTCAAGCCCTTCGGGCACGGTTTCACCGCGCCGGTCGTCGAGATCGCGATCGAGCCCCTGGGCCTGCGTGTGGACCGGATCGGATCCGAATCGCAGCACCTGCGCCTGGTCACCCGGTCCGGCCTGTCCTGCCTGTGGTGGAACGTCGCCGAGGAGAGGTTCGACGTGCTCCGGGGCTTCGTGCAGCGCGCCAGCCGCACCGAGCTCGGGACGCTGCGTTTCACGGCGACGTTGCAGCTGAACACCTTCCGCGGTGACACCCGCGTCCAGGCCGTCATCAACGAGCAGATCACCACGGCTGCTTGAGATCCATGAAGGAGGAGACCTTGACGACGTCACCGATCACCTCGCGTCTGCTCAGCATCGGGTGGTGCGTCCTCGTGCCGTTCGCCGCCGTCGCGGTCTACCTCGGTCTCGGCACCGTCACAGTCTTCCTCATCGGAGAGCCGATCGTCGCGACCGCCGTCCTGGGCATGCTTGTTGTCGTCCTGGTCGGTTCGGTGAGGATCCAGCGGCCCCGGTGGCTCGCGCATGCGCCGGCCCCGCGGCCGAGGCCGGAGATCCCAGGCTTCGGGTGGACCGTCGTCGGCTGCGCGGTCCTGGCCTTCCTCGCCGGGCAGTCGCTGGCCTTGTGGATCTACGTCACGGCCGGGTCCGCAGGCTTCGACGCGTCGAACCAGACCAGGCACGCGGCTGGAGCCCTGGCGACCCTGCTGCTCACCCTGGTCGCGGCTCCCGCGGGGGAGGAGGCCCTGTTCCGAGGGCTGATCTACCCGTTGCTGCGCAAGCGGGTGAGCATCCTCGCCTCGACGCTGGTCACCGCGGTGGTGTTCGGCCTGGTGCACGGCAACGCCGTGCAGTTCGCCTCGACCCTGCCGCTGGCGGTGCTCCTGGCCCTGGTCTACGAGCACACGCGCGTGCTGTGGCCCTGCGTGCTCCTGCACCTGGGCTTCAACCTCGCTGCGGCCCTCGTCCCAGCCCAGGCGCTCGGCGCTCTGGCGAATCCCGCGTCCGCGGTGCTCCTGTGCCTTGCCTTCGCTGGTTGTGCCTTGGGGCTCTACCGGTGGGTCGCCGGCGGGACTGCGCCTGGCGCAGTCCCGGGCGCGGGAGGCGAGTCCGCGATGCGGTGAGCGAGGTACTTAGCCTCTTCTGAAAAACGATGGTGCCCTCCGTGCGGGACCCGGCGGCCTTTCAGCCGCCGGTCCCTCGTGCGGAGGGCATGCTCGTGGTGACCGGGGTGATCCGGTCACCGGGGGTGTGACTGAAAGTAACTATGCAGTCATACTCATCAGGAGAGGAGAGGATCTCATCATGGCTATCGTCAGCACCTGCACGTACGACTCACGAGGACAGCTCGTCCGTCCCGACACGCTCGACATCAGCCGTGCGAAGATCCGTCTGGACCTCGACACTGGTGAGAAGCCCACCTTCGATCGCGGTCACACGCACGTCTTCGTCGTCTCCGACATGGGCATCACGGCCGAACAGGCCCGTGAGCGAGTGAACGCGAGGCTGCGCCGGTTCTTCGATCGCGCTGAGTCCGTTCGCGGCTTCCGCAAGATCACGATGGAGAAGAGCCAGAGCAAGAATCGGCTCAACCTCAACACCACGATTTCCTACGAGATCCTCTACGTCGTCGAAGCAGACGAGCGATCCCGTAGCCGCAGTCCCGAGTCCCCCAATGCGGGATGCCAGCGAGGCTGAGGCACGGTCACCCCTGGGTGATTCGCGCCATCCACGCCTCGCACTCATCAGCACATGCAAAGAGGCCGGAGAGCTCCCTTCCCACGGGGATGCTCTCCGGCCTCTCTGTTTTCACGTTCCAGTGCAACATCGATCACCTGGCATCAACGATAGCAGCTGTCGTGGATCACTCGCAATGAGCAGCGAATGTCAGTCCAATGCCCTCTCGCTTCCAGTGGAGCCTCATGGGCGAACGACTCGGACGGAGTTCTGGCTCGCGCTCGGAGGGCAGGTCAGGAGTCTTCTGCGAGCCTCGGGGCGCCGGGGATGTTCCATGCGGCTTCCAGTCCCGCTGAGGCGCGGCCGCGCCGCCTGGGGCCGCACTGCGGCTCGGCGCGGAAGTCTGCCTCGACTTGGTCGTCAGGGGAGTACGCCAGGCTTCCGGGCTGCCCAGTTGTACCACGAGACGTGGTACACCCCTGAAAACCGTCTGACCTGGGCAAACACCTGTACCGCGAGGCTCTTTCCCACATCGGGTGTACCACGTGGGAGCGCCGACGTGGTACGACGTTTCGCCTGGTCAACCAGCGTTTCCCGCCCATGTACCACGAGTACCACGTCTTTTTGACCGTTTACTTAGGGGACGCGTTCGGGAGCAATCCAGACAGCTCCAGCCCCAGCTCGCCAGTCTGCTCTCATATCCCCCCTGCGCGTGTATCTAGTCTCTGTTTCCTGGTACAAGTGGTACAGGGGGTATGTAAACCTCGCCTGACCTGGGCAAACACCTGTACCGCGTAGAAAATGCCACGTGGTACACCCTGCTCTTGAACTCCGAAATTCCTGCTCTGACCTGGGAAACAGGTGTACCACGTCAAGTGGTACATGTCACACATACCCCTAGAGGGTATGTGACCCTCGGGCCCCTCCTGGACAGCGTCCGGCTGATGCTCAGGTGGCGGCGGGCTCGGCCGGTCAGAAGAACTCCTCCGAACCTCGACCACAGGCCGGGCGGCTCACGCCGCCCGCGGGTGCGTGGTCGAGCACGAGAAGCCAGTGACTCCGTCGGGTGCATGCCCCACGGCGTCACTGGCTTCTCGCATCTCATCCAGGCTCGCGGCGCGTCTGGCATAGCCGCGGTGGTCGTGCGCGCCCTCTCCAGTCCCTGTCGAAGCCCCTTTCGTGGCCCCCTTGACAACCACCCCTGACCTCAGTCGGCTCTCTTGTTGACTGGTAGCTCAATCGTTGCGAAAGGACACTCTGATGACATAGAGTCAAGATCGCGTTCCATTCGATTACGAGTCCAATCGGCTTCCCACTCATCGCCGGCAGGAACTCGATCACGATCGAGAAAGCAGCAACATGACGCCTCTTGATGCCCCCACATCCGTACCTGTCGCCGGTTCCAGCGCCGGACCGCGCACCAACCCCGTCGCCGACGTCCTGGCCAGCGTCATGGGGTACTTCTCGAACCGCGACGACATGGCTCCGCAGAACGAGATTGTCACCTACGTCACCGCCGCCTACCTCGACCAGATCGACCCGACCGATCCTCCGACGCCTCGCGTGCTGGAGAAGGAGCTGCTGGCGATCGTGGGCGGCGTCATCAAGGCCGAGAACTTCAAGGCGTCCATGGCCGCCGAGAAGTACCCCCTGCCGAGATATCTGACGTACTGGCAGGTCGCGCAGATCCTCCTGCGTCTGCACCACGTCATCCGCATCGCGCCCAACGCCAAGGACACCGACCGCGAGTACGACCTGCTGGCGATGTACCAGGCCACGGGCCGCGCGCGTGGGACGTACACCACCAGCGAGGACGACATCCGCACGACGGCGCGCATGTACAACACCCAGCTGACCCTCAAGGAGTTCGCCGAGGTCCTGGCCGTCCTGCGCGAGGACAGCCCGCGCCGGCACCAGAGCACGAACCGCGACTTCATCGCCGCGCGCAACGGCATCGTCTTCTACGGCACCGAGCCGCTGGACGTCACGATCTTCGGCAAGGACTTCCACTTCGAGCCCAAGCAGGTCCACCCCTTCGACCCCGCCATCGTGCTGCTGACCAAGAACGATGTCGACTACGTGGACGACGCCCCGCAGCAGGTCATCACGCACCCCGGGGACGGAGACTGGGAAGTCGTTGCCTGGATCGAAGAGCTCTTTGACCAGTCCGGTGACGAGGGCCTCGCCGACCTGATCTGGGAGATCATCGGCGCGATCATCCGGCCGCACGTGCGCTGGGGCAAGACTGCCTGGTTCTACTCCGAGCAGGGCAACAACGGTAAGGGCACGCTCTGCGCGCTCATGCGCAACCTCGTCGGCAGCGGCGCGCATACCTCGATTCCGCTCTCGGACTTCGGTAAGGACTTCGCGCTCGAACCGCTGGTGCGCGCCAACGCGATCATCGTCGACGAGAACGACGTCGGCACCTTCATCGACAAGGCGGCCAACCTGAAGGCGATCGTGACCAACGACGTCATCCAGATCAACCGCAAGTACCGGATGCCGATCGCCTACCAGTTCTTCGGCTTCATGGTCCAGTGCCTGAACGAGTTCCCGCGCGTGAAGGACAAGTCCGAGTCGTTCTACCGCCGGCAGCTCTTCGTGCCCTTCACCAAGAGCTTCACCGGAGCCGAGAAGAAGTACATCAAGGACGACTACCTCCAGCGCCGCGAGGTCCTGGAGTACGTCTTCTGGTACGCGGTCAACCGCGCCGGCGCGTCATCTCCGGGTGACTACTACCAGCTCTCAGAGCCGGTGGCGACCAAGGCGGTCCTGGCCGAGTACAAGGAGGCCAACGACCCCGTGCGCGCCTTCTGGGAAGAGTTCCGCGGGCGGCTGGTCTGGGACCTGGCACCGTTCACGTTCCTCTACGACCTGTACAAGGCCTGGTTCGCCGACGTCTCGCCGTCGGGCTCGCCGGTGAGCAACAAGCAGTTCATCACCGACCTCGTGGCGATCGTCCGGCCGGATGCCCTGTGGCACTGCCCGGACAAGAACCGCAAGATCCGGCCCGGCCAGATGATGCACACCCCCGAGGTGCTCATCGCCGAGTACGAGCTGAAGAAGTGGATGCACCCGAGCTACACCGGCAGCGACCCGAAGAAGAAATCCCAGCCGGCGCTGCAGGCCAACTACCGCGGACTGCTCCGGCACACGGGCGCATCCGCCCCGACCGACGACACCACTGACGAACAGGACTGATGCACCCATGGCTAAAACTGCTGGCGCACTCGGCGAACTCACCCAGGCCGTACTCGAACTCGCCCGTGGCCAGGGCCGCCTGATCACGGCGATGTCCGAGGTCGCGCGCGAGCAGCGGATCACCAACCTCATCGTCCGCTCGCAGATCACGGCTGACCCCGTGGAGAAGGCCCGGCTCATGAGGGAGGCGTCCCGGCGCATGGATACCCCGCGCCGGCGCTCTCCTCACGACTCCCTCTGAGGCCACGCGCGCCTCCTCCCCAGACACCGGCCGTGATGGTCGGACCGACGAAAAGAGTTCCCCATCATGACCACACAGCGGACACCCGTCACGGCCTCGAAGGCGCGCTTCACCTTCTACGACATCGAGTCGTTGCCGGACGTCTTCACCCTGTGCGCCTACACCCCGTGGTCCGACAGAGCCGTCGACGACCTGGAGATCTTCTTTCTCGCCGACGACCAGCAGCTCTCCGACGCGGTGGACCCGCAGGCGCTCTATGAAGCCGTGGTGCGCTCCAACCCGGGCCTGCCCGCGGTGAGCGTCCAGCTGTGGAACCTGCGCGGCGAGCTGGGCAACCTCCGCCTCGCCGAGCTGATGGGCCTCTCGAACGCCGACCAGGTCAACGACCGCAGCGAGGTCTCGTCCTATCCGGCGAGCCTGCGCCCGGTCTGCGACACGGATCCCGAGTACGACCCGCTGAAGCACCCGTTCCTGGCCGGGTACAACTCGCTGAACTACGACATGACCATGCTCGCGCTGTACCTGATGGAGACCTTCCCGGCTCCGCACTCCGGTCGTCTTGTCCAGCCGACCACCGCGCGCGAGATGCGCGAGCACAACGACAAGCTGTTCAACGAGCACATCGAGTACATGCCCGGCTACCTCGGCTGGGACGGCCCGGCCGCCAAGATCCGCCGCGCCATGATGCACTCGGGCCGGCACCTGGACGTCGCCCGTCTCAACGAGCTGCAGACCAAGGTGAGCCTCAAGCGCCTGCTCGGGATGCTCGGCCGCCAGATCAAGGAGTCCGAAAAACTCAGCCACGACACCTCGATCGCCGCGATCGAGGATCTCTACGAGCTGCTGGCCTACAACGTCTCCGACTGTCTGGGCCTGGCCCAGCTCTTCCAGCACCCGGCCTACGCCAGCAACTTCGACCTCAAGGCCAGCCTACTGGCGAAGTACTCCGAAACCGTCTACGCCAAGAACGGCTCGGTGCGCCGGGACCGCCTGACCATCGACTCGTCCTCGGCGAAGTTCGTCGGCCGCATCCTCGCGCCGTACACCTCGCTGAACGACATCGAGGCCGTGTCGTTCCTCTATCCGGCCAAGGAGGTGGCCGAGGAGCAGGGCATCTCCCAGGTCAACGTACTCGACGAGTGCGTGCACTTCTTCGAGGAGAACGTGGCCCCCGACCCTGCCAAGGACCCAGCCGCAACGCCGGCACAGGCGAAGGCGCACCGCCAGTTCATGCAGGTCGTCAACTACTACCGCTCGATCGAGGGGCAGAACTTCAACGACTCCGAGGAGTACCGCGACCTGTTCGACCTCCCGGCCAAGTCCTTGCGCGAGCTGCCGAAGACACCGAACAACGTGCCCTACTTCCACCGTGACGCCTCCCCGTCGTCGTGCTTCGCCACGTTCAGCACAGGCGGCATCCACGGCGCGGAAGCGGACATGACAGTCTTCGACGCCGACTCCTTCGAGTACCGAGAACAGGCAGCCATGATCGGCCTCGCCAAGCTCTTCTACCCGGACGCGAAGGACTTCGTCGCCGAGGCCAAGCGCCAGCACAACCTGCTCGCGCTGCCCGACGGCACGACCGTCGACAAGCGGCTCGTGCTGCTGGGCTCGGACCCGAAAAAGGTGAAGTACCGCAAGCCGAAGAAGGACGACCCGGACCAGGCTGAGCAGCTCGCGCGTGCACAGGCCCAAGTGCCGGATCCGGCCCAGCTGCTGGACACTCAGCGCCCGGACACCGAGGCGATGCACGTGCGCCTGGCCGACGGGACCGTGCTCGACGGCAAGGTCGTCCTGGCCGTCACCTCGACGGTCAGGGCCGTCTATCGCGATGAGCCGGCGAGGAAGGCACCCGCGCTGTTCACTGCGAAGGCCGACAAGTCCACCAAGCTGCACCCGAGGTTCGCACGGACCTCGGCAGGCCTCGTCGTCCACGAGGACTTCACGAGCTACTACCCGAACCTGCTGCGCAACATGAGGGCGTTCTACAATCCCGAGCTGGGCGAGGACCGCTACACGACGATCTTCTTCGAGAAGGAGCGCCTGGGCTTCGAGATGAAGAAGCCGGGGATCTCCGCCGAGGAGAAGGACCGGCTCACGACCTTGCGCAACGGCACGAAGCTGATCCTCAACTCGGCCTCTGGAGCTGCTGACGCCGCGCACCGGACCCCGATCAGGATGAACAACCGCACCATCTCGATGCGGATCATCGGCCAGCTGTTCAGCTGGCGGATCGGGCAGGCCCAGACGCTGGCCGGCGCGCGGATCATCTCGACGAACACCGACGGCCTCTACTCCGTCGTCGGCGGCGAGAACGGCTTCGATGAGACCACCAACAACCGGGTGCTCGCCGAGCAGCAGGCCGCCATCGGCATCGACATCGAACCAGAGCTGATGTTCCTCATCAGTAAGGACTCGAACAACCGGCTCGAGCTGGAGTCGCCCAGTGAGGACCGGAGCGTCGCCGACAGCCCGATCATCACCGCCTCCGGCGGGACGCTGGCCTGCCATGCGGGTCCTACCCCGACGAAGTCGCTGGCCCACCCGGCCGTGATCGATTTCGCCCTGGCCCGCTACCTGCAGACCGTCGCCAACAGGGGAGAGGAGGCTCTCGCGGAGCCGTTCGATCCCGTGCTGGGCCGGAAGATGATCGAGGAGGCGATCGACCCGGCCGATCCCGTGCGGACGCTGCTGCTGTTCCAGAACGTCCTCGCCGCCTCGCGTGGATCGATCACCTACCCGTTCGCCGCCGACCCGGTCAGCGCCGGGCCCGACCGTGACGACAACGCGGACGCCGATGCGCAGCTGGTGAACCCGCGGGCCCTGCAGATGGTCAACCGGGTCTTCATCGTCCACGACGGCACCGATGGTGCCGTGAGCCTGCACAACGCCGGCGCATGGAAGGTGAACCCGGCCAGCCAGAGCAAGCGGCGCGAGTCCGGCAGCGCCGGGGTGCGACGTGACCCGATCGCGCTGGAGATCCTGCGCCACCACGGGTGGGCGAAGAACCGCAGCGAGGCCAGCACCTCCGACGGCCTGACGCTGCTGCCCGATGACCAGGACGTCGTGATCCGCCGGATCAACGGCATCGACCCGCACTGGTCGGTGATCGTCGTCAACGACGACCTCCGCGCGCTCCCGGCCGCCCGGATCGAGCAGCTCATCGGAGCGCTCGATCTCGACATCTACACCCGGATGCTCGACGAGACGTTCACCAAGAACTGGAAGAACGCCGCCTGATCAGCTCCCCGCACCACCATCGGACCGCAGGGTGCCGGGCCGTGCCGACACGACGCTGCTCGGTGCCCGAGTCGAATTTGAGAGGAAGGCGAGTCCAGCTCGCCATGGCAAGAGAATCGAGAGACGTCATGTTCCAGACCACACTTCCCGTCCGCACCGATGAGGGGGGCGACGAGTTGTGAGTGCCGCGACCGACACCTCCACCCAGGACGAAGACGCCCAGGCCCAGCAGAAGAAGAACACGACCCGCGAGGGCATCCTGGTCCGCCGGGGCCAGATCTGGGAGGACCTCGACACCCGGCAGAGCAAGCGCCGCGTCGTCATCGAGTCCGTTGCGGACGGGGAGGCCCAAGTCCGGGATCACTACGGCACGAAGCACTCCACCCTCAGCGTCTCCCGAATGCACAGGCACTCCACGGGCTTCCGCCTCGTCGCGCCCGGTGAGCTGAAGTACGGCGCGCCGACGGTCTCCTCGGACGAGAACACACAGCCCTGATGGCGCGCACGCGTGAGAGCACCATCGAGGACTACCTCCTCAGCCAGTGCCGGGCACACGGCTTCCTGTGCCTGAAATTCGTCTCGCCGGCACGCGGGGGAGTGCCCGACCGGATCGTCGTCGCCCCCGGCGGCACCGTGTTCGTCGAGGTCAAGCGCCCCGGCGGCCAGCTGCGGAAGCTGCAACAGCTCACGCACGCCAAGCTGCGCCGCCACGGGGCCGAGGTTCACGTCGTCGACGACAAGCCGAGCATCGACGTCTTCATCGGGCACCTCCTCAGGATCTCATCCGACCAACAGAGCGCAGCACCACGACCCACAGATACATAGGTGCGTCGTGAGCGAGCCTCGCTACGCGTGCCGCCGGTGCGGCACGTGGAACTGCTCCACCTGCGATGGACAGCGGGCGAACACGGACGTCCGGTACGTCAACTACCCCTGCAACCGCTGCCGGAGTCTGACCGGGACCTTCATCCCGACCATGCACACGGCCAAGATGTAGGGCACGCACAACGACGGCCCCCTGCCGATGGCGTACCCCTACGGCGAGCGCCCTCCGGCCGGGGAGTGGGGCCCTGGGTTCGGCAGCCGGGATGTTCCGCAGCCGCACTACCGGGGCGTGCCCGTCCCGGCGGACATTCGGTTGAATCTGGAGTCGTTCCGGCGAAGCGTGGACGCGGCGCTGGAGCGTTACGGCACCGGGGGCGCGTCATGAGGTACAGCGGAAAAGATCCAGGAGTCCGTTCAGAAGGTGGCGCCGCTCCAGGCTGAACGCCGTCTGCGGAACCGACTGGACGCACAGAACCTCCGCCTGCTGGATGAACTGCTGGCCGACGGAGGCCCCCAGGGTGCTGAGCACCCTCTGGGGCCGTCTGGGCGAGCCAGGGCCGACATGCGCCGGCTCATGGCCGAGCACCATGCTGACGTTCCATCGTCGGACTCCACTCATGAACCCATACCGGCCCAAGAGTTCACGGTGGCCCAGGCGTTCATCCAGCACAGCACAGCTTTCACCGCCTGGTTCGACGCCCAAGAAGGCAGCCTTCCTGCGGATACGCCGCTGAAGGTGACCTTCGACGGCCGCTATTCGAGGTCATACGTGCGGCTGAAGCCGAGACCGAAACCCAATACACGTCCCAGGCACAGGAGTTCAGGTACGAGGTCTGTCGGCGGCCCTTCAGCACTGCGGCTGCTCTGGGCTCGCGTCGGCGAGCCACCTCGATGGTGCCGCGTCGGTTCCCGCAACCAGAACGAACTCCGACATCACTCCCGAGGCTCCGCAGAAAGCGAATGAACACTCACTCGAAGAGAAGGGATGACCAGCGACATGACCGCGGCTACTGCTCCGTCTCCGATCTCGCTGATGCCGCATCAGCAGCAGATCCACGACTTCCTCGTTGACCACCCCTTCGCCGGCGCGTGGCTCGGCGTCGGGGCCGGCAAGACGCTCACGACCCTCAGGGTCCTGCAGACGGTCCGCCCGATGGGGCACATCCTCGTCATAGCGCCCGTGGCGATCGCCCGCTCCACCTGGATCGACGAGATCGAGAAGTGGGGCTTCCCCATCCGGATGAAGTCGCTCATCGTCGACGAGAACGACAGAACGCTCTCCAAGGCCAAGCGCCTGAAGCGCTTCCAGGAGGTCGCCACCGATCCGCCGACGATGTACTTCATCAATCAGGAGCTGCTGACTCAGCCGTCCCAGGAGACGAAGCTGATCACCCCGGTACCAGGCGCAGTGCCTGCCCCGACCGTCTCACCGGAGGCGATGGCGATCCTGGGCCTGCTCCAGGTACGGGGGCCGCTTGGCCGAGACGAGCTGGTCGACGGGTACCGTGCTCTGGTTGCCGGTAACGCCAACAACCGGGTGCCCGCCAAGGCAAAGATCCGCGCATGGATCCAGGAGTTGCTCAAGTCGGTCCTGGTGACGTGGGAAGCCTATTCCTGCCGGACCTGTTCCGGCGCAGGCTGCGCTCGATGCCGCTTCGGTCTGGTCGACCAGCTGCCGGTCCAGAACATCAACGGCCAGAACACCATCATCTGGCCCTTCCAGACGGTCATCATCGATGAGTCCCAGGGTTTCAAGTCGCACGACTCGCAGCGCTTCCTGGCCCTGGCGACAGTGCGGCCGGCCATGACCCGGCTCATCGAGCTGACGGGAACGCCCAGCCCTAACGGTCTTCACGACTTGTGGAGCCAGGTCTACCTGCTCGACCAGGGCCAGACGCTGGGACAGAACATCACCGCGTTCCGCAACCGCTGGTTCACGCCGAAGATGGTGCCCGGTACGACGACGCCGGCGAAGTGGATCCCCACGGCAAACGCCGAGGCTGAGATCCATCAGGCCATCTCGCATCTGGTGATGAGCGCTCAGAACACGAGCCTGCAGCTCCCGGCGCTCAGTATCCAGGACGTCAATGTCACGCTCCCGCCGGACCTGCTCCAGGCCTACAAGGACTTCAAGCGCGACCTGGTCCTGGACATCGTGCAGAGCTACACCGACGACGACGGGAAGCTGACGCAGAGCGTCGAATCAATCGTTGCCGCGAATCAGGCGGTGCTGACAAGCAAGCTGATGCAGTTCGCCTCTGGCACGCTCTACACCGCGGATCCTGACGACCCGACCACGAAGGGCCGGTACGAGGTCATCCACGACAAGAAGATCGAGATGACCGAGTACCTGGTGCGGAACAACGGCGGCGAGCCCGTGCTCATCGCCTATCACTTCAAGTCCGACAAGGAGCAGCTACTCACGCGGCTCCGGAAGGCCGGCATCGACGCGCAGGCCTTCGATGGCTCGCGCGACATGGTCCGCCGGTGGAATGCCAAGCAGATCCCGGTGATGCTGCTCCACCCTGCCGCCGCGGGGCACGGCCTGAACCTGCAGCACGGCGGCTCGACGATGATCTGGTACACGCTGCCGTTCTCGCTCGAGCACTACCTGCAGACCAACGGCCGGCTCTTCCGCACGGGCCAGACAAAGCCGGTGACCATCCACCGGCTCATCGCCAAGGGCACACAGGACGAACGGATGCCCTCGGTGCTCGCTGGCAAGCAGCAGGTCCAGGACGACCTCATCGAGGCCGTCTCCGGGGACTCCAACGCCGAGCAGGCGCTTCTCGCCGCCCTGGAGGAAGAGATCCGCGAGGACCTCAACGACCTCTGGGCTTCCGAGCGGGTCTAACCCACACCCATCCGACGACGGCCCGGCGCTCTGTACGGATCCCCACCTCGGGTGCGACGGAGCGGGCGGCACAGCCGCCCCGGACGACGGCATGAGATGCCGAGAAGCCCTGGGGGATCCGTGTTGCCCAGGGCTTCTGCATTCCTGCGCCCGCGACAGGCACCACAGAGTACTGAGCGTGCCAGCACACAACAGAGGAGTGACAGCACAATGCAGGACTTCACCGGTGGAAGGCCTCGTAAGGGCTCCAAGCCGAACCCGGCAGATCAGAACGCCAGGTTCACCGGGCTGGTCGTCGATGACGACGATCCAGATGTGGCGGCACTCAAGAATTCCATCGCGGACAGCCTCGCCCCGATGGGCGTCACCAGCATCACCTTCACCGAGCCCGGTGAGATCACCGATGCCCGCAACCAGATCCGAGGGCGCGAAGACGCCTACATGCACGTGAGCGACGGCACGTACCACGGTTGCCTGTGCGGCTACACCGTGCAGCGCAACGCGCCGTCCGGGGCACCTGAGTGCCCCGTCTGCGCGCTACTCGACGCCTGAACGACGCAGGGTCGGCTCTGCCGCCCGTTCCACGCTACGTCCCCACGGGCACCTCGTCTCCCCTCAGGGGCATCCCCGGGTTCCGGCGGTGTCCCTGAGGGGACGTTCTGCTGCCACCAGCCGGACGCGACAACGACGCTGATCGCCGAAGCCCCCAGCAAGACACCGATGAGACCCGTCAATGCACCAGCCGGGACGCGCATCGACCTCCAACCAGACCCCTGACGGCCTCTCATTAGCGCGCCCTGACAATGCGTCTGGTCATGGACACAAAGGAACAGTGCGCCTCCGTCCTCTGCGCCAAGGGCAGCGGCTTCCTCTACGTCATGAGCGGAGGCAAATCCGGCCAGGACGGAGGCCCTGTCCCGGCTCCCCGAGCGGGACCCGATCTTCAAGGACCAGAAGTGATGAAGCACAAGACCACAGAGACCGTCGACGCCGCGATCCAGATGTACGCCGACCTCCAGGAGATCGCCGGACTCATCTCGCGCGTGCTCGCGAAGTTCCCCGCGGAGACAGTACCTCAGATACTCAGGCCGTTCCTCGGCTCACCGAGCGTCGCGTTCGCACGACCGTCCATGACGGGCGACGGCAAAATCACCCTCCGACTTGAGCGCGGGCTGTCCCAGGCGCAGGCCCAGATCCCCACCACATGGCTGATGATGCACCAATCGGAACTGACGGCCGCCGTGCGTGAGATCTACTGGGGCGACAAAGAGCACAGCCTCCGCCGCGAGCTCAGCCGACTTGAGAAGTCGATCGGGGACCACAACCGACAGGCTGAGTATCACCGTGTCCGGGCGAGCGACGCACGTCGAGAGTACGACCGCCTCGCCGCCAGCATCCGTCGGCGCTCGGCCCGCAAGCGCAGCGCCATCGAGGGAGACTCCGATGGCTGACTCGACGGACCCCACAACATGTCCCAGCGGGAGCTGGAGGAGTACCTCGACGCCCTGGCCCACGCAGAAAAAGGTGAGGACCCTCCGAGTTCCGGCGTGCCTTCAGGGTGCGGGGGAGAGCAAGTAACCGCTGGCCACCTGAGGAGGACCCATGTCATCGACGACGTGCTCGTGCTGGGCCAGGTCCTGCCGCACAGCATCAACCCACATCACGCCCTTCGAGGAGGGACTCACGCATGGCCCGCAAGCAGAAGATCACGCAGTACCAGGTTGACCACTGGAAGAACGCGCTGGAGCAGATGCTTGAAGAGGGCAACTTCAGGCAGGACAGCGCAAGCGTTGGGCCGGCTCAGGAGCGAAAGAAGCACCCAACTGCCGGTGGGGCCGTGCTTGCACAACCAGCCCAGCTCCACCGGCAGTTTCGTTGCTGATTACAGCCAGCTGCCATACCCAACAAGCTCAAGGAGCAGCGCTCTCATGACTGATCACGACTGGGACAACCTCATCACCAGCGAGTTCGCCGGCGCGCAGCCACTCGAACGCGCGAACGGGGAAAACGCCGTGTCCGGCACAGCGATTCCCGAAAGTCTCATACGAACCGTCACTGACGCCTACCTGATAGCCCTCAGACAGAGGGATCTTCACGCAGCGCTCGGACTCATGATGCAACTGGCCAACGCCTACGGTCTGGTAGCCGTCCGTGGCCTCGCCGCCGAGCTCGCCATGAACCTTCACACCCAGTGCCCGTCACGTCTCCGTACTGCCTTCGGCGGCGCGAACCTCTCCGCTCTCGCCCCCGCGGCGGACGACGACGCGCTCACCACCCTCGATGTCGCTTCCAAGACCAACCGCCTCATGGGACGCGGGCAGGTCACAGCTGCCGACTTGGAGGACACCGAAGTCCAGATGCGCGTCACGGAAACCGTCCGCCATACCGTTCAAGCGGCACTCAATGCCGCTGCTGGGCAGAGCAGTTCGGCTGCAGTCGCTCAGCTAGGCGCGCTGACCACGCCCCGTGAGTTGTCTGCGGCCGTGGCCCTGCTCACCAACGGGCTTCGTGCCGTGCTGACATAGGCGTACACCATGAGTCCCCCATGTCTGCCGCAAGGGCCATAGCCGCCCGATCCCGTTCCGCTGCACGTCCGGCGCTGGACACCCAGGAACGTGCAGCGTCTTCACCCTCTGCCCCCCTGAGAACGCTGACGACTACGCTGCGCTCCTCGCAATGAGCAGGGAACACCCGGATCTCGGCCGGCGGCTCGAACGAGAGCCAGACCGGGCCGTGTTCGACCATCTTGCAGATCCACTCGGATTCCACGACGTCGGGCTTGGTGTCCTGGGCCGTGATCTCGGTCCACCGGGCTTTCAGGTCACAATCGTCTCGCCTGTGTGGATGATCATCCACGTTAGCCGGACCGCCGGTCCGCGCACCATGCCGCCGTTGACCGCCCCGGGCATGCATGGTTGAGTCCAGTCACAAGAACATGCTTGGTGTTTGCTCCTGTAGCCAACCTCGGGCAGGTTCAAGCCAAAACAACACATCCAAGTCTCGATGGTCGGCTTTTACATGCACGGTGTCTGCTACGAACGGGCTGAAGCGGCAAGAGGTGACTCCCGCCATTGGCTCGACCAATGTGCAGTCCCGGCAAGAAGTCGCTACGGCGCGCGCACCTCAGGGCCGTATTTAGTCGATGTGGTGCACGACCCATAGGCATGCCGGTCGGTTTGTTCATGCGCGCACGGTGCGCATTCGGCATCGGCATAGCGTCCCGTGCAAGCCCAGCCAGACCCGATCTTCCGAACTCAGGCACGGCAACAGCCGAGTACGACGGTGCATGACGGTTGAGGTTCGCTGCTTCGAGGCGTGTGTCGTAGCCAATGCGCCCCCTGGCATCGCAAACCTCCCGGATCTCGCATATGAAGGAGCGCACCGATGATCCACCCCCACACTGAAGCGGCCAACTCTGACGAGTTCAAAGGCTTCAATGAAGCCCGGCGCATCATGTGGTGCCATGACGCTCGTGCCCGCGTGTACGAGCGGTTCGAGCAGACGAGCTTCATCGGTGACACGAACATTGCAGCGGTCCACGTCGACAACACCACCAGGCCCGACCGTGTGTTCCTCGTGGCGTTCGACAAGGCCGGCCAGCAGGTCGGCGTTGACACGCTCTACATCGATGAGCCGGATCAACACCTCGACATCGCGCCCGAGTTCGACCATGCCTTCACCGGCATGGACGTCGTGCCGGGATCTCAGCTTGACCAGGCCATCTCTCGCGAGAACGGCTGGGTCGTCGACTTGAAGGTATTGCGCGAGTACGACTCCTTGGCAGATCGCCGAGCCACACAGCGCGCAGTGTTCCTGGCGCACCTGCAGGACATGATGAAGAACGGTGACGTCCGCGGATTCCTGTTTGGCCGGGGTGAGTCCGATGACACTGATGCGGCGTGAGAGACCAGACCTCGTACTCAGACGACCCCCTCAGCAGTCTGGCCGATGGGGCTTTCTGATCTCTGACGCTGGTTACAGTGCTGCATTTCGCAATAGGGGAGGGGATCAGCGCAGCTGATCCGGGTGTCGAACCCGGGCCGAGTGCTTTACGGGAAGACATGCCGTGGGCCGGCTTACGCCGGTCCCGGGTGACGCCTCGCGGTGAGCCGTACGAGGCCACGCAGGTCGTCTTCGGCGCCTTCGACTTCCAGGAGCAGCAACCATGAGCAAACCGCTAAGCATGGAAGGCCTCACGGTCAAGTTCCAGAGCAACCGCGCCAGCGGCCACCGCGCCGAATGCGGCGAGACCACGATCTGGCAGGCTCATGAGGGAGGTGCTCGAAGTCTCAACCATAGGTACGGGAGCCTTGTGGGCTCTCATCCTGCAGCACTTGCGTGCCGTGGTCGCTCTGGTGCAGCTGCCCAAGCCGGCGCGGGCATCGATCTCCTGGCCGCGCGGGCGCCCGGTCTGCTGCGTGCCCTGCGTGGGGCAGACCCCGAGTTCGTCCTGCTCGACGGCGCCCAGGCCGAGTGTGACGCCTTTACACGCCGGATGCCCCCCGTCCATGAGCGATGAGGTCGAGTAGCTGCACCAGCTGCGCACCCGCGACTGATGGACCTTCAGGCCAGCGGGAGGCAGAGTCCTCCGTCTGAGAACACGCCGATGCCCTGACCGCCTCGTGGCGGTCAGGGCATCGAATCAGGCTCGGTGCGGGGCAGTGCCGCCCTGCCGGGTCGCCACACCGGCGGGATGAGCAGCGAAGCCCCCGCGTAGATGAGATCCGGATTCTGGATCTTGTTCGTCTCAACCAGGATGCCGATCGGCACCCTCGTCGTCCCCGAGATCGCGGTGAGCGTATCGCCTGGCTTGATGGTGTATGGCTTCGCCGTTGGCGCGGGCTTCGCCTCGGCCGGTGCATCCGATCCGTTGGGCTTGTCCTCGTCGCCGCGACCCGGCGTCGGATCCTGACTTGCCCCGTTCTCGTCCTGCTTCTGCGTACCGCCCTCGCTCGGCTGCTGGGCGCTGCTGTCTCCGGCGTTCGTCTCGCCGGGATTCACCGGTGCCTCGGCCGGGCTGTGATTGCCCCGCAGTGCCTGAATGAAGCCGCCGTCGGACGTCGCGAGCTGCGTCAGGCCCCATCCGGCGAAGAGCGCCGCTCCGCCCACCATAACGCTGGCGGCGATGACGGGTCCGTTGCCGAAGCCCATCGGGCCGGCGTGACTCCCGGCAGCCGCTCTCATCTGTGCCGACGGCTTCAACGCCGTCCCCGCTGGCCTCTGAACCGTAGCCGTCATCCCTGTTTCGACTCCTCTGTGAATAGCACGCACAACCATTCATACCTAACAATGACATTCTACTCATAGTCGAACAGAAGTTGATACGATAGGAGACTGGATGGCAGTCAAAACCCTGTCTGATAGCTCCCCAATGGACCCCTGAGTCGCCGACCGCCAGACCGAACGAAGGAACCGCATCACCATGGCCAACTACTCCATCTCCGCCAGCCAGATCACCGAGGGCAAGAACGTCTTCATCCGCGGGAAGCTCGGCTTCGCCGTGCTCGCCCGCCTCATCCAGGGCGCGGAGCTCGTTGCCAGCGATCAGCGCAAGACGAAGAACGGCATGAGCCCCGTCGGCAAGCCGCACACCACCGCGACGATCATTCACGCCGAGGTCCAGTTCGCCGATCCGAACAACCCCACCCTCGAAGAGCAGTTCGTCTCCGAGCGCCGCTACGACTCCCCGAAGCGGCCCGAAACCGGACCCAACTACTCCATCGACTCCAAGGGCAGCACCCTGCCGGTCATCGCGATCCCCTCTCCGAAGGGCGACGGCACCTACGACCAGGACGAGTCCGGCCAGGAGCTCGCGCAGGGCCTCGATGTCACGCTCGTGCTGCGCACCTACAAGCCGAAGGACTTCAACAACCGCGGCCTGGCCCTCGAACAGGTGATCGTCCATGAGACGCCGCGCTACTACACTGCCGGCGGCATCGACCAGGCTGAGCTGGCTGCGCGTGGCATCGTGCTCAACGGCACGCCGCGCCCCGTTCAGGCCACTCCTGCCAGTGCTGCCCCTGCCGCCGCTGTCCCGGTGGCGACCGAGGTGGAGGACGGCCTGTCCTTCCCGGCCCCGCAGCCGGTGTCCGCACCTGTGGCCGTGGCCGCGCAGGCTCCGGTTCAGGCCCCGGCGACCGCCGTGGCTGCGCCCGTCGCTGCTGCTGCTCCGGTTGCTGTTCCGGCCGCGGCTCCTGCCCCGCAGGAGACCCTGGAGGAGAAGCTCGCGCGTCTTGAGGCCGAGAACGCCTCCCTCAAGGATGCCGGTTCGGCCGTGGGCTCGCCCGTGGCCACCGCCCCCTGGAACGGCTCCGGCCCGGCCCAGCATGCGGGGATCACCTACCAGGGCTGATCCCCGCTGACCATCGATGAGACCCCCGTACTTGCATCCGTGCAGTACGGGGGTCCTGTCTTTCGCTTCCCCTCCTGACGCCTCCGATCGAAAGCGTGCGTCCCACGATGACTCCAGCCGACCCCCATGCCTGGTTCCCGCAGTTCTACGGCAACCCCGCGATCCGCACTCTCGCCAGTGCCTGTCGGTGGACCATCTCCGGACAGATCGGGGAAGAGCCCCCCGACGATCCCACCAAGCCGCCGAAGCGCAAGGCCCCGATCGACGTACGGCACCTGCTCGCTGGCTGCACGTCCAGCTGCAAGCACGCCGGCCCACTACGCGGAGCCTTCGCCCTGGACGAGACCTGCTTGCTCACCCTCGACGAACTCACCGCGGCGATACCGAACGCCGCGAACACCGCGTTCTACCTTCAAGCCCAGACTGATGGGCTGCTCGTCCTCGACATCGAGGCCCACTGCCCGCCAGGTGTGGCCACAGACCTGCTGCGGCTGCCGGGCATCTTCTACTCGGAGCAGTCGATGTCTGGCCAGGGCTTCCATCTCGTCATGCCGCTGCCGAAGAACTTCCACGACTTCCCCGTGGCCGCCGGCAAGCGCGTCCTGCGTGAGGAACACGGCTGGTACGAGCTGCTCCTGGACCACTGGTCGACCTTCACCCGCCGGCCGGTGCCCGATCGCATCGTCGCTAGTGTCAACGCAGCAACTAGCGCGCCGGCCTTCACCTCCATCGAGGACCTCTACGCGCAGCTGGCCGTGAACGCCAGCGAGAGCTCCGGTGCTTCAGTATCAGCTGTCGATACCGCTGAGGACATGCCCGACATCCCGTACTCGCAGACGATCGTCGAGCAGACCCTGGCCAGTGCACACCATCAGCTCCGGGATCCCGGCGACTTCAACCACGACATGTCCCGCTGGGAGTTCTCGGTTCTCGCCTCGCTCTACGGCTGGATGCGGACGCAACTGCGCGCCTACAGCGCCCTCGGCGTCAAGTACTCGACTGGCGACACCGCATGGCTGCTCTACAAGGCAGCGCTGGACATCATCCCTGCGCGCCCCAAGCACAGCGAGCGGCGCAACGGCCGGCCCTTCCTCCTTGACCGCGCGGCTGCGCTCGTGGCCGACCGCGAGGCCCGTTCCTCGTCGACCAACTGACTGACGCTGTGTGCCTGTTCCTGCGGCTGATCCTGCGCCTGGTTCATCTGCTGCCTCCGGCAGCGGGCGGGGTGGGTGACGGGGTGTTACGGCGGGGTCGAGCACGGGTGGTGGACAGTGCTGGATCGCGCGGAGCGCGATCGGGTGGCGATGTGCAGCGGGGCTCCATCGCCACCAATGGCGGGAGTGCAGGGCTCCGCCGGGCTCCGAGGTCGCGGCCCGCGCCACAGGACCGTTCACGGCCTATGCAGCCTCGGTGACGCCGAGAGCAACAGCGCCGTCCTCCGACATCTCTTCTCTTTCTCTCTCTTCCTCGCCCGCCCACAGAAAAGACATCGACATGAAGTTCAACGACACCCTGACGACCCTCATCAAGCAGTCCCTTGAGGTCGGCGCGACGCCTGCTCTCATGGGCGAACCCGGCATCGGCAAGTCCAGCTTCGTCGAGGACCTGGCCTACTCCATGGGCACGCAGGCTTTCACGCTGCCGTGTAACCAGCTCGCCGACAAGGCCGACCTCACCGGTGCGCGTCTGGTGCTGTACACCAAGGACGACGGCAGCCAGAGCTACAAGCAGGTCTTCTACCCGCACCAGGTGATCCAGGAGTGCATCGACTACGCCGAGAAGAACCCGCGTGAGTGGCCGATCCTCTTCCTCGACGAGATCAACCGCACCACCTCTGACGTCACCTCCGGCGCCCTGACCCTGGTCACGCTGCGCCGCATGGGGCATGTCGAGCTGCCCAAGAACGTCCGCATCGTCGTGGCCGGCAACGACAGGGGCAACGTCACCTCACTCGACGAGGCGAGCTTGTCCCGCTTCGCGATCTTTCACGTCGAGCCCGACGCCGCCACCCTCATGTCCGTGCTCGGCGACAACATGAACCCCTGGGTGAAGACGGTGCTCACGCAATACCCGGGGCTCATCTTCCAGAAGTCGACGCCCGAGGCCATCGTCGTTGATGGCCAGGACGACGACGACAACGGCAACGTCACGATGGCCGATCTGTTCGACGGCGGTGAGGAGATGAACCAGCTCACCACGCCGCGCACCATCGACAACCTGTCGAAGTGGCTCAACGCGACCGACCCGCAGCAGCTGGCGCAGTACCTGGCCACCCCGATCCAGATCGGGGACCGCGAGACCTCGCTGCTGAACGAGGCCATCGAGGCCTACGTCGGGGACACCATGTTCACCACGCAGCTCGTGGCCACCATCTCCCAGGACCTGGCGAACAACGCCGGCGGCGTGCAGCAGAACCGGGTGAACGTCCCGAAGCCGAACTGCTACCAGAGCCTGAAAGCCGCAGCGACCATGACCGACATGGCCGCGGTCATCACGACGCTGACCGACAACGAGAAGTCCGGGTCGCTGCTGTACGCGCTCAAGGAGAGCAAGGACAACGCGCGCCTCATCGAGCAGCTGGCCCAGGCCATCACCCAGATCGAGCCGGAGCACACCCGCACGCTCATCGAGATGGTGACCAGCCAGCAGATCGACCGCCAGAACCTGGAGGCCTTCATGGAGATCGACGCTCCGATCGTCAACCAGGCCAAGCCGGTCCTCTCGGCCTTCCTCTGATCGCTCGCTCACTGGTGGTGGGGACTGCTGCGGGCTGCCGTCCTTGCTGCAACTCCCCACCGCCGGCGGCGCTCTGCCGCTGTCTCGTCCTCAGAAGGAGACCACGACCCATGACGATCACCGTCACGAACCAGAAGCCGGCCGTACTCGACGCATTGCACACCATCTCGTGCACCGGTGATTACGACCCGATGCCGGCGATCCAGCAGACCCTCATCGACCCGCTCCTGGAGCCGTTGAATCCCAGCGCCCCGACGACCATCACCGACGCTCAGGGTACTGATCTGACGGGGGGCATCCCGGACCTGATCCTGAGCTGCCTCGGCGACACGCTGAACGCGGCCAGCGAGCAGGCCGTCAAGGAGCTGCTCGGGCAGACCCTGATCAACTTCGACCAGGGCACACCGCTGCCGGTCGCCGAACTCTTCGCCGTCCAGGCCGGACAGCAGAACAAGATGCCCGCGCCTTCCCCGCGGGTGCTCTACACCGCACAGGCTGATGTCCTCCCGGCCGCGAAGGCTCTGCTGGCGGGTACCCGCAACGAGAGTGCCTTCTTCGCCTCGATCGCCTACACCTTCCACCCCGACACCCTCGGGTTCTGGTTCCAGTCCTCCGCGGCCTTCGACGACTTCAAGATCTGGCTGTCCCAGCAGACACAGACGATGGCCAGTGCGTTGCCGCCGGCCACCACCAAGCTGCTCAACGACTTCACGACCCTGTCCCTGAAGGGGCTCACCGAGTCGCTGCTGGTGCGTAAGGACGACGCTGACGCCAACGATGAGCACTCCTTCGCGCGCGTGCTCGTGCACATGCTCATGAACTACGCCGAGCGGCAGCGGGCCCAGGCCAGCCAGCAGAACACCGCCCTGGACACCGGCGTCCTGCCGTTCACGGTCGGGGAGTTGTTCTGCCCGCGCTCCCTCGTCCTGGTCAACGTCGAGGCCCATGCCCGGGCTACCGCGGCGAAGATCACGGGGGAGTGGAACCTCATCAACCAGTCGCTGGCTTCGCCGGTGAAGGTCGTCTCGAACACGTCGCTGTCCAAGCTGACGTCGCTGCCACGGGCCGCCGCCCGGGCGGCCGCCCTGGGAGCCACGCAGCAACCGGGCCAGCCTGGCAGCCGTAGCGCCCAGGTGGCGTTCCGCAAGCAGCCGCCGAGCAAGCTCGACTTGCTCAAGGACATCACCCGTGTGCTGCGCCGGATGGGCAAGGTCAACAAGTCACAGAACATTTTCCGCACGACGAAGGCGACCTTCCTCAAGGCCAACCGCAGGGACCCGGACGACTTCAACAAGCCCGGCCGGATCACCTCGGTGCAGTACATGCCCGACCTGCACATCTACATCGACACCTCCGGTTCGATCTCCGAGGAGAACTACCAGGAGGCGGTCATGATGCTCATCCGGATCGCCAAGAAGCTCAACATCAACCTGTACTTCAACTCGTTCAGCCACTTCCTGTCCCAGGAGGTGATGCTGCGCACGGAAAACAAGTCGACGGCTCAGATCTGGAAGGAGTTCCGCAGGATCCCGAAGGTGTCCGGCGGAACGGAGTACACGCAGATCTGGCGGTACATCAACGCCAGCCGCGTGCGCCAGCGCAGGCTCTCGCTCATGGTCACCGACTTCGACTGGCTGCCGCCGTCCACGCGCCAGGACCACCCGAAGAACCTGTACTACGCACCGTGCTCCGCCATGGACTGGTCGTACATGGTTGACCTGGCAAAACGCTACGCCGACTCGATGCGACACATCGATCCGAGCATCCGGCAGAGGCTCCTCGGCATGGTCGTCTGACCCCGCTGTCCCCAAGGACCGCCAATAGCAGTGCCGTGCAACCAACTCCCCTGGCCGGCACCGCTCTTGGTGACCCCTGGCTTCTTCTCTCACCCATCCCTATCCCTGCTCGGAGCCCGTGACACATCCACCCAGCGCGCCATCACGCCGAGCGACCCGCACCGAAGGAGGACCCGATGGGTCTCAGCAACTTCACGCCCGGTGGCTCCGACGACGACAAGGGCACCGGCGGTGGCCGACCTCCAGCGTCGTTGCCGCCCATGGGAATGCCGTCCGGTGGCAGCAACGACGATGACGTCAAAGAACTCCTCGTCGACTACAACGAGAAGTTCAAGAACGCCGGACCGACCATGTTCCGGGACTCGCTCATTGAGCAGGTGCTCTCGGTCATCATCAGCAAGACCAAGCCCAACACTCTGCTGGTCGGCTCCGCCGGCGTCGGCAAGACGAAGATCGTCGAGGACATCGCCCGGCGCATCGCGCTGGGCGACACCCTCATCCCCGATCAGCTCAAGGACCACACGATCTACGAGCTGCCCATCACCAACATCATCGCCGGGACTGGCGTCGTCGGTTCACTGGAGGAGAAGGTCAAGGCGATCGTCGAGTTCGCCTCGGACCCCAAGAACAAGGCCATCCTGTTCATGGACGAGATCCACCAGATCACCGGAGGCTCCGGCAGCCACGGCGACGCCGTCGGCCGCAAGATCTCGCAGATCCTCAAGCCGGCCCTGGCCCGCGGCGACATGTCCGTCATCGGCGCGACCACCAGTACGGAATCTCGGGCCTTCGACGAGGACCCGGCCTTCGCCCGCCGCTTCACCCGGCTCATCGTCGACGAGCTGAGCGTGGAACAGACGCTGGCCGTGATGACCACGGTCCGTCCCGGCCTGGTGGCGCACTACCGTCACCAGATCGGAGTCTCTGACGATGTCCTGGCCTCGGTGGTGCAGATCGCCGATGCGAACTCCCGGGCTGGCCAGCACCGTCCGGACAACGCCATCACGCTGCTCGACCGGGCGATGGCTGATCGGGTCCTGGAGCAGAAGAAGCTCATCGTCCAGGCAGAGAACGCCGGCGACACGGCACTCGCGCAGACCTTGCGGTCCATCCCGCAGGTGCCGCTGACGAACACCCGCGTGCTCGACGTGGCCAAGCGCCTGATGACCGGAAACGCCCAGCGCAAGGACCTCGACGCCGCCGCGCTGAGCGCCACGCTCACCAGCCGCCTGCAGGGTCAGGACGACGTGCTCGCCAAGCTCACGGACCGTCTGGCCCGCGAAGAGCTCGACCTGTTCCCGACGAAGACGCCCACGACGTGGCTGTTCGCCGGGGCCTCGGGGGTGGGGAAGACCGAGGCAGTCAAGATCATCGCTGAGGAGACGACCGGCACCGAGCCGATCATCCTCAACATGACCGAATTCCACAGCGAGTGGTCGACGTCGAAGATCATCGGCTCACCTCCTGGCTATGTCGGCTCGGACTCCAACCAGGAGCTCCCGTTCGACACGCTGGAGGCCAACCCCCACCGGGTGATCCTGCTCGACGAGTTCGAGAAGGCCGACAAGGCCGTGCAGCGCCTGTTCCTCTCGGCGTTCGACGAAGGCTACATCCGCAATGCCCATGGCAAGGTGCTGGACTTCTCCAAGGCCCTGGTCATCTGCACAACGAACGCCGCCCGTGATTCGCTCGACGGCAAGATGATCGGCTTCGGCAACAACCCGAAGACCATCTCGAACCTGAGCCTCAACAGGGCACTGGGGCAGTTCTTCGACGCCGAGCTGCTGGGCCGGTTCTCCCTGATCGTGGGGTTCAACCCCATCGACCGGCAGACCTACCGGCAGATCATGGCCGCCGACTACGAGCGGCAGCGTGAACGGATCGCCACGGCCAAGCCGCGGCTGGCTCAGGTACTGCCCGCGTCGATGCCTGACGACGAACTGCGCGCCATCGAGGAGACAACCTACGTGGATTCCCAGGGTGCGCGGCCGGCGCGCAAGGCTGTTCGCGCCTGGATCGAGGACTACCTGCTCGCTGGCCAGACTGGCGGCACAGCCTCGGTATCCCCGTCGGACGACTGAGCAGCCGTTCGCATCGCATCGAGGGCTCCTGTCCCGGGTGTTCCGGAACAGGAGCCCTCGGCGCCATGTCCGTCGACGACATCACGGCGGTGCTGGCCCGGGCCCTGACCAGCATCCTGGGGCCGAACACGCTCCCGCGTCGGGGGGCCGGGCCTGGATCAGACAGCGGCCGCCGCTGGCCCGGCCCCAAGGGGCCAGCCGGTGCCACCCCACTTGACAGGAAGTGACATGACCGAGGAGATCCGGACCACCGCAGGGCGCCCGATTGGGGCACGCGGTCTGAAGACCCGCAGCCAACTGCTGCGCTATCTCAAGGAGTTGCTGGCCGAGCGCGGCTATCACGCGACGAGAGTGATCGATGTCGCCCGTCGCGCGCGTACCTCGCCCGCGACCTTCTACCAGTACTTCGCAGACGTCGACGCGGCCGTCCTGGAACTGGCCCGGCCCGTGGCGCAGGAGGGAAGCGATGGACTGATCTACGCGGAGATCGGCAGTGGGTGGGACGGCGGTCGTCACGAGGCCGGGAGCACGGTGGACGCCTTCTTCGCGTACTGGCGGGAGCACGAGGTGGTCCTGCGGGTGGTCGACCTGCGGGCGGCCGAGGAGGACATCCGGTTCACCGAGATCCGCCGCCGCATGCTCTCCGGTCTCCTGGGGCACCTGGTGTACGCGATCACCGCTCGTCCGTCATCACCTGGCGCGACGGAGGAATCCTTCGCCGCGGCCGAGGCGCTGACGGTGCTGCTTGCCGCGGCCGCCGGGCGCCAAGACCCCGAGACAGCGGCCTCACAGGTGGTTCGCCAGATGCTGGTCGAACTCATCGCCCGGGCCGTGTCCGGCGGTACCGTCGCCCTCCACCTGCCGACTGCGTGACCCGTCAGGGACGCGAGGCGAGCACGCGATGTCCAACCGGTGACACACTCGCGGTCGTGATGTGTTGCGCCAACCCCCGCCCAGACGGGCGGGGTACCCGCCACAATCCTCTCGGGAGTACCGCGTTGGCCGTGACCGCCAATGTGATGGACACACAGATCGGGCGGCCACGGGCCAGTGACGGCTCGGGCCGGCCCGCACCTGGCCGGACCGCCTTTCCCCACCAGACGGCTTCGGCGCCCCGCCTCCCACCCAGGCGCCACTGATTCCACCGCCCATGGGCAGTGCAAAGGACGTCAGTCATGTCACTGTCTCTCTCAGCTCGAGAGGCACCTGCTGGGCGCCGCCGAGGTGCTGCGTGGCCCTCTGGGCCCGCACCCATATCAGGACTATCTGCTGCCGCTCGTCTTCCTGCAGCACGCCAGCGACGTACCTCGCCCCCACGCCCTCATTGCTCAGAAAGGGGGACAGTCATGGCCACCATGCTCCCCGAACCTCTGCGCCCCGCTGGTCTCCCGGAGCGCCTGCGTGACGACCGGTCGTACGCCATCCAATGGGGGACGGACGACGGGCAGTGGCACGGCAGCATCGTCTCCTCGGCGATATCCAGCCCCGACGAGGCCGACGCGTACGTAGCTGACGTGCAGGCCCTCGCCGCTCCCGGTGTCACGGTCCGGGCGGTGGAGATCCGGCTGACGCACACCGTCCTCCCGGCGCCCAGCACGGCGAAGCCGGTCGATGCCGACCACGGGCCCGTCGCCGCCCGCACGCTGCACTCCGGGTGCAGCATCAACTTGTTCGACATCGACCGCCTGATCTACCGGGTCGAGTACCTGCACGCCGGCAACTACCTGCGGCTCCACACCGTCCCGCCGGCCGGCGAGCACTCGGGCTACTTCGTCTTCACCAAGTCGCCCCACGACCTGGTCGAACTGATCTCCCGCGGCCCCGCGGTCGACATCACCGGCAACCCCGTCGACGACGCCAGCTGATTCCGGGCACTGGTCGCTCGACCCGGTCCGCGCCCCTCACCCTCGGCCCGCCGCGGTGCCAGGCATGCCGGACCGGCCGCCACCACGAGGGTTACGGCATGCTGGCCACGGACACCTGCTGGCCGAAGCCCCCTCGGCGTCGACCAGTCGCGACGGTCGCATGTTTCTCCATGAACGGCCTCGTGTGTAGCTACCCACATGGGTCCCTCGGATCTCGACGCCGCGATGCTGCCATCGATGGTCCCGGCCAGCGCTCGGACTCGCCCTCGAAGTGAGGTGAGTTGCCGCTGATGAACGACCGCGCGCCTGGGTAGCGCGCGGTGTCCGTACCCGGACTCAGGGGCCTAACGGCCCCTGACGGGTGGGTTGAGAGGAACACGGGCGGGGCTCGTCGGCTGACGAGAGCCCCGCCCTGTTCGTACCTGCGCCCATGACCCAACCCCGTCGCTTTTCGCTCACCTCCGAGCATTCGATTGACTATTCACCTCTAGTTGGGATTGCCGTGCGGCCTGATTCGTGCTTTCTTTCAATCCGCCTCTCGATCCACTGAAGAAAGGCAACGACATGCCTGTCCTGCTTGATGAGCTCGACCTCTCGGCCGATGCCGTTGCTCAGAAGGCCGTCGACCCGAAGTTCTTCTCCTCGAAGCTCACCGGCAACGGCAAGAAGATCGGCTTGCTCAACGAGTCCTTGCTGCCGATCAACACAGCCACCAACACCGCCTACGCCGTGGCCACCGACATCGAGGTCAAGCAGAGCTCGACACAGCACGACATCACCACGACGTCGATCCCACTCGCGCCGATCACGCGCCGTGCCCTGAACGCCGGCGGGTCATTCACCCTGCCGAGTCCACACCCCGACGACCGCTTCGCTGTCGACGCCTCGTCCAGTCGATTCGACGACTGGGACATCGTCTTCGACATGACCCCGCAGGCCCTCGTGTTCTACGAGGACAAGTCCGGCGGCAAGACCACACGCGACCTCGTCATCCAGTACCGGATGGAGCTGTACTTCTTCAAGAAGGGGCTGCCCGAACCGGAGTGCGCGACCACCGTCTCGCGCTCGGTCGGCTACGGCAATCACGACGCCGCCGTCTTCCTGCAGTGGGACACCAGCCCGCTGGAGAATGCCCGTGACTACGTCCAGGACGTGCTCACATCCGTCGGTCTGGCGGCCTCCAACCTCGACGATGAGTTCGATGAGTGGATGCGCAAGTACTCGATCTACGAGCGCATCACGCGCCTGGCCCAGATCTGGGACTCCGAGGCGATTGCCGACGAGGTCTGCCGCTACATCCGGGACATGCCCGCGGGCCCGACGGAACAGCAGCTGAACATGCTCGCCGTCCAGCTGCGCTACCTGGAGAACTACAACGTTCCGCTGGAGGCCTACCGCCAGATCCACAAGCAGGTGGATGCGGCCTTCTCCGACCAGATCGCCACGAAGCTGTCGAAGCAGAACCTCAGCCTGCTGATGAACCACACGCTCGACCATCTGGAGCAGATGAAGCCTCAGCTGATCGTGCCTGCCCAGCCGGCCACGCCTCCGAATTTGCCGCCCCACCTGTCAAAGCAGCAGCTCGACGCGCTCACCACACACGAGCCGTTGGTGATGACGCAGGCCGGAGCCGGCACCGGCAAGTCGACCGTGATCCTCGAACGGATCAAGTACCTCGAAGCATGCGGTGTCCCCGCCTCGGACATCACGGTGCTCTCGTTCACCAACGCCGCTGCCGACAACATCACGGAGAAGAACCCGGACGTCGGCTCGATGACGATCGCCAAGATGATCATCGACATCTACTCGATGAACCACCCGAGGCACAAGGTCTCGGCGATCGACACGATCATCAACTCGATCGACATCTTCTACCCGAACAGCCAGTTCGCGGCGACGTTCCGCCACCGCCTGCTGGAGGTTGACCAGAACAGGACCGGCGCGTTCACGGCCCTGAACACCTTCGTTGAGAGCCACTTCGACGAAGTGATCGCCCTGCTCGACCGCATCGAACAGACGTCGCTGGAGCTGCAGATCATCATCTGCTACCAGAAGATCGACGACATGGTCGAGCCGGCCCACGTGCAGTCGAAGTACCTCATCATCGACGAGGTGCAGGACAACAGCGTGTTCGAGTTCATCTACGTGCTGAAGTACATCACCAAGCATGCTCAGTCCCTGTTCATCGTCGGCGATGCGTCCCAGACCCTGTACGAGTTCCGCTCAGCGAACCCGCGCGCGCTCAACACGCTGGAGGGCTCGGGGGTCTTCGCGACCTTCAAGCTCACGACGAACTACCGGAGCAACCAGGAGATCCTGGACTTCGCGAACGTCGTGCTCGGCGGACTGGAGACCAACCAGTTCGCCAACATCCAGCTGCAGGCGAACTCGCTCGCAATGCCCACGGCCGACTCGTTCCAGGAGAAGGTCATCCTGGAGTACCGCGAGGTAGCCAGACTCACCGGGTTCGTTACCCAGGACCTGCCGGCGATCGTGCGCAACACGGTCATCCCTGACTACGTGGACAAGTGCCTGGACCGGGGCGAGCAGGTGGCCTTCCTGGCCTACTCGCGCCGCGAGGTGTCCTTGATCCACGGTGTGCTCGAGCAGCGCTACCCGGACCGCCGCGTCGCCTCTCTGGTCAGCGATCGGGTCTACGCCACGGACATCTTCTCGAAGTACATCAAGTGCTTCTGGAACGACGTCCTGCAGGCACCGCCGGCCAACGCTGCCTTCGTGGTCTCCCAGGGGATCAAGGCCAACATGGACAAGCTGACGAAGAACGCTGCCAACGCCAACGTGGAGAAGGCGATTCTGCGCACGATCTCCGAGTGGTGGATCGACAACAGTGCGGCCATAAACGGCTGGGTCGCGCTTTGCCACCAGGGCACGCTCACGCACGAGGCGTTCTTCGACCGGCTGCGCGACAACCTGCTCTCCTTCGAGATTCAGCGGAACCAGCAGAAGCTGAACATCAACAAGCAGAAGAACCAGGAGCGCAAGCGGAAGAACCTCGAGTCCAAGGCCGACTTGGTCGTTTCGACGATCCACGGTGCCAAGGGTCTCGAATTCGACAACGCTGTCGTCCTCTACAGGGAGGACACGAAGATGACCCAAGACGCCAAGCGGATGTTCTACGTCGCCTTCACCCGTGCCATGAAGAGCCAGTACGTACTCGGCTACGGCACCGTGAAGAACCCGCCGATCCAAAGCAGTTATGAGCAGATCGTGACGGCTCTGACCGAGCGCGACAAGAGGAGCGCCGCTCGCACCCTCGGCATCGATCCGGATCTCCTGGACGACAACGACAACGACAGCGCTGCTCCCGGCAGCGCCGACGACCGCTCCGCGGTCACCGCGGCCGTCTGACCAACCGCCGCCACCACCCCATGCCGTAGGGGCGGCTGTCTCGCTCGTCGAGAACACCCGCCCCTACGGTCTTCCACACTTCACACTCCTGAATGACGCAGCCCGAAGGGGCACGCCATGACCACGCGTGGCGCACAAGGCGACGACTTTGACGAGTTCGCCGGTTTCACGACCACTGCGAGTCGCCCGAGCAGCGGCTGCGCTGGCTGCGTTAGCCGTCCGGCATGACGGCCAGAAGCCGCCGTGCCCAACAGATGGCAGCGCTCCAGCCCGAGAAATCCTGACACCCCTTGTGACGGAGAGGAAGCGGACATGAAGCAGACGGCCGACAGCCCCTGCGCGCCCGTGTCGTTCACGCCCTCACTGCGTGCGGAGCGGTACGACGAGCTAGTCAAGTACGACGACGCGGGGGCGGCCAAGCCGCCGCTGCGGACGTACGAGAAGGTGTGGCAGGGGCAGTGCGGCCCGGACTTCACCATCGAGGACGGCGAGGGCAACCACCGCGTCCGGCCCCGTCCGCCTGCGTATCCGCTGGTTCCAGGACGGCGCTGTCGCGCCCCGCTGGAACAGCATCGAGGTGACGGGCCACGTGATCCTGCCAGACGAGAGCCTGGACCGTCGCCCCGTCCGGGAAATCTGGACCCACTACCACGCCGAGCTGGGCCAGGTACCCGACTGGTTCCTCCAGTTCGTCAGCGCCAACCCCGCGGTGCCGCAGACCGTCCCGGAGAGCTGACGCACAACCCGCCCCCGCCGCTAACGACGTCCGTCTCACCAGCACGGTGACGCTGGAAGGCGTCGATGCGGGCACGGCCTGCGCCGTCGCGAACGCGCGCGACGGCTACAGCATGAGACAGGCTCTGGAGGAGGTCCTGCGCGACGCCGTCACCGACGTCCGCCGTACTGCCGTCCGCCTGAGCGCCCGTGTGGAGCAGACCGACCGCGCGCACAGCGCGCAGCAGCTTCACCACCCCGACAGAGCACGAAAGTTGGTCCCCGCGAGCAGCACCTGGCCGCGCTTGTCCCAACGCTCCGCATGTCGACACCGTCACCCTCACCAAGCCCGCGCTCACTGAGAACGAGGGCGTCTACCGGCCGACCGGCGGCGTGCTTCCGATCCGCTGAGTGTCGCTGCCCCGCCGCCTTCTCCACCCACATACTCCCGCGAAAGCGAGAAGTCTTCATGCCCGCATCCACGATCGTCGCCTCCGGCGGGGAGTTCCGCCTCTACGGGGACTCCGTGCAGACCTTCGCTGATCTGCCCGTGGCCACCTACACGCTCGCCTTCTCTCAGATGACCGGCTACAGCCTGCGCCAGACGGAGCCGCTGGCATCCGCCGAGGAGACCGTCTACGGCAGCCACGCCTCTCGGGTGCAGCGGATCGTCACCGGCTACTCGGCCATGGACCGCTCGCTCGGCGTCATCCTCTCCGGCGACAAGGGCATGGGTAAGAGCCTCATGCTCCGCCTGCTCGCCGAGCGGATGCGCGAGGAGCACAAGCTGCCCACCGTGCTCGTGCAGCACGACACGCCAGGGCTGGCCGCCTTCCTCGACGAGCTGGGTGAAGTCGTCGTCGTCTTCGACGAGTTCGAGAAGATCTTCTCCAACGAGGACGACGAGTCGCAGAACCAGTTCCTGAGCCTGTTCGACGGGCTGAGCACGACGAAGCGCCTCTACGTTCTGTCGGTCAACGAGCTGCAGCGCGTCAACGACTACATGCTCAACCGCCCCGGACGCTTCCACTACCACATGCGCTTCGCCTACCCCGAGCCCGAGACGGTTGCCACCTACCTGCGCGACCAGGTGCCCGGAGTGGCCGAGAAGCAGGTAGCCGAGATCGTCGACTTCTCCCGGAAGTACGACATCAACTTCGACCACCTGCGCGCGATCGCCTTCGAGCTGCGCCTGGGCGAGTCGTTCGCTGAGGTGATCGGGGACCTGAACATCAAGCGCAGCGAGAACGCAAGCTCGCGGGTCGAGGCTCACATCGTCTGGGATGACGGCAACACCGACGTCTTCGACGGTCGTGTCGATCTGTTCGACAGCGACAGCTTGCAGACCATCAACGACTGGGACGCCGCTACCGGGCTGCAGTTCCGCATGCGCGACGCCGTCCCGTCCGAGGACGGCTACCTGCTCCTGGCGGGTGCCTTCACCCTCACCGACCTCCGCGACGAGGACGACAAGTCGCCCGACGACAAGAAGGACTTGAGCGCCGCCTCGGTGACCCTGCGCCGTCCCCCGAAGTACTCCATCGACTTCTGAGGACGTCCCATCCGAACCGCTGAGGAGCCACTCCGGTCCCCTCGGCAGTTCGCTGTCCGGTACGCCTCCCAATGCAGAAAGCAACCTTCGACCATGCCCGAGTGTCGCATCGTCTCCCAGCTCGACATGAGTGCAGAACACCGTAAGCCCCACGAGGAGATCACCCGGGCCCTGAAGAGAGCAGCTCTCGCAGGCATTCCGCTGATCGATCCCGATGGTTTCGAGGACGGCACCACACCGTTCTGTGACTCGGAGAATTTCAACACCACCGTCCAGCTGGTCGCGATGGCCCTGCGTGAATCCGGACTCGTCCCTGGGCTGGACACCTCCGTCCTCGCCAACGAGAACGACGAGCCCTACGTCATGGTCGAGGTCCACGGTGGAGCCCGCAGCGTGTACCTCTCGCGGGGCCCTGAAGTCCGGCGGCTCACCGACGACTGCGAAGCAGCCGGCTGGGCCGGCGTCCTGGCCGTAGCCCGTGAGCTGATCTCCTTCAGCAACGACCTGCACTGAGCGCCATGCTGCCTGCCCCGACTGTGGTGCTCGCCTGCCTGGCCGTTGCCGCGCTCGGCATCCTGTGCCTCGCCGCCGGCGTTGGCCGTAAGCGGCGCTGGCGTGATCCCACCCGGCTCTTCAGCTGGCCCCAGAAGCAGCAACTCATCCGCCAGGCCAACGGCCGGTGCGAGCACAAACCGCCCCTCTGGTTCCGGTGCCCGGCACCGGGAACCGAGGCCGATCACATACACCCCTGGAGCCGCGGCGGGGCGACTGAGTTGTGGAACGGCCAACTGCTCTGCCGCCAGCACAACCGGCGGAAGTCCAACCGCGTGCCGAGCCCCCTCTACCGCTGGCGTCTCGCGCGCCGGCGCAAGAAGTACTGACCACCCCGACACACATCAGGAGCAACTCATGGCCTGGATCATCTGCCCGAACTGCGACGCGAAGCACGACACTTCCGGTCGCTACACCTCCCCGGGAGGCACCAGGTGAGCCGCGCGGAAACCTCACGTCGAGGCAGTCGCCCCGGTCGGGCGGGCATCAGAGACGTGGCGGCCACCGCCGGGGTCTCCATCACGACCGTCTCCGACGCCCTGAACGGCAAGGGCAGGCTCCCGGACGCCACCCGCCGCCATGTCAGGGAGGTCGCCGACCGACTGGGCTACCGGCCCTCGGCCGCGGCCCGAACACTCCGTACCGGCAAGTCGGGACTCATCGGCCTGACCGTGACGACCTATGGGGATGAACCTTTCACCTTCACCGAGTTCGCGTACTTCGCCGAGATGGCCCGCGCCGCCACCTCGGCCGCGCTCGCCCGCGGCTACGCCCTGGTGATCCTCCCCGCGACCTCGCGCCACGACGTCTGGTCCAATGTCGCCCTCGACGGCACGGTCGTCATCGATCCGTCGGACCAGGACCCGGTCGTCAGCGAACTGGTCAGACAGGGGCTGCCGGTGGTCTCCGACGGCCGTCCGGCCGGCTCGCTCCCGGTCACCGCCTGGGTGGACAACGACCACGAGGCCGCCGTGCTCGGCATCCTCGACCATCTGGCCGACGCGGGCGCCCGCCGGATCGGCCTGCTGACGGGCACCACGACGGACACGTACACCCATCTGTCGACCACCGCGTATCTGCACTGGTGCGAGCGCGTCGGCCAGGACCCGGTGTACGAGGCCTACCCGGCGCACGACCCGTGCGCGGGCGCCGTAGCCGCCGACCGGTTGCTCGCCCGCCCCGACCGGCCCGACGCGGTCTTCGGGCTGTTCGACCCGAACGGCACCGACCTGCTCGCCGCCGCCCGGCGCTACGGTCTGCGCGTACCGGACGACCTGCTTCTGGTGTGCTGCAGCGAGTCCCCGGTGTACGCCGGCACCGAGCCGCCCATCACCACGCTCTCCCTGAAGCCGCGCCGGATCGGCACGGCGGTGGTCCAGCTCCTCATTGACGCCATCGAGGGGCTGGAGTCGGAGCAGACGGTCGAGCAGGTGATACCGACGGAGCTGATCGTGCGTACCTCGTCCCAGCGACGTCCGTCGCGCATGACAGTAAGCCAGCCGCGGTCGCCGGAGGAGGGGTAGGGCACGGCGGTCACCGACGGGCCCAAGGCCCGCGCGAGCGGTGGTGCGCGGGCGGTCGCCGGATGGTCCCTCAGCGACGGCCTCGACGGCTCAGCCAGCACGAAGGCCTTCTTCCAGGAGGGCATCAGCGACGCCGTGAGCCGAGCCGCCAACGACGTGGGCGATCTCGCGCCCGAGAACGAGCAGGTACGTGACGCGGTCAACGTCATCGACAGCGCCGCGCTGCACTACCTCGAGAACCCCGGCGCGACCCTGCGCCAGTCGATCGAGGCCAGCTGCGACCAAGACGTCGATGACGTCCTCGGCTGGATCCAGGACTGATCCGACCCGCAGCTTCCCCCACCACCGAAGGAGTAGATCATCATGGGCGCGAGCATGCTCACCGCCACCATCGCTTTCCCTGCCGAAAGCGCCGAGCTGCCGAACTTCGACCGAGGCCGTCAGCTGCTCGAAGAGATCACAGAAGCCTCGCTCTTCACCTTCGACGAGCCTGAGGCTGAACTGGAGGAGCTGCTGCCGGACCTGGACGACGAGTCCAACCTCGTCGACGAGAACGGCGAAGTGCTCATCGAGTACGCCCGGCGTGCCGGTCTCGTCATCATCAACAACCTCGAAAAGGCCCTCGACTCCCGTGAGACGACATTCCTCACGGTCGCCGACTACAGGCTCTATATCTCCGGCGGGCCCTCCAACGGCGACAACCCCACGAACGCGACCCAAGCGATCTGGGACGCCTACAAGCTGCCCGAGAGCGTGCTCCTCGCCATGGAGTTCATCCCTGACTACGAGCAGCCGCTCTCCCGCGCGAACAGCCGCGGGGCCAGCACGCCCCTCACTGACACCGACGTGGTCGACGCGATCGCGCTCGGTCTGGGCACCTAGCCGGAGTGGCGCGGCACGGACACCCTCAAGTGGATCGCCGAGGCCATCGGCAAGGTGCGTGACGAACCCGGCAACGCTGAGCCCGTCGAGTACCTCAAGCGCTGGTCAGAGCGGTACGGCTTCGACCCGCTGTCGAGCAAGTTCCTCTCGGCGTACATCGCCGAGGAGATCGGCAAGGCCGGCGAAGAGGAGAGCGAGGACTGACAGCGCTCGCACGACCCATAACCTGCAGCACTTGGTCAACCAGCTCAACCACCACCTCGAAGAGGCCGGATACGAGACCCCCCAGGCCGCCGTTGGAGGAGTTCGGCTACCTGAAGCGGACCAGGGAGCCCACCGACAAGGGCACCTTCCGGCACGAGCAGGTGGTGTGGGATGACCCGGAGCTTCAGGGCGAGCCACCAGCGCCCGAAAATCCGGCGCCGGAGAATCCGCCGGAATCGGGGCCACCAGGGACGGGAAATCCGGCGCCGGTATGCCAGTGACAACCGCCCCTGCAGGAGACGCATGTCCGCGCCCATGACCACTCTCCACGTGACCCCGGACGACCTGTATGCCGCAGCTGTGGAACTGGAGCAGACCGGCCCCGTCGAATGGGTCGACCAAGGCGGCGAAACAGGCGTACTGATCCCGCCCGCCACCAACTACGACTGACTTCACAACGCACCCGCGACCGACACGGGATGCGGCACCCCAGGTTGACGACGCCAACGTGTGCGGCTGGTTCTTGCGGGAGGGCTGCTCCCAATGGCTGTCCGAGACGGATTTCGACTGATCGCCCGCTGTCGACCACCACGCCCGCCTGCCGCACGCCCCTACTGGAAGGACCCTGTGATGACGCTCCCCACCCCCGGCCGGTTGCGCACGCTCATACATGACGCGCTCACCACAGCGCTGACCCGCGACGCCGCCACACTGCCGGCCTCCATGCTCTACACGCCCGGCTGCCGCCCCGCGCTGTTCATCGACAGCAGCGTGGTCCGCGGCGGTCCCGGAGTCGGCAAGACGTTGTGGGCCCGGGTCCTGACCGACCCTGACCTCCGCGCGGCAGCCGCCCATGACTTGAAGATGCCGCGGCTGGAGGATACCCGAGTGATCTCCGCCCCTGGAGCCACAGGAGACAGCGACGGCTATCCGGCCGCGCCGGAGCTGGAGGCACTGCTCGGCGAAGGAATCCGCCCCGTGACGGTGTGGACCGCTGTCGCCCTGACCGCCCTGGGCGTCTGCGACCTCACACACCTGCCCAGCTGGCGCGACCGCGCGCAGTGGCTGCTGCGTAACCCCGACGCCCTGCGCCAGGCCGTGACCGACCTGAACTCGCAGGGCCGCACTCATCTGGTTGTCTTCGACAGCCTGGACCGGCTCCACCCCGATCAGCGCACTACGGATCGCCTCGCCTCCGGAGTCCTCCAGCTCGCTGCCGACCTGGCCCGCCTCGGGCCGCGCGTGAGGGCGAAGGTCTTCCTCCGCCCCGACACCCTCGACGCGGCCCTGTGGGCGCTCACGTCTGAGGCCCGACGTGCTCTGCGTACGGCCGACTTGAACTGGAGCACGCCGGACCACTGGGGCCAGGTGACCGGAACGCACCTCTATGGGCTGCTCTTCCAGCTCCTGGCGAACCACCCCAGTGAGGGTGCCGCCGCCTTCCGTTCTCTGACCCCGGGCTGGAGGCTCACCCCCGACGGTCGCTTCAGCGCCCCCGAGCAACTGACCTCCGATCCCGCCGCGCAGGAACGCCTCTTCACCGTGATCGCGGACCCGTACATGCGCGCGACCGCCCGCAGGGGCTCCACGTACCGGTTCATGCTCACGTATCTCCAGGACGGCGTCGGCGGACTCAGCCCGCGCCCGTTCCTCATCGCACTGAGGCAGGCCGTGCGCCACGCCCTGGACGATCACCCCGACCACCCGCGCGCCCTTCACCACCGGGACATCCGCCGGGGCGTGCCGGAGGGAGCGCGTGCGCGCGCCGCAGAGGTCGAGCAGGCCATGCCGTGGGTGCAGGCGGCACTCGCTCCGCTGGCCGGGCAGCAGCTGCCGATCGACTCCGACCAGCTCATCGCCCAGTGGGACCACGCGTGCCTGCCAGACCGTCTTCGCCGTCTCGGCTCCCGCGCGGCGGACCCGTACCCCAGCGGCATGCGGCACCTGGCCCGCTACCACGACCTCCTCGAAGAGCTCACTGCCGCTGGCGTCGTGCACCCCAGGACCGATGGGTCCTGGGACATGCCCGAGCCATTCCGCATCGCGTACGGCCTGGGACGCCGAGGAGGCGTGAAACCGGCCTCGGCCCCTGTCTAGCCCCGGCTGAGGCGCGCCCGGACTCCGGCCACGCACCGGCACCCGCACCCGCCATCGCGCTGCCCCGCCGCCGGATACCGACTAGTGGGGTGCGCTTCCCGTCGGCTGCGACGAGTGGTCGCACAGCGTGAGCGCAGGCGCTGGTTGGCTCGATTCCTGAAGCCGAAGGCGTTGCGCGCTTCGAACCTCGCATCACCCGCGCCCTCAAGGCCCTCGCCGAGGCGGGCAAGCCCGTGACGCTCGGCACCTCGCGGTGGGAGCTGGAAGGGCCGCCGACGTTCGAGCGGCAGCCGCGCACGGTCGACGACCCCGGCACCTCGGTCAACGACCACGGAGTGGACGAGGTGCTGTGGTGAGCGAGGTCCCCGACTACGCCCGCGGCCCCGGCCCCCAGCGGCCCCGCCGCCCGCAGAGCACCACTTCGGCTGGCCGGGCACCGTGCCCGTGGGCCGAGTGCAGGTGCACGCATGAGCCTCCGTGCGTGGCGGGCTGGATCGACACCGACGAGCAGGAGCCCGAGCGGGGCGCCGACGGCCGACCCCGTACCCGGGACAGCCAATCCGTCACCCACCAGACGACGCGCCCGTGTCCCAACTGCCGCCCCGAGGCGGCCCAAGCCCTGGCCGACCTGATGCTCACGCGCGGCCGGCAATTCTCGAAGATCCATAAGCGCAAGGAGCGCTGACATGTCCTCAGCTCAACCCACCGAGACGCGCCCCCTGACCTGGCGCGAGGAACTGACCCACGACCTGGCCGACGCCACAGAGAAGACACGGGCCGCCTGGCTGTCGCAGCGCACCGTCGTCGCCACCTACCTGCGCGCCGTCGTCCCCCACCTGGAGGCGGCGTTCCACCGGGGCAGGATCGGCCACCTGCGCGACCGGGGGATGCTCCCGCCCTCGTTGACGCATCCGCTCACCGGCCGTGAGAAGCAGGTCATCGTCCGCGTGGCGCGCGGCATGTCCAACGCGAAGGTCGGCGCGGACCTGTTCCTCGCCGAGGACACGATCAAGACCCACCTGCAGCGCATCTACAAGAAGACCGGCGCGCACGACCGGGCCCACGCTGTCACCCTCCTGTTGATCCGGGGTGACATCACGGCGGCCGACGTTCTGGAGCCCCTGGAGGACGACCGTTGACACCCCTCTCCCGCACCGGGTGTCCGGTCCACCTCGTCGAAATCCGGCGGCGCGGCGACGAGTACCCAGCCGCTGAGCTGGCGGGCATGGTGCGGCCGCTGCCAGTTCCACCCTGCCACGGTGAACGCCGGACTCCCGGACGGCTCTCATCCCATCGAGGCGACCACGCTCACCGACAGCGCGGAGGTACAGGTCCTCTCACGGGGCCACGGGTACGAGTCCGAGATGCCGGTCAACACTCCCGCGGAGGAAGTGGCCAACGCCGTCCTTGCCACGCTCCCGGCGCAGAAGAAGCCCAGCGCGCTGGTCAGCTGCCCCCTGTACGACAAAGCCGGGGTCTCCGCTCAACGGAGGCCCCGGCTCCGTCATGCCGTTGTGCCCGCAGCCATATCCGCAACATCACCCCCGTACGTCAGAGAAAGCGCAGTACACCTGCCATGACCAAACCGACCAACCCCTGCTCCCAGGCCTACCAGACGCAGCACTTTTCCCTACTGGAGTCCACGCGCCTCAGCAGCCGCGTCTTCGGCTTCCTGGTGCGCGGCTTCCGCGCGCTCGGCCGTCCGCGACGGCGGAGCAGCCGCCCGACGACCGAGGCGGTGCAGTCATGAGCCGCCGTCCTGTCCAGGACCCAGTGATTGACGCAGCGCAGGGCGATGAGATCCACCCCGCCTTCGGCGTCGCGGTCGTGACGCGGAGGAGCGGCGGAGGTCGTTCGCTGTTCCAGTCCGACCTGCTCCACAACGAGACCATCTCGCTCTCGGTCCACGAGGCCACGCGCAAGCGCGACCTCAGCCACGACTGGGTACACCCGGGCCGAGAGCTCGTGGAGATCGAGATGAGCCTCGCCCAGTGGGGCTCGCTCGTGTCCTCCATGGGGCTCGGCAGCGGCGTGCCGGTGACCATCCGGCGTTCCGAGCACGACCCTTTCGTGCCCGAGATCCCTCATCAGCCCCGTACGGCCGAAAACCTGAGGGAGGTCCGCGAGGTCACCGACCGGATGTACGCCAAAGTCAGAGCCGCCACCGCGGCGCTGCACGAGGCGATCCACGAGAAGAAGGGTGTGAGGGCCACCAAGGAAGCGCTCAACGCACTGGAGCGCGCCGTCGCCGGCGCAGGTATGAACGCTCAGTTCACCGTCGACTCGCTCGTGGAGGCCGGCGAGCAGGTCGTTGCCCAGGCCCGCGCCGACATCGAGGCCCACGTCCTGGAGGTTGTCCGGCTGACAGGCGCCGAGCCCTCCATCGAAACCTCGTCATTCGATGCCCCGGCGCTGCCGGGGTCCGCTACCAGCCGAGAAAAGCCCACCGATGTCTGAACCCACCGTGCCTGACGAACTGTTCGACGCCGATCTCGTCGCCTCCGACGAGCACAGACTGGCCGACCGCTTCGACTGGATCATCCAGGACGGCCAGATCATCCACGCGCCCGTCGTGGGGCAGCGTCGGCGCATCCCACCCGGTGAGAGGGAAGCCGTGCATGCCCAACGCTGAACTCGCTGCCTGCATCCGGACCGCGATCCTCACCCGTCCCCGCCACTACGACCCGGCCGCCTGGCTCCGCGGAACCAGCCTGCTCCACCCGGACACCCCGCTCGGCAGCACCAGCCCCCTGTCCAGGACGACCCTGCGCGTCGCCGTATAGGCCGGAGCGCCTACTTCACCGGCCACACCCTCGAAAGTCGTCCGCGACCTGTCCGGCTCCCACGGCATCCGCGCAACCCACACCGTCGCCCACAAGCCCGGCAGCCAGGCCCTGCAAGTCTGGGTCGTCGCCGGGCGGGAACTGCACCTGACCGGCAATGACGCCGACGGCTCTTCGCCTCCTGCACCGCGGCAAGCACGGTGCTTGCCGCGCTCGGCCAACTCGCGGGTGGTGCACCCCGAATCGACTGGGCGGCGATCCAGCAGTAGCCGCCCACGACCGCCCGGCTGTTACCGGGCCCGTCATCTGCCTGCGCGTTTGTGCGCAGACGATTCCATCGTCCGTCGCGCCATCACCGTGTGGCGGGGGCGGTGCCCCGTTGCCAGCCCTGACCCGCGGCCCGCCCAGCGCCGGCGTGGACCGGTCCGGGGGCTATATCCGACCGCTCGTTAGGAGAACATCTGCTATGTCCAGCCGTCTCGAATTCGTGTGTGTCGCCAGCGACCAGCCCATTGATCTCCTCTACCCCGGCACCAGCATCGGCGGCGATCTTGTCAGTGACGGTGAAATGGCCGTCGCCCTGTGGAACCGCAGCAACGGCATTGCCCTGCACGGCACGCAGCAGGACCTGCTCAACCGCCTCGAACAGCTCGCCGCCGTCGTCCGCGCTGCTCCGCCGCTGCCGACCGAGTCCTACCACCTGCCCGCCCACCTCGACCCCGATGGCGTCATCCCGGAGCCTGGCGACGTCTGCTTTGACCACGTACACGACAAGACCCGCTGCGCTACTCCGGGCATCACCGTCCGTGACCCCCGCCGCGCCACCTGCGCCGTCTGCATCAGCGACTGGAACGACGCTTGGCACACGACCATCGCCACGGTCCTGTACGTACCGGCCAATCCAACCAACCACACGATCAGCCCTAGCCTCCCTTATTCCCTCACTGGCTGGGTCACCGACATCAGCGACACCCGGCCCTCCCGGACCGCCAACCGCTCCTAGGGAGACATCATGACCGTTACCGACCCCGCATCCTCCGCGGGCGCCTACCTGCTCAACGCCCTGCACGCCGCCGGATGGGCCGCCGTCGAGGACGGCGACAGGGCCAGCGACTACGTCGAGGTCTCCTTCGGCACAGGCGGGGCAGTCATCCAGGTGACCGCCAGCGGCGCCCACGAGAGCGAACTCGCCTACCCGCCCGCAGAGCACGCCGGATGGCACGCCGTCTGCTACCCCGACGGCTACTCCGGTGACCTCCCCGATGACGCGTTCTATCCCGCCGGGATCCCGGACCTTGCCGAGGACACCGCCCGCCTGATCACCGCGATCCGCGCCGCAATCACCCGGCACGCCACCCCCTGACCCCCACCACGTGTCAGCGGCGCGTCCCCTTCTGAAGTCGCGACCGTTCATCCACCAAGGCCCGTGCCCCGCTCCGCACCGTGCGGGGCTGGAGTACGGGACTCCTCTTTGTCTTGCCCGTCCCGCCTCTGGGAGACGGAGTAATCCACCATTCGATTCACTTGGCGACTCGGTGAACGCGGTCGTATGTGAGTCGATAGGGATCTATTCTAGAATGATTAGACTGAGGCTATGACTCACAACAGTAACGCTCACGACAACCACACTCCCGACACCGAGCTCCCGAAGTTCTCCGTCAACGTCGTCCCGGCGAACCAGCTCAAGTACGAGGACCTCCGCACGCTGCTGATCCTCTACCGCCGCGGCGAGATCGCTCCGCTGATCTTCGGTGACAACAACAAGCCCGAAGCGGCCGTCATCCCCTTCGCCGCCCTCGTGCGCCTCATGAAGTACGACCATGCGGCTGAGGTGCACGAGAAGCACGCCTTCCAGGCCGAGCTTTCTCGTCGTATCCAGGCCTCGGATGCTTCTGGCGATCCTGGCATGACCCTCGAAGAACTCGGTGATGAGCTCGGAGGGCCTGCGCAGACCATGATCCGCAAGGTGCTCGACGATGAGGCATAGCCTGCGCATCAGGGTCCATCTGAGCCCTGGCGCTCGCGCCGACCTCCAACAGCTCAACGAGCGAGCCCTCAAGCATCCGCACGGGAAGGAGGAGGCCCTGCTGGAAGCGACCATCGTGATGCTGCACCGGCTGAACGGGCGTCGCCATCCGACGAAGCCGCTCGACTACAACCCGCGTTTCGCAGATCTCTCAGACTGCGACACGACCTACGTGGGAGCCGATCCCTACGAGAAGCCCCCTTTGCGGATCGTTTCCCGGGACATCCGGCCAAGGCGCTCCGACGGGATCACCCGCCGCGAGATCGTCGCGATTGCCGCTCGGCAGGACAGCAAGGTGTACCGAGTTGCGGGCCAGCGTTTAAAGCGCGTTGCAGAATGCCGTGATCTGGGCATTTCCCTTGTATGCGTGGGGTGTTGAGGGCTGAGCCGTTGTGGGTGGAGACGTTCACGGGGCTACGGATGAAGCAGTTCGAGGGATTGTTGAAGGCGGTGCGGGAGCGTGGTGGCGACGGGCCGCGTGTCGGGCGACCGTGGTGTCTGCCGCTTGCCGATCGGGTGCTGATGGTGGCGGTCTACTACCGGACCAACCTGACCATGCGTCAGCTCGCGCCGCTGTTCGGGGTCTCGGCGGCCACGGTGTGCAGGGTCATCCAGCGGCTGCGGCCGCTCCTCGCACTCGGGCCGGTCTCCCGCCCCGCCGATGCTGCGGACCGGTTGTGGATCGTGGACGGCACGCTGGTCCCGGTCCGTGACCGCAAGGTCGGCGCCTCGAGCCGCAACTACCGGTTCTCGGCAAACGTGCAGGTCATCATTGACGCCGACACACGCCTGGTCGTGGCCACCGCCCGTCCGGCCCCGGGCAACAAGGCCGACGCTCATGTCTGGCGCAACTCCGGCCTGCCGGAGCAGTGCGAGGGGGTCACGGTGCTCGGCGACGGCGCCTACATCAACACCGGCCTGGTCGTCCCGCACCGCAAACGACCCGGCCGGGCGCTGCTGGCCGGCGAGGAAGCCGACAACGCGGAGCATCGCCGGGTTCGTGCGCGGGTCGAGCATGCCTTCGCCCGCATGAAGCACTACAAGATCCTTCGTGACTGTCGACAGCGTGGCGACGGCCTCCATCACGCAGTCCAGGCAGTCGCGCACATGCACAACCTCGCCCTGGCCGCGTGATCAGCACAGCCGTAAGCGGGCCCTGACCTGCAAACTCACGGCATTCTGCAACGCGCTTTAGGCCGACCCGTGGGCGTCACCCTCGCCGATCTGGCCGCGCAGCGCGAACCGACCGCGGATCCCTCGCGATCCCCCGAGCGCTCGGTCAACAGCTTCGACTCTCCGCCCGTGGATGAGCCCGACCTCCTCTTCGAGTGACCTTTAGTCGACGACTCTGTTCATCATTGAGGGCTTCTCGTGGAATGGGTGCAATGGCAACTAGATGAGGGCGAGTTGATGACGATGTACGACTACGAGGCGGCGGCAGGGGCTGTTGCCCCTGATGCCGATTCCCAGTACGACTCGGGACCGTGTTCAAGAGCGCCCGCGGCGAAGTCGCCAGCGCTCGGCGACGCTGCGGCCGAGACGGAGCAGGTGGCTGGAGCATCGCCCGGGGCCGGCCAGCTGAAAGATATCGACGGAGTGGGAGGCAGGGTCACGATCCGCCAGGTGCTGAAGGTGTGGCGTTCGGCATCGAGCGGCGCGCCGCGAGTCGTCGTACTGCGGCTGCGGTACCGAAGGTCGGCAACGACTGGGGACACGCGGGGGGCGGTGGCCGCACACCCATGCGGATCAGCGAGCAGGGCGTGGGCGCCGACGAGTGCGCGGTAGCCGCCCTGTGCGTCGCACTGGCCGCCGTCGAGCCGGACGATCAGGTGTTCATCATTGCGCCGTTCAGCGTGGCTGCGCTGATTCGGTCACTTGTCGAGGCGCGCAGCGTGGTGGCGCTGGCAGCCTCACTGCGCCCGTACGTGGCCCCGTACCTCGCCCGGCTGGGCTCCGCCTCGATTGAAGTGAGGAACCGGCAGGGGATGCGCGACATGTTCCGCAAGGTCTCTGCGAGTACACCTGCACGGGCGTTCGTCTCGCTTGAAGATGCGATCCGTCGGGTTGCCACGGGGGTCGCCTCCCGCCCTGCGCTGCCGACGGCGGCGGACATCGGTGAGCTGGGGTGGGTTACAGACTGGGGCCGCTCCCGGAAGTACGACGGTGCGGCAGTGGCATTTGTCCTTGCCTCCAGCGAGGGTGTGCAGGAGGCCACTACGCGAGTAATGGTCATTCCGCAGGAGCCGGAGATCGTCGACGGCGAGCTGGCGGCTGTCCTGGCCGCCCATGCCTACGGGCAGGTGACCGGGCAGAGCATGCAGGCGTTCTACACCGACTCGCGCGACACCAGTGTTCACCTGCGCCGGTACATCGAGACCGGCCGACCCGCCCGGTACGGCACCCTGCTCGCTGCTCTGACCGCACCGTTCAGCGACGCCGAGCTACTGGCTCTGAAGGTGCGCTGGATCCACCGAGGGCTGACGCGGGCGCAGCGGCTGGCCGATACCGCTGCCCGCCACCTGAGCCGGCATGAGCAGGTCCCGCCCGAGTCCATCATCGACCTAGATTGGCTGTTGCAGGAGCTGGGAGCGCTCTCGGCAGCGTGACGGCCGCCGGGTTGCCCGCGCACTGTGGGGACCGATTCGGCGTGTCCTTCGCCAGCCGCCCCATGATCGTCTGATCGTTCTGCCCCGGAAGAAATGCGGCGTCCAGGACGCAGACCTTGTTCAGGTCGACGAACGAGGCTCAGGGCCGCCGGTCGGGCGCCTCGACGTGCGGCGCAGCAGACCCGCCAGCGCACCCCGGAGGGCGGTCCGCTGTCGCCCGCTCCCGCTGGAGCACCTCGGTCAGCGCAGGCGGCAACAGACACTCGCGCTCACGGCGGGCGTGCTCGTCGTCCGGCACATTGTGCTCATTCTGATCCTCGCGATCGACGACGACTAAGCCTCTCAACTGGGCTCGCCCCGCCACAAAAGAGCCCCCGCGATGCTCGTGCTTCGCGGGGGCTCTCTTTTTCTGCTGGCTCCTCGTTGCTTACGACGCGGCTCGCAGCTCACGATCCTCCATAGCGTTCTTGATCATCCCGCAGGTCTCCGGTGACATCTCATCCGCATTGTCCCCCAATCGACGGTTGAAGCTGCTCGACGCGGAGAACTTCAGCACCACGTAGTCGTCGATGTCGCTCTTGCCGAAGCGCACCTTGTGGCCCTTGTGATCCTGGCGGTAGAACCGACCGAAGCTCGTGAGTACGACCGTCTCCCCACAGCTGACCGCGCCCGTGAGCTCGCCGAGCAACGACTCGTACACCTTGTTCACCACCCGGACCGGCAACTTGCTGCGCATCGCGACCCGAGAGATGAACTCGCGCTTACTGACACGCGGATTCGTCGTCGTCTCCATACCCACGCCCTGTCCTGTCGTCCTTCATGCCGCGGTTTCGCTTATAAACCAGTCTATCGGAGGCCGTCGTGAGTCTGGAAGGAGGGGTGGGCTTATCAAATGGCGCTATCTAAGTTTGTCGTGACCCATTCGGCTAGAGCTCCAGATCCCGGTCGATCTCCTCCCGGTTGTCCTTGGGCTCGTAGTCGACCGACTCGATGATGTTCCGCGTGCTCGGATCGCGGCGCTGGTTCACGACCTTGTCGTGGGACTCCTCGAACCGCTGCTGCGCCGCCACACGGTGGGCGGCGTCGAGCTTCGCGCCGATATTGCGCTCCCCGAACTCCATCAACGAGCCCAGCACTGCTTTCGTGCCTTGCTTGGTCGCACTGACGTTCGGCTTGTTCTGGGCCCGCATCTGCTCCCATCGGCTCCTGTCCTCCGGGGTGACGTAGCCGAACATCCGCGCGAAACGCGATCCGAACCTGACCTGCTGCCCCTCATCCTGTTCCTGGCTCATGGCCCTTCTTCCTGCTCCTTGTTCGTGTTCTCGGATCGCCCTCAGGCGGGCTGGCAGTCCTCAGAATCGGTCTCAGCGTTCGGGCTCTCGTTCTGCGGGCCGGCCTCCCGCTCAGGCGACGGGCCCGCAGGGCGCGACCGCGGCTTGAGCCGCTGCTCCTCGAAGAAGGCACCCGGATCGTCGACCGCCGTCTGCAGCGTCTGCTGCCAGTTCTCCCCAAAGCTTCGCTTCAACTCGGCTTCGAGATCTGGGTACTTCTCGTTCACTGCCTCCATCGCGTCGACGTAGGCGTTGGAGTAGACCCGCCGCTGCTCCTCGGGCGGCAGGCCGTCGATGTCCATACTCGCGATCATCACCTCGGACTGGTCCAGGCGGTGCTGGAGCATGTTGGGGAGCCCACCGGTGTCCAGACCCTGCCTCTGTGCCGCGAAGCCGACCAGGTAGCCGAGCATGTTGCCCCCGTAGCCCTCTTGGTCGCCGCGGCCCAGCGCGTCGAGCATCGAGGTCTTCATCGTCTCGGCGAGATGGACCTGGTGGGCGTCCGCGTCCATGAGCCGGCGCAGCGTGAACATCCCGTCCTCAGGCAGACGCTGGCCCAGCTGGTCGTCGAACTCACCACTCCAGACCGTGCGAAGCCGGTCCGAGCCCGCGATCCGCTCCTCATGCGCAGGGGCCTTGACGATCCGGCCGTGGGCCACGCCGTTGAACATCGTGCGCAGCTCGGGCTCATACTCCATCCGCTCGCCGATGATCATCCGCGCGCGGTGGACGACCTCCTGACGCTCCAGGCCGTCTTCACTCATCTGCTCGCGCAGCCGCTTGCGCATCGCCTGGTAGCTGTCGCGGATCAGGCCAGCGTCCGCGCCCGGCTCACGCATTTTCCAGAAGGCGTTCTCCATGAGCGCGACCTCGGTCATGGCCGCCGAGTCCGGAGTGAACATCTCCCGGTGACCGCGCTCACGGTGTCGCATGGCGTCGAAGCGCTTGCGCCACTTCTTCGTCAGGTGGTCACGCGGATCCGTGCTGCCGATGAGGCGCTCGCGCCGGGCGCTGCTCGGCACGTCCTTGAAGATCCTCTGCCGGTGCGCGATGTCGCTCTCAGCGGAGGCGACCATACCGCGGGTCCGGATATCGATGCGCTCCTGGATCTTGCCCTTGAAGGGCCGGAGGTAGCTGCCCATTTCTTTCTTGAAGTCCGGGGCAAGCATCCGCATCGCCATCACCATGCCGACGGCCTGGACGACCGAGTTGGCATTCACCCCGCGCGCGAGCGGCTTGAGACACGACTGCATCATCATCTGCATGTAGACGTGGTGCATGACGCCGAGCTCCTGCGTCCGCTCCTCGTCGTTGAAGCCGGGCACCAGCAGCTTCGAGTCCCGCAGCGAGGCCATGTACTTCTCGCCGGCCAGCCGCGTCTCCGCCCGGAGCTTGAGTAGCTGCTCGCGCTGGCCCAGGCCCTCGGCCTCGTCCTCGGCCCGGTCGACGTCGATCCAGTGCACGCGCTCGCGGTCGGCCATCCGAGCCTGGGTCTTCGCGCCGAAGAACCCACGGGCGCGGTCCCGGAGCCGCTCGCGCCAGCCGTGCGAGCCGTCGTCCTCCGATCCCCGCTTGTCGATTACCTCGGCGTCGATCGGCTCGTCCGAGGGCGAGTCCCGGTAGGTGTACGCAGTGCCCTGAGGCTCGTCGGCCCGCTGCCGATCCTCGTCCACCGGAAGCTCCTTGGTCGCGCGCCGACGGCCCGCACGGCCCGTTCCCAATTCCTTGGACTGTGGCATCTCAGTACCCAATCCCGTGCTCGTCGTCATTGCCCTGCGGCTGATCGATCTCGATGCTCGGCGTGTAGACGGGGCGCGACGTGCCCACGCCCACGGCATGCGCCGAGCGGCGGTGCGAGCCGCGGGTGCGGGAGGTCCCCGCGTCCTGAGAAATCACGTCGCGCTTGACCACCGAGTCGTCGACGACGATCGCAGCGTTGTCATGGCTGTGCGCTTCAAAGGAGCCCAGCTGATCGAGCTGCCGGGACATCTCCGCCCGGGCCTTCAGGGTCCCCGAAGACGCGAACTGCTCGTTCTTCTCGCCGTCGTAGACGCTCTCGCGGTTCTTGGCCGCCTGCACGAGCGCCTCGAAGCCACCGCCGTAGGCCATCCGGTCCATCACGGTGCCGCGCAGCGACGGGTCCTCTTCGAGGTTGCGGATGAGCCCGGTCTCCGGGTCCTCCAGCGCACTGGCCACACGGGCCACGTAGTCCGGGTTGACCGTGACACCGAAGCCCTCTTTGGACTCGTAGAACTCGATGAACTGCTTCTCCCACTCCTCGGCCGTGGCCTGGATCGGCTCACCGTCGAGGAACGCCGTGCGCCACTGGCCGGGGCCGACATGTTCGATGCTGCGGCCCCTCCAGAGCTCGCGGCCGGGGCCCTGGAGCATCGCGTACTTGTGCCGGGCCTCGGCGGCGTCGTGCTTGGCCTGCAGGATCGACTGAGTCACCGGGTAGGTGACCTCCAGGACGGCCTTGAGGTCTTCGCCGCGCAGGGCACGCACGGCGCGCTGACTGAACGAGCCGCCCAGGCCAGTGCCGTGGGCCTTGATCGCCGTAGCGAACATCGAGGCTTCTTGGTCGTCCTGCGTGATGCCCGGCTTACCCTGCGCATCGCCCAGGTTCCGGGCGTAGTCGGCGAGCTTCTTCTCGCTACCCTTGGCACCGGTCTCGACACAGACCTCGCGCACGCTCTGCAGGTGCGCCTCGCGGTCCGAGAACGTCAGTGCCGCGCCGAATTCGCCACGCTGCGCCTGGCGGTACAGCGCGCTCAGCTCCTCCGTCACGACCTGCTGGCCGAGCTTGATGTCCTCAGGGGACTCTGCGCCCGTGCGCGCCTGCAGCCGGAGCCGGTTCGCCTCGCTCCGCGTACTCTCCAACTCCTCAGCCAGTCCGGCGTCTTTGGAAAGCGCGACCTGGGTGTCCAGCGAGACCTGCATGGCCAGCGGGTGCGAGCCGTCGCTCTTGACCACGCCGGTGTCCAGCAGGTTGGCCGGCACCGAGAGCTTCGCCAGGGCTTCCGCCTTGGCGGCCTCGCTGTGCAGCTTCACCACAGCGACCGCATCACCGTCGAAGTCGCCGTCGAAGCAGGCGTCCATCACGGGGTTGATCGCGGCACCGGTGAGCCGGTCGTCGATCTCTACCCGCATGTAACGCACGCCGGCGTCACGGAGCACCGGGTCACGCCACACCAGCGCGTGGTCACCCTCGGCCAGCCCCAACTGCTCGGCCTTGACCGAGCTGAGCGCAACCTGGTCGACGTCCAGCCGCGGGTCCGCAGTCCACACCATCGTCGCCGAGTCGGTCAGCCGCGAGGCCATCAGCCCGGTCTTGAAGATGTTGTTCTTGCCCGTGAGTACCCGGTTCTGCACGTCGGTCGTGATCGCCTCGAAGGCGCGCTGAGCGCGCGAGACCGACTCGCTCATGCCGCGACGCACCTCGGCACGCTTCTCCGCGGACAGACCCTGGCCGTTCAGCTGCTCGGTCATGTAGCGGTAGCGGCAGGCCTCGACGAAGACGTCCTGGTAACTGCGGGTGTAGTCGTGCGTGACGGAGGACCCGTCCTCGAACTCCTGGCCACTGCGCAGATGCGAGGACATCACCGGCAGCTTCCACGAGCTCGCGCTCACCGTCTCGGTCTGCTCGCCAGTCGGATACGTGAGCGGGAACGGGATCTCCATGTCGCCGCCGCGGTCACCGATGAGACCGCCGAAGGACTTGCGCATCGCCGTGGTGTTCAGTCCCGGGAGCTGGCCCTCCTTGCGTGGCTGAGTACGCAGCAACTCGGGCATCGGGATGAACCGGCGCTCGGGGCGATCGTCGACGCCCTCGGCGTGACCGACCACCCGCAGCGTGCCGTCAGCCTCCATGTCCATGCCGGTCACCAGCAGGTACTCGCGCAGGTTCGACTCGGCCCCGCTGTTGTGGCCGTAGAACTCGCGCATGATCGCTGGGCAGTCCTGAGACTGCAGCGCCCAGGCCAGCTGTGAGGAGGCCCTGCGGCCCTTGCCAGCACGCACCTGCTCGTCGTCGTAGATCTTCGTCTTCTCATCGACGGCCATGTGGGTGACCACGAAGCGCATCTCGCCCAGGGCACTCGGCCGCAGTTCTCCGTTGGGGGAGTGCAGGTCGGAGACGTTCCCGCTCATCAGCTCGCGCGCCGAGCCCGCGTTGCGCCGGGAGATCAGGCTGAACGGGCTCATCACCACGTCCAGGCCCGGGTTGGCCCGGAACCAGTTCACCTCTTCGACGACATCCTGTTCCTGCGCGTCCTGCGGCGGCATGTCCCGGTCGACGATCATCGAGATCACGCCCTTGTTGCCGTGCAGATCCGAGATCTTGTCACCCACGACGAGATCGCGCTCCTGGCCACCGGCCCCACGGATGCGGTGGCGCTCGGCGAACTCCCTCGACACCACGATCGGGTCATCAGCCGTCCAGCCGCCGAAGGTCATCAGCGCCGTCTTCGCCGGCGCGGTGACCTCAGAAGACTGCATGATCGTCGAGGCTGTCATCTGCTGTCGGTCGAACGGGTCGTACCGCAGCGTCTCGAGCTCGGGGAGAGCCATGAGCGGCGCGCGCTGTCCGGCCACGCTCTCGTCGCCCGGCACGATCCGGCCGTGGGCGTCGACCTGGGCCTGAGTGGTCAGGTACCGCACGATGCCCTGGTTGGTCGCACCTCCGGTCATCACCGGGTCGAAGTAGCCGCTGGGCGCAGCGACGTTGTTCCGGTCCTTGCCGGTGAGCACCGTCATGTTCCGCCCGCCGGTGAGCCGCCAGGGGTCGAAACGGTTGTCGTCTGCCGGGTCAGTTCGGTCGCGTTGGGCCCGGTACTCGGCGTAGATCGTCGAGCCGGCCTTGATTTCGTTGGAGTAGCGCACGCGGCGTGCCTCGGTCTGCAGGATCGCGGCCGTCCACTCGTCCAGGTGCTCCTTGATCTCGCCGGTGGACTCGTCGAGCTGGTACGTGGTGGCGCGCTCGATGAAGTCGATCGGGTGCTTCGTGCTGTACAGCTGCGAGTAGACGGTGTTGAGCGAGGAGGCCTCGCCGGTCTCGCTGCGCCCGGCGATGAGGTCGCCGGCGATCTGGTACTGGATGCGTTCGTGCATGAGCTGCTCGTAGCCGCGAAGGCGCGTGCGTTCCTCGACCGAGGTCGGAGTTTCGCCCGGAGTCTGGGCCGTGATCGTGGCCTCGTAGCCCGGCACGACCAGAGCGTTCTCCCCGCTGGCGAAGGCGGTGGTGATCTCGCCGTACTTGCCGACATCGAAGACCTGGCCGATCTCACCCGAGATCGGAGTTCCCTTGCCGTCACGGCGCAGCTTCTCGCCGCTCCAGCGGATGACGCCCTGCTCGTCGACCAGGATCTCGGAGACCGTCGCCGCGTTGCGCTCGATGCTCTCGCGCACGGTGACCCCGATGCGCCGCATGAACGCAGATTCGTGCTCGGTGATCGGCATGGAGCGCTGGGCGTTGAAGCGGACGAGCCGGTCTTTGAACCGGGTCGTCTGGAAGGTCGAGCCCATCATCTCGTCGGGGGAGATCTCGCAACGACGCAGCGCCGAGGCGAGATTGTCGAGGTTCGACCACTGTCCGGTGGGGCTGGTCATGTACCGCGCCACTCGGTCCGGGTTGAAGCGCTGATCGACCCACTCGCCGTCGACGTCGTGAGGCTCCGCCTCCCAGGTTCCGATGAGTTCGAAGGGGACGTCCTCGGCGTGCTGCCGGACTTTCTCTACGGCGGTTCCGCCGTAGACGAGGTTGCCCATCTCGGGCACCTCCTCGGCCTGCAGCTCGCCGATCTCTTCCAGTCGTTCCTGGTACATCTCCTCGGTCGCGCCCGGGCGCAGCAGATCGCTGTGGGCGCCGGTGAGCACGTCCCAGTAAGAGCGCTGGATCGCAGCGACCTCGGGGTCAGCCGAGTACTCCGGCGGCTCGATCGCATCCAGATTTCCGCCCGTTCGCTTCAGCTCAGCCGCAGCACGAGCGATCAGGTCTTCGACGCCAAGAGCTGCCTGCAGATTCTCCCGCGCGCTCTCGACGGCGCTCTTCGCGTAGGCCTCAGCAGGCTCGGCGTCGACGAAGAAGGTCGGCAGGGAGCGGTTCTTCGCGTCCCGGCGTAGCATCACCTTCGACCCGGGCCGCGGACCGGACTCGCCGGGGGCCACGTAGTCGCCGACCACGAACATCGACTCCCGGTCGACGTGGTAGCTGTCGGGTACATCCACCAGCGTGCGGCCACGGCCGCGCTCCTGGTGGGTCGTGCCGATCTCGCCTGCGGCGTGCCCCGGCAGATCCGAGCGCTCGATGCGGTGGCCCTGGGCGAAGCGCAGCAGCTGAACTGCCTCCGCCGGCGAGGGGGAGTAGACCGCCATGCCACCGGGGACCCGGTAGTTCGTCGAGTAGCGCAGCACGGTGCCGTTGTCATAGATCCGGGCTCCGGCGTACTCCTCCTGGCGCGTGTCGGTGAGACGGATCTCCATGCCGGTCCCGGCGATCTTCGCCTTGATCTGCCCCGGCTCGCGGTCGCGCATCACCTCGTAGGACACGCCCTGGGCCTTCAGCTCTTCGAGCAGTGCTGCCGAGCGTGCCACGGCGCGCTGGGACATGAAGCGGTTGCGGTCGACACGGTTCGTCTGGGGATCCCGGCCGCCGTCGATGACCCACTCGCGGACCTGGTCGTACTCTTGCTGACTCATCTTGTCCATCAGCGCGGTGAGCCCAGCGGCGTCATCGTTCGTCATCGCTCGGCCGGCTTCGAAGGGCTTGCCCTCGTCGTCGATGCGCCAGAGCACCATGTTCCCGCGCCGGGGATCGGCCAGGGTCGCCACCTCGCCGTCGGCCACACGTCCGATTGTCTCGTCCGGCAGGTACACCAGTGCCGTCCCGGCGCGCTTCACCGTCGCGCGTTCCGACCAGTCGGGGGCGTATGGGCTGATCGGCAGCCGGGCCGACTTCGGGTCGGCCTGGGCACCGACGCCGGTGGCGCGGGTGAACTCCCGCTGCGACTGCTGGTAGCGCTCGTTCTGCGGGGAATGGTCACCGAACTGCGGCTCGTAGCCGGACACCTTCTCCGCGAATGCCTGGTCGATGGTGGTGAGGCAGTCCGTGACGCCCAGCCGCGGGTCGGCCAGAGCAGTGCCCCGCTGGCCGAGGATCTCGTCGACCCGGGCGCGGATCACCTTGGCTTGAGAGATCGGAATGACCTGTCCGGTCTGATCCCGGGCCTGCTCTACTGCCTTGTAGTAGAGGTACTCGTAGAAGTACTTGCGCAGCCCGTGTGCCTTCTTCATTGCCAATCAGCTTCCTGTGGATGCTCGGGATTACATAAGCGTGTATAGAGCCTACCTCGCCTACCAAAAGGAGTGAGGGGTCATTTGGAAAGGCCAGTGCCGAGGCGCCCCCTCCTAGTCGAGAGGCGACCTCGGCACTGGTCGTGATCCTTCGCTGGCCCCTAAGTGGCCGCCGGCTACTTCGAGTTCATCTCGATGGCCATGGCTCGGTCGAACCTGCCGTCGGCCAGCACCTCCCAGCTCGGCAGTGAGGCCAGGTATTGGTAGAAGGCCGAGTGGACCTTCACCGTCGCCAGCGACTTCAGGTCCTCCGCGGTGATGTCCGCCTCCGCGAACACCCGCGAGTCTCCGTCGTTCACCTGGCCGTTGATCCGCCGGGCCGCATTGGCGTACGCGTCCGAGCGGATCTGGCTGATGTATGTATGAGACCCATCGGCGCTGCGCAGCTCGCCGTCGCCGCCGACCGAGAAGTGCTCGTGATCCTGTTCCAACTCGGTCTGTGCCGACTTGTAGGCCTCACCGATCTCGATGTCCAGGCTCTTGACCTTCGCCGAGCCGTCGGGGTTGACGAGCATCTCCTTGCTGATCGTCCCCTCGGCGTAGAGCAAACGCTGCCGCTCGACGCTGGCCGCCTGACTCTCGGCGACCGCAACCCCGAGTTCGACGTTCTCGATGAACTGGTCCTCGTCGAACATGCTCATCCCCTCGTACGCATCGGGGTCGACGACCACCGGAGCGTTGGGGTCCTGGCCCTCGTCGACCGTGGTCATCGTCGTGATGACCTCCATGACCTCGTCGGCGTAGACATCCGGGTCCAGGCGCTCGATGTCGACCTCCTGGTAGCCGTAGATCTCTTTGTACTGCGCCTTTGCGTCCGCGGCCTTGACTGCCTGCCGCATGCGCTTCTCCAGCATCTTCACGAAGTCCGGCTGGTTCATCCGCACGTCGAAGTCCATAGCGCTGGACAGGGTCGGGATCGTCTGCAGCGAGTAGGTGTGCCCTGGGTGCTTGATCGTGTTTCCCAGCAGCCGGAACGACATCGGCAGGATCGTCTGGTTGCGGTTCCAGATCGGCGCGTCACCGGCCCGGAAGACGATCGAGTTGCGCGGCGAGAGGAAGGCCATGTCGTTGTAGCTGATCAGCGGCTCCTCCTTGGTGCTCATCGTGTAGGAGACCCGGCCCTCGGTCTTGCCGCCGATGACCTTGTCGAGATCCTGGCTGATCTGCTTGCTGTCCCGGTACGACCGGTGAGTCTTGCCGCTCATCTTCTCCAGCGTCTCGATCATCGAATCGTCCGTGGACTTCAAGAAGACGATGTTCGAAGTGTTGCCCTGCACGATCTTGTCGACGCTCTCGCCGTAGACGTCGCGCAGCTGCTGCAGGGTCTGCAGGATGAGCGTGAATTGCTGCTCCTGGCCCAGGCCGATGGAGAGCATCGTCTCGAAGCCGTCGATGCCCTTGCCCTCCGACTGCAGGTTGCCGAGCTCGTCGAGCATGAACCGCGTGCGGTAGAGCGGCTTCTGGTTCGACTTCGTCATGTACGCCTGGTCGGCGCTCACGTCGAACAGCTGCTTGACCAGGATCAGGATCAGCTTCGCGTACTTCATCAAATGAGGCGGAGTCACCAGGAACAGCGCCTTCGGGGACTCCGAGTAGCGCGACAGCGTCTGTGTGATCGCCCGTGCCTGATACGAGACCTTCTCCGGATTGCCGCCGCCGGAGAAGTCGAGTCGCGAATCCGGGTAGAGCGTGTCCCCGGCCTGGAAGGAGAGGATCTTCCCGTCCCGGGTGCCGCCCTCACGCACCGGCTTCAGTTCACGCATCACGCCGTTCTTCACGATCTTCTTGCCCGTCACCGGCTCCACCACGTAGTGCCGGCCGTTGAGCGAGACCTGGTAGTTCTTCGTGAAGCTGAAGTAGAAGGTCCGCACCAGCATCTTCGTCTGGGGGTTGACCAGCTCCAGCTTGAGCCAGGCTTCGTCGCCGGGGAACTTGCCCTTGAAGTTGTACCGGGCCCAACCCTCGCGGCCGACGATCTCCTCGTGTTCAAAGTCCGCCCCCAGGTTGTCGGTGAACATCGGGTCCGCGTAGGCCGACCAGACGGCCTGCTGGCCGACGAGGTGGTCGCGCTTGACGTAGTTCGGAGCGAAGCGCACGCCGAGGCGACGCGGGAAGCTCAGGCCGGCCAGGTCGGTGTTCTGCGAGGGCTTGCCCGAGGTCAGCGTCGAGATCGTGGGGTCGGTGAAGAATGACATGGCGGTGATCGCGATGCCGTACACCGAGGCCAGCATCTTCTCCGCCCCGGCCATCGAGCGCAGCGCGTTGTGGGCGTTGCCCACTAGCGTGCGCATGTTGTTTCGGGGCAGCTCCTCACTGGCGTTGAAGTACAGGCTGAGCATGTCCTGATCGGCCTTGCCCTCCCACATGAAGGCCTGGGCCGCCGCCTTCTCCTGCTCCTCGGCCAGGGCGTCCTCGTTGTTCTCGAACTCGCCGGCCTTGACCCGCTTCTCGAGCTCGGCCTCAGGGTTCTTGATCTTCTTCGAGCTCATCTGCACGAAGAGCTGGTAGCAGTTGTAGAGCGTGACCTTGCCCCAGAGGTCATCGAGCTTCTGCTCCAGCAGCGCCGGGTCCATATTCAGCACGGCTGCGGCGCCGCGCAGCTCCCGCTCCTCCTCCAGGTAGAAGTCGATGAGTCCGTAGGCCGCGCGCTTGAAGGCGTTATTGGCGGCATTGGGCCAGACCGGGTCCTCGCCGCCGTCGAGCGGAAAGAAGATTCCGGCGATGTTCTCCACGTACAGCGCACACTTGGTGAAGTTGCCCTCACGCGCCGCGTCGGCCGCCAGCCCCAGGGGGTTGTAGATGTCGGTCTTCATGGAGTTGATCAGGTTGAACTGCACCGGCTCGAACCCGCGTGTGACCAGGGGGACGTAGTTCTTCACCAACAACTCGCCCTTGGGGTCGTTGATGACCATGTTCGAGGGCTTCTTCTCCCGCGACCACATGTCGATGACCGGCTCGATGTACGTCTGGCCCTTACCGGCTCGGGTGATGGCCAGCACCATGGTGTTCACCGGCGCGGTGTCGACCACGTACGCCCCGGCCGGACGCTGGACCTCGTACGACGGGAACGTCCAGTCCGTCTTGATCAGGTCAGCGACGGTCTTGTACGTGTCCGCCCCGAAGCCGAGCTTGTCCCGGTTCTTGCCGTCAGGGTTGTACGGGATCCGCGTCGTGTCGTACTTCTGACGCAGCGTCTTGTCATCGGGGAGCCCGGAAGCCTCGAACAGCTTGTCACCGAAGTCTTCGTCGATGATCGGAAGGGTCTGCGTCAGCGAATCGCCCTCGTCGTCGTCCATGACCTCGCCGGCGTAATAGACGAGGGTCCCCTCCTCATCGATGACGTCCTTCTTGGCGCGCTGGGCGACCTCGACGGTGCCCAGACCCTTCTTCTTGAGCATCATGTGGCTGAGCATCGAGCTGACCTGCACACTCGAATGAGCACCGGCGTCGGGGAACCAGTCGTAGTTCTGCTGGATCTCTTCTGGCAGAGCGATGTGCTGGTCGTTCTGGTACTGGTTGATGTCGCTCGTGGTGTTCATCAGGTTCGCCGCGGCGACCTTCCGCGAGAACCACGTACCGATGATGAGGGCGACCATCAGTCCCGAGCCGAGCGTGATGAAGAGCTTGAACCCCGAGACGTCGGCCAGCTGCCCGCCGACCGTCGTCGCGCTCTTCTTGGGCTCAGCCGGCCTCTCGGCGCTGGGCTTGCCGTCCTTCGCCGCGGTGTACCAGCTGGGGACCGGAACAGCCTCAGCGCTGGGGTAACACTTCGCCTTCACGTCCGGGTTGCCGTCCTTGGTCAGAGGTCGGTAGCACTTCACGACCGAGCCGCCCGCACCCGTCGTGGTGTCCTGGATGTAATAGGCGCTCGGCGTGCCGGTGCTGCTGCCGGGCACGCCTGAACCCACGGACAGGGCTGCCGAGAACACTGCCGTGGCGATGAGCGAGTAGAAGACCCAGGCGACGATCGTCACCAGCACGCCAGTCATCACCGCGACGACGATGCCCGGTCTGGTCGACCTCAGGGTCAGGAACTCGCTGCGGTCCAGCTGCTGGTTGTCGTAGACGTCTCGGTTCGTCAGAGTCTCGCCGGGCGTCCGTGCCGAGATCTTGTCCCAGCTGCTCGCCTTCGGCCGTGCCGCCTTCCGCCTGTTCGTGACCATTGTGATTCCTTACTCTCGGGCCTCGCTCGCTTTGCTGTCCTGGTGTCCAGTGCGCCTGCCTGCACAGACGACGACGGCGCAGGGGGAACGCGCCCCATGCGCCGTCGGATCACCCCGTCGGTCATGACCGGATCGCTCAACGGGTCAAGACCACTCCGACGATGAAGCCGGCCGCGCCCATCAGGAGCGAGAGCGTGATGATCATGACGACGAGGATCTTGTTCGAGCGGCTCTGCATCTCGGAGGCCCGTGCCAGCTCGTTGGCGTAGGACTCCTTGTCGGCCTGCATCTCCGTCAGGCGCGCCGCGTACCGCTTGGCCACTGAATCCTCGACCCTCGACAGCTGCTGGAGCAGGTCGGTGACCCGCGCCACCTGGGAGTTGGCCAGGTCGAGGTTGTGCTGCCACTCGGCGTCACGAGCCGTCATCTGCGTGATGGCGTCCTTGCGGTTGCGTTCGAGCTCGTCCTGCATCCGGCAGATCCGGTCGGCGTGCTCAGAGCGCACCGACTCCAGGAGGGCCTGCTGCTCCCGCCGCAGAACACCGATCTCGTCCGTGGTCCGCAGGTGCTCGGCCAGCGCCTCGGACTGGGCGATGTCGGCCTTGCGGTTGTCATCGACGATCCGCTGGATCTCGGACTTCCACTGGTTCAGGCGCTCTTCCTCGGCCGCCAGATACTCCGACTGCCGTTCGGCCAGCACCTCGAAGATCCGCGTCTGCCCGGTCTGCATCTTCAGCGTCGCGTCCGAGCGCCGGACCCGCAGGATCTCCTGCTGGTTGTGCGCGTGGGTGTCTTCGATGTCCCGCTCGATTCCGGCGACGGAGTCGATCTGCTCGCGCTCCATCTTCGAGCGGTTGCGCTCCTTGTACTGCAGTTCCGCCGAGAGCGCCGCCTGCTGGGCCACCTTGGAGGCCTGCGACTCGTAGTCCTTGGCGATCTCCGCACGGCGGACCCGGATCTTCTCGTCCTTCTCCGTCTGCCGCTGGTGGTGCTCGGCCTCGGCGGCGTCCTTCAGCAGTTTGTACCGGGAGCCCGCACGGTCGGTGGCCACATCGCGGATGACCTGCTCGGTGTGCGCCGACATGAGGTTGACGTAGAGCGCTCGCAGTTCATCCTCATGCGCGGAACGGAGCTGCATCAGGTCTGCGTTGGCCTGGCGGTTGAGCTGGGCGACCTGGTCCCCGAGCCACTCCGTCGCGCCCTCGGGCACAGCGATCTGCACGACCGGCGCGCCGATGGCGAACGTCGCGTTGAACTCACCGAGCCGGACGTCCAGATCCAGCTCCTCAGAGAGGAACCGGCGGGCGATGACGTCGCGCACCTGGGCCTGATCGGCCAGCAGCACAGTGTCGTCGGCCTCCTGGTAGCCGCCCTCGATGCCGTAGTCGGCGTCGGTCTCGTCGAACCCCTCGTAGCCGGCCACCTCGTCGCCGTCGTAGTCCGGCTCCGACTCGACCGGAGTGATGCCCGAGTCGTCGATACCGGAGGCGTCCTCCTCGAACATGGGTGCGTCCGCCCCTCCATCGTCGTTGCCGACGTCGCTGAGGAGCGGCTCGTCGTCCAGGCCCTCGTCAGCCCCCTCGTCACCTGGGATCTCGTCGAAGATCGCATCCCCCTCGTCCTCTCCGAGGACCGCGGTGACAAGGCCAGTGGTCCCAGCCTCGGCGACCAGGCCGCTGTGCTCTTCCCACGCCTTCTTGCCCACGGCTTCTTCGAGGCTCGTGGTACCTGCAGCGACAAATCGCGCTTGCGCGAAGGTCGCATCGTTCACCAGATCGACGAGCAGGTCGCCGCTGGGCTTCTGCCACACGACGGCCCAGGCGTATATGGCACCGGTGAGCAGCGAGTACTCCTCCATGCGCGCGAGAGTCTCGTCGGTGGGGATGATGCCGAAGACCTCCTCTTCGAGCATCTCCGCCGTGGCCACCGTGCGGATCTGGTCGGAGCTGATGAGCTCGATGATCGAGCCCTTCGCCTCGTCCCGGCCGTGCCGCTTGCTCAAGCCGCCGATCGAGTCGGCTGCGAGCACGAGCATCACCCAGGCCGTGCCGCTGGGAAAGACGAACTGTGTGTTCGACCGCAGCAGCTCGACTGCCGCCGGGATCGCGGTCTCTCTCACTACGGAGGCCAGAAGTTCGTCGGGCTTCCTCTTCCGCTCCTTCCTGCGGCTTCCCGTTGCCGTACCCAGAATGCCCATTGATGCGCGATCCCTCCGCTAATAAAACACAGTTCGCCTGATTTATGAGTATCCTATCGCCTCTCTATTGCGATAGGCAATCATAGAACATAAATGGGCTATCGATTCGCGAGTTGACTAGGTCCAGCCGTCCTCGACCGGCTCATCGCGCCGCGCTGACCTCGATACAGGCGTCGGAACTCAGCAGGTTCTTGTCGTCGCTGACCAGGTCGCCGACGACGTCGATGCGGATCCGCCGTTCCGAGGGGTGTTCGTTGAGGAAGGTCGCCACCGCGGTGGTGACCTCGTCGGTCAGCTTCGCAACAGCCGCACGCGCACCGCCGGCATCAGAGTCGGTGTCACCCTTGTCCTCGATGAGGTACTGCAGGACCCTCGCATCGACGTCGACCCGGACGTTGTGTTTGACGAACACCTCCTGCACCAGCTGGCGCAGCTTCTTCCGCACGATCTTTTGCTGCGTCAGCAGCGACAGCGGCTGGAAGGGCACGATCGCGTCGATACGGCCCAGCAGCTCGGGCGGAAACCGGTTGTCGCCCGTCGTCGAGGAGATAGAGCGACGGATGAGCTTCTCGTACTCCATCAGCTGCTTGCCCGACCCGGTGTCATCCGCCGCGTACTGCGAGATGTCCTTGTAGATCTCCGAGCCCGCGTTCGTCGTCAGCACGATGTAGGTGTTGAGGAAGCTCACCTCACGGTTGTTGTCGTCGTTGAGCCGGCCGTCGTCGAGCACCTGCAGCAGCACGCGGGTCACCATCGCCGAGGCCTTCTCGACCTCGTCGAAAAGAAGCACCGCGTGAGAGAGATCCCATACGCGCTTGGTGAGCTCAGAACGGAACGCCGCGAACGACGAGTCCTCGGCGTACTCCGTCATGTCGAACCGGATCAGGTGCCGCTGGTCATCGCCGAACAGCAGTCGCGCCAGTTGCTTCGTCAACTCGGTGTTGTGCGTGACCACGAAGTCGCCGGCCTGGTAGAGATGTTCGTCGTCGTCGACGTAGATGCATGACGAGCTCTGCTGCTCTGGCAGCTTCTCGATCGACGTGATGCCGACCATGTCGAAGTTCTTCACGCGCTTACGACCCGAGGTCTCGATGACCGCCCGCCGTGCGATCTCGTGCTTGCGGGGGAGGGAGAAGAACCGGGCCTTATCCTGGTTGCCGACCTTCACGTGCACGTCGTACTCGGCCAGTTCGCGCCCGCCCTCCTTCGTGCGTGTCCACGATTTGATTGTGTTCGAGACGCCGAGCGAGAACAGCACCTCCCTGAGGTCCTCCGCGAGTCCCTTGGAGTACGTCGAGTACGAGACGTTGAAGCGGTCGTTCGAGCCGCCGATCGATCCGTCGGTGTCGAAAAGGCCCCGCACCAGCGCCCACCGCTGCTGTACTGATCCGTGTTTGTACCTCTCCGGGATACGGCGCTCCGCCGAGCGCGCACCGATCAGATCAGGAACCGAGGCAAGCACGTCCTTCGTCTGGTACAGCGAATCGCGGCGGTCCTCCACCGGGCCAACGCCGACAGGGAAGACCCAGCTGTAGTTGTGCCCGTACGACTTCGGTGCCGATCCCAGCCATTCGCCCACCGTCCACACGGTGTGGTCGGCGTCGTCCCCGTCAGACGAGAGCGTCAGCTGCGTCTCAGTGAGGCACCCGTTGCCGATGAGGACGCCCAAGACGTACGGGTCGATGTCGGAGTCCTGCTCCGGCCAGTGCACCGGTCCGTTCGCCGGGATGAAGAACTTCAGATGCTCCCGAGAGTCGCCGGGGTAGGTTCGCACGACGCCACGCTCGACCATTTCCTGCGTGCTCAGAACCATCGGCGCGACGTCCTTGCCCGCATGCTTCTTCGACCGCTGCTTGGCTGTGTAGACCGTCCACAAGTGCGGTCCTCCAACGTCGAGAGTCCGGTCGTCCCAGAGCGTGACCCGGTAGACGTCCTGCATGCCCTGCGGGAAGTGTCCGAGTACCTCGACCGGGCGACCTTGACGACCGAACACTCTGTCGCCCGGGACCAGGTCGCCGTGCAGCTTCCAGGTGGTCTCGCCGTCGCTCGAGTAGACAGGAACCTGCGTCGAGTCGATGCAGAATTTCCCCACACCAGTGGAGCCCGTAAACAGCAGGCTTGCCATCGGCTTTCCCTTGTCGTTGAGGTCCGCCACCGACAACTGCAGACGACGCGCCACCGCGCCGGTCGCCCAGTCCTGGCTGAACACCTTGGCGTCCAGCTGCTGCTTGATCTTCGCGCCGTCGACCCGGAACGCGACGTTCACGTTCAGCGACTCCATGAGCACGTCCGAGAGCAGGTCCCGGTCCATCGGTCGGTGCGTCAGGCGATGCCAGCCGACCATGGAGTCGAGCACGAGGATCGACTTGCGCGGCTGGGCGCTGGCCGGCATGTAGCGCTGGGTGTACTCGTAGATCTGCCGGAAGACGTGGTCGTCGTAGAACTCGCCAGCCACCCCGTACCGTTCTGCCATGCCCTGCAGGATCTTGATGGTCGTCGCCTGGTCCGGCGGGTTGAGGTTGATGCGCTGCAGGCGCTCGACGAGCGGCTGGTTCGGCGCGATGTGCTTGTGGAACTCGTCGTAGGTCGTCGCCGCGATGATCCTGATGCCTCGGGTTCCGGAGGCCGCGAGGACCGGCTTGATCGCCTCGACGGCGGCGTCGGAGAGCTGGATGATCTGGTGGAACTCGTCGATGAAGAGCACCAGTTCGCGCTTCTCGTCCTTGACGAAGTCCTCGGCCTCGTCGAAGAAGCCCTTGAACTTCGCGGCCATGTTCTCGGCGTTGCCCGCCTCGGAGATCATGCGCGCCGGGTCTACTTCGAGGTAGAGGCGGTCCTTGTCCACCAGCATCGTGGCCTGGACCAGGGCCGTCTTGCCGCTACCGGCTTCGGCCAGCAGAAGCGCATTGCACAGCTCGGGGCGGCTCATCGAGGCCAGCAGCTGCATCATCTCGTGCTCACGGCCGAGGATGTCGCGCTCAGCCTCCTTCAGCGGCTTCGAGAGCCTGGACAGGAGGGGGTAGCGCTCGTTGAGCTGCGCCTCGTCGAACATGCCGCGCAAGACCTCTCGACTGGACTGAAGATTCAACTGGGAATTCAGTCAAAACCTATCATGAGTGGCATTCAATAGGGAATTGAATGGATAACCTGAAAGGCCCCGGAGTGTACTCCGGGGCCTTTCGTTCCGTGCGCTGGTCGCGGGTCGCTCACCTGCCGTATTTCGGAATCGTTGCCCTCCGCCGTCTGGGGCTGCTCGAACTGGAAGTTGAAGCGCTCGCTGGCGGGGGCCTTGTTGCTCCCCGCCGCGCCGGCCTTACCCGCCAACGCGCCCATGCGTCCGACCAGGTCCGCGCCGAACGAGGGGGAAGCCTTCGGCGCGTCCGCGGAAGGACTCATCCCAGGAGCGGGAGCAGCTGGCTGCCGAGTCTGCGGCTGGCGCTCACGCACCACTGGGTTGAACCGCGATCCCGGCTCGCCTGATGCCGGCGCCGACGGAGAGCTGTGACATGGTCCGCCGTGCGTGCTGAGCCCGGCCTGCGAGTTCGGCGCCGATGCCCGCAGCTTGTGATCATGCACATGGGCGTGCCCCGGTGTGGTGGGCGGAAGGCAAGGCAGAAGCGACGTCGGCGGACGAACCAGGCGACGCGCGGGATGGCTGGTGGTGGGCGCCGCGGCAGTGGGGGCGGTGAGGTCAGTCGGGTGCCGCAGGCGAGGACTGCGCGGCGGTGGGTCGCGGGGCGCGGCCGATCGTGACCCCTTCGCGGGTGGGGCTGAGTAGGTGTGTGATCTCGTCGATGACGGCTGCGCTGCTCACCTGGTAGCCGGCGGAGGAGGGATGGAATCTGTCGTCCGACAGGAGGTCCGGGTTGGCGGCGTATGCGGGGCAGGCCAGCTCGGCGAGTGGGACGGGAATACCTCCGTTGCGGAGGATGTGGGCGTGCTGGAGTTGCGCGAGACGTTGTGCGGACAGCCGCAGGATCCAGCGCAGTGGCACAGGGAGTGCTGGTGCCACGCTGAGGTCGGGGCAGGTGCAACAGATTACCTCTGTCGCGTTCTGCTTGAGGCCCGCGATCGCCTGCCCGAGGTTTGTTGCCGAGCTCTTCAGCGTCCGGTCGCGCACAGACCCGGGCGTGGCGAATGCGGCGTCATTCGCGCCGACAACGAGGACGGCAAAGTCCAGGGGCCCCTGGGCCAGGACCCGGTCCGTCTGCCGGGCCAGGTCCGAGGCACCGGATCCGGCACGGGCCACGTTGACGATGCGGACCGGTCGCTGGGTTCGGGCGGCAACTCCGGTGCCGATCAGTGCACTTGGCGTACCGGATACGTCGTCCGCTCCGAGACCGGCGGCCAGTGAATCGCCCAGGATGCCGATCGTGACCTGGTCGCTGTTGTAGTCCTCGCCATAGGTTCCGCTGGCACAGAGCACGATCGAGGGACGTCCACGGTTGGTCATGACGATGCGGCGGAAGGCGCTGCGCGCCTGCGCGGCCAGGGCCAGGGGCGGCACGGCCAGGGCGATGGCCACGCCGGCGGCGCGCGTGAGGAGAGTCAGCACGGGGCAGCCTCCGCCCGGTCACTGCCGGTGAGCGTCGGGGTGGTGCCGTGTGAGGCGATCTGGGCGAGGGTTTCCGGCTCCTGACGCGCGCGCAGGCGCAGGCTCTCCAGTTGCGCGGCGAGATCCTCACGTTTGTGCTCGGCTGGCGGGGTGAGGCCCTCCCGGGAGAAGATCTTCCAGTGCGCCAAGAGGGGGCTGATGACGCTTTCGTAGTGGACAGAATGGTTGTAGATGCCGGCCCGGGCGATGACGAGCGCTCGCTCCTGGAAGTCAGGAAGGTGGTCGGCGCCCGGCATGGCGAAGTGCATGACCTCGCTGCAGATGGTTGCGTTGCAGATGGCCTCGACGGTCTGAGACGGTGCCATGTCGAGAGCCGCTGTCAGCAGACCGCGGAAGACCAGGTGATGGTGATGCTTGTCCTGGCTGATGCGCTGCAGCAGAAGCCACGCGATCTGGTCATCCGGTTGGGCTGCCTTGCCCGCGTTCTGATGGGAGACCTGGGCGGCGAGTTCCTGCACTGTGAGGAAGACGAGGGACTCCAGCAGGCCCGTGTCGCCCACACCGTTTCTGGCTTGCATGGCGGCCATCCGGTCCGATTCCATCTGCCGCGGGTCCAGTCCGCGGGTGGCGGCCAGGAAGCTGCGCAGCGCGAACGCGTGCCGCTGCCCCTCGGCCTTCCAGCGGCCCAGCCACGCGGCCCAGGCCGCGTGGTACTCGAACCCGCTGGTCAAGGAAAGTGTCCAGCGGTTCGTCTGTGCGTCTGTGGCCAGGCTGAGGCCCAGCGCGGCCTGGACCGGGGCGCTCAGCTTCGAGTGTGCGGGATCCCAAGGGACTTCCTGGAAGTCCATCCCCTCGCCCCAGGGGACGTAACTCGTCACCGGGTCCCAGTCGGTGACGGTGTTCAGATGGTCATGGAGAGCCTTTTCTACGTACGGCTCCAGCTCTGTCAGCCAGTTGGTGTGCACTCGTCGTCTCCGATCAGGATCGTGTAGGTGTTCACGCCCGGGTGAAGGCGAGGATCACGTTGTGGCCGCCGAAACCGAACGACGAGGACAGTGCTGCCTGCGGGCTGGTGACGCGGTGCGTTTCCTGGACCAGGTCGAGGTCGATCCGGCCGTCCGCACGGACGAGGTTGCGGATCCGCGGGACGATCCCCTTCCGCATCGCCAAGATCGTCATGATGGACTCGACGGCTCCTGCGGCCCCCAGTAGATGACCGGTGTAAGCCTTGGTTGCCGTGACGACGGGGTGCGTACCGACGGCCCGGGCCAAAGCCTGCGCCTCCACGTAATCCCCGAGCGGTGTCCCGGTCGCGTGCGCGTTGACGTGCTCGATGTCCCGCGGGCTCAGATCGGCGTTCACCAGGGCCTGTTTGATGGCACGGATCTGCCCGTCGATGTCAGGGTTGACCGACGACGTAGCGTCTGCGGTCAACCCGGATCCGGCCAGCACCGCGTGGATGCGCGCGCCGCGCGCCCGAGCATGGTCTTCACGCTCCAGTACCACGACCCCGGCGCCCTCGGCCATGACGAACCCGTCCCGGTCCTGGTCGAAGGGCCGCGAGGCGCGCTCGGGTTCCTCGTTCAGACGGCTCAGGGCCCGGATCCGGTCGAACGCGGCAATGGAGATCGGCGCGATGCAAGCGTCGGTGCCGCCCGCGATCACCACATCCGCCATCCCCTGCGCGATCAGGAGACTGCCCCACACCAGTCCCTCCGCGCCCGACGCACAGGCGCTGGTGGGGGCGTGAGCTCCTGCCTTTGCGCCCAGCAGGATGGACACGGCTCCGGCGGCGCCGTTGGGCATCAGTCGCGGCACTGTGTGAGGGGAGACTTTGGCGCTGCCTTCGGTGCGCAGTAGGTCGTGTTGATCGAGCAGCGTCGCCGCGCCGCCCACACCGCTGCCGATCACCGCGGCGAGCCGCTCCGGCTCGACTGCGGGGGCGCCGGCGTCATCCCACGCCTCGAGGGACGCAGCCACGGCGATCTGCTGGGAGCGGTCCAGCCGCCGTGCGGCCACCCTGCCGATGAGGTCCGCCGGGTCGGTGGGCAGGACGCCGGCGATCTTGACGGGCAGGTCCGCGGCCCAGTCCGTGTCCAGTTTGGTGATGCCGGACTCCCCGCGTATCACGGCGGCCCAGGTGTCCTTCACGGTTGCGGCCAAGGGAGTCAGTGCCCCCATCCCCGTCACCACAACGCGGGGGCGGGTGGCCCGTTTCGAGTTCGATGTCGATGGCATGGCGCTACCTCCCTTGGCTGAGGCCGCTGTGTGCGTGGCGGATGGGTAGCGGGCCGGTGATCGACACCGTGGACGAGGTGGGTTTGGGCACCGTGATCTGGAGACGGCGCAGGATCGCAAGCATCCAGCTGTTGGTGGCGCCGACTTCGGCGGTGAAACTGCTGTAGCCGTGCAGTGCCGCGAGACCGGCCGCGTAGCCGACCAGACAGCTGCCCAGTCCCAGGCGCAGCTGCCACGCATCCTCGACAAGGACGGCCAACTCAACGCACCCGGGCGTGTCGGTTTCGATCAGGTTGGTCATCGCGATGACTTCACCGGGTGCGGACGTCGGTGTGGTCAGCAGGGTGATGGCCCTTCGGACGTCGACCAGCCCCTCCCACTCGTGCGGTTTGATCTCGCTGCGACCCGTGAGGTGGCGGGCCCGCAGGCTCTCCTTACTGCATCTGCGATACAGCCCGTTGACCGCGTCGAGGTCGGCCCGGCCGGCGGGTCGGCTGATGACGCGGGTGCCGTCGGCCAGGACGCTCGCATGCGGTGCGTCAAGGGCAGGCAGAGGTGGGGGCAAGGGGGGCACGAGGTGAAAGGCCATGAGGACTACCTCTTCCAGGGCGGCCGGACAGTGGCGCGTGATGTGGGGGTCTCGGCGTGGTTGTTGATCGGCTCTTGATGGCCGGGGATCGCGATGCGAACTGGCGCCCGGTCTCGTGGAGCGGCGGGCGGCCCGGGATTGTTCACGCGGCGCGGGGGACAGCGGGAGTGACCTGGACGTCGGCGCGGGCGAGAACATCGGCGAGGTGCTGCTGTGCTTCGTGTGCGCTGTCGCCGCTGACGACGGCGAAACCGGCGCGGACGTTGTTCGGTGTCGTGCTGGAGGGGGTGAGGGTGGCCGCATCGCCCACGTTGCACAGCCACTGGAAGTGCTCCAGGTGCCGGTCGCTGCCGGGGCGCAGGTCGCGGCGGGTGACGATGCCCTCGGCGGGCGGGTAGATCATGCCGATGGCGGCGCTGCGCTGCCGGGTGGGGCGCAGGTTGGGGATTTCGCCGCAGGCGAGGGCGGCGGCGGCAAGGGGGAGGGAGATCCCGGTCGCCAGGCGTACGAGTTCGCCGATGAGGTCGCCGCCGTGGCGGGCGTTGACCTCGATGACTTTCGGCCCCTCTGGGGTGAGGCGGAGTTCGGTGTGGCTGACGCCGTGGGTGATGCCGAGCGCCTCCAGGGCGGCCGAAGCGACGGGCGCAACCTCGTGCAGGAGCGGGTCGCCGGCACTGACGCTGTGCCCGGTCTCCAGGAAGTAGGGGGCGAAGCCGACCGCTTTGCGGGTGACAGCCACGGCGCTGGTGACGCCGCGGCGGGTGACGGTCTCCACGGAGACCTCGGGCCCGTCAAGGTACTCCTCCACGAGCACGCCCTGTCCGTCCGGGCCCTGGTGAGCGGCACCTGCCGAGGCGATGGCCCAGGCCGCGGGCAGGTCGGTGATCGTGTCCACGCGAACGACGCCGATGCTGCCAGCATGGGCTGCGGGCTTGAGGACGATCGGGTAGCCGACGCGTTCGGCTGCCGAAGCGGCAGCGTCCAGGGAATGCACCCAGGTGGAGGTGGCGGAGGGCACACTGGCGGCGGCGAAGCGCTGGCGGGAGGTGACCTTGTCTCGGGCGGCGGCGACGGCCGCGAGGGCGTTGCCGGGCCGGCCGCCGAGGCTGTGGGCGAGCCGGGCGGCTGCCGTCAGGTGGTACTCGTCCCAGGTCAGCACCCCGGCGATGGGCCATCGCACGGCGAGGGACGCGGCGGCGGTGTTCACCGCGATGGGGTCGCTGAGATTGGCTACTTCGTGGTCGACGACATAGGGCTTCTGCCAGGTCAGCGGCGCGTCGTTGATCAGCAGCAGCGGGTAGTGGGCCGCGGTCTGTTCCAGCAGGTAGCCGCGCATGGGGCGCGAGCCGGAGCCGATCACGACGAGCATGGGGGAACCCGTGGAATTGCGCCTGATGCACGATCCGTTGGACTGCGAGCTGGGGACCTGCGACATCAGGTCACCGTCCTTTCTATCAATTCGAGGGCTGTTGACCTGCCCCTTTGCGGGCAGGCATGCATTTGATGCAAGATTCGCGCACCCAGCGGATGGGAGGGTGCGTGTCGACGACCGGGTTAAGCGAGGGCTCCGCACGCCTCGTGCTGCTCGACGGCGTCTCCCTGCTGCACCCTGAAGACGCGGTCTTCGAGGCGATGTTGGAGGGGTGGGAACGCCAGCAGCGCGGTGGGCGCCGGCTTCAGCCGAAGACCATCCGGGACCGGAAGAACCTGGTCCGCCGCTTCGGCGCGTACGTCAACGCCTACCCGTGGCAGTGGTCGGCGGCGCACTGCGACGAGTGGATGTCCCACTTGATCGCGGAGTTGAAGCGCGCGGAGTCGACCATCCGCAGCTACCAATGCACCTTGCGGCTGTTCTGCGACTACATCACGTCGCCGCACTACCAGTGGCCCGCCGAATGCGAACTCCGCTTCGGTACCCACCCTGTGCAGATCTGCCATGAGTGGAACACCGTCGCCCACCTCGCCGACTACGAGGGCGACCCCGACCGGCGGCCGATGACCCGCGAGGAGTGCCAGGCATTCTTCGACTACGCCGACGACCAGGTCGAGCGAGCCATCCGGCTCGGCCGCAAGGGCGCGCTCGCCGCGTACCGGGACGCCACGGTCTTCAAGACGATCTATGGCTGGGGCCTGCGTGCTACCGAGACCTCCCGCCTCGACCTCCCCGACTTCTACCGCAACCCCAAGGCACCGGAGTTGGGCCGCTTCGGCGCACTCCACGTCCGCTACGGAAAGCGAACCCGAGGCTCGCCGCCGCGGCGCCGGATGGTGTTGAGCGTGATGCCCTGGGCGGTGGAGTCCGTCGAGGACTACATCACCAACGTCCGCCCCCGTTATCCGCATGCGTCCCGTACGCCGACGTTGTGGCTGACCGAGCGCGGCCGGCGGCTGCAAGTGCGCGAGATCGAGGAGCGGTTCGCGGCATACCGCGACGCCCTGGGCCTGGACAAGGAGCTGGTGCCGCACTGCCTGCGGCACAGCCACGTCACGCACCAGATCGAGGACGGCGCGGATCCGACGTTCGTCCAGCTTCTCTTGAGTCCTCCGCGGTGTGTCCACGACGTGCAGCACGAGCCTGGGGTGGGCGGCGATCTGTGTGGTGGAGGTGGTTATCTACCGCCGTCCATCACGCAGTTTCCCCGGAGGTCTGATGCTGGTGCAGAGGGTGTTGATGCCTGCCTCGTCGCTTGAGTCGTGGACGGTCCTTGGTGACGAGGGCGGCACGGTCGAGCCGATCGAGCGCTACCTCGCCTACCTGACCGATATCGAGCGGTCGCCGAACACGGTCAAGGCTTATGCCCATGATCTGAAGGACTGGTTCGTCTTCCTCGGCCGGCGGGGTCTGGACTGGCGCGAGGTGCGGCTGGAAGACCTGGGCGAGTTCGTTGCCTGGCTCCGGCTGCCGCCTGCGGGCCGTGACGGCAGGGTCGCATTGCTGCCGTCGGCGGAGCATCACTGCGGGGTGACCACGGTCAACCGGAAGCTCTCCGCGGTCAGCGGTCTCTACGTTTTCCACGCCCGTCACGGCGTGGACCTGGGCGATCTGGTCACCGAGCTGCAGCCGGTCCGCGCCCGGCGCACGGGCTGGAAGCCGCTTCTTTATCACCTGGCGGGCGGCGAACCCGAGCGGCGCCGCACGATCAAGCTGAAGACGCCTCGCATGTATCCGACCATCCTGACCGCCGCCCAGGTCCAGGCGATCCTGGACGCGTGCACCCGACTGCGGGACCGGTTCTTGTTCGCGCTGCTGTGGGAGACCGGGATCCGGATCGGCGAGGCCCTTGGTCTCCGTCACGAGGATCTCGCTGCGGCGGAAGGCGAGTTGATCGTCACTCCGCGAGTTAACGACAACCGGGCTCGGGCCAAGTCCGCCTCTCCCCGCACCGTTCCCGTCGGTGCTGAGATCGTCCGGCTCTACGCGGACTATCTCCACGAGGAGTACGGCGACCTGGACAGCGACTACATGTTCGTCAACCTCTGGGGCGGCTCCTACGGACACCCGCTGACCTACGCTGCCGTCTACGACTTGGTGCTGCGGATACGCCGCGACACCGGCATCGACTTCGACCCCCACTGGTTCCGGCACACCCGGGCCACCTTGCTCCTCCGCCGCAAGGTGCCCATCGAGGTAGTCAGCACCTTGCTCGGTCATTCTTCGATCGCCACCACGCTCGATATTTACGGTCACTTGTCCGTCGAGGACGCCCGTCGCGCCCTGGAGGCCGCCGGTTTCCTGACCGGGCGGGAGGTCCGCTGGTGAGCGAGTCGACTCCCGCTGTTCCCCTTCCCGGCTCAGGGCTGCTGGGCCAACTCATGGCCGCGGTCCGGCCGGAGTTCCGCGTCGATGTGTTCATCCCCGCTCCTGGAGAGCTGATCTTCGGGCTGGGAGCCTGCCGGGTTCCCGGATGTCCACGGCAGCCCCGCACCCGTCAGCTCTGCCGCGGCCATTACTACCGCTGGCAGCGGCGCGGAGGCCCGGACATCGAGGCGTTCATCGCCGATCCCGGCCCCGGCCCGGTCGGGCGGACTGAACTGACCGAGTGCTCCGTCACCGACTGCCGCTACGGTGCGGCCCGCCAAGGGCTGTGCGTTCGCCATCACGGCTTCTGGGAACGGGCGGGCGAGCCCGAGAAGAAGAGGTGGGTGGCGGATCTGCCGGCGATCGCCGACAGCGGCCACCGGATCTGCCGCTTGTCGTTCTGCACCCTGTGGACCCAGGGGAAGTCGCCGTTCTGCCACAACCACAAGTCCCGCTGGTATGCAGTCGGCAGCCCCGAGATCGAGGAGTTCGTACGCCGCTGCGAAGCCGCCGGAGATGACCGCTTCGACTTCCGGCCGCTGGACGACAAGCGCCAGCTGAAACTGGAGTTGCAGTACGCACTGCAGTGCCGCCACGACGAACGGCAGGTCAACACCCACAGTTCAGCCGTCTCGCCGGTGATCCGGCTGACCGCCTCCGCTGACGCGGCGTCGCTCCTGGAGTGGCCGATGGAGCAGTGGAGTGAGTACTTCGCCGCGATGCGCGGGGCCAGCCATGACCAGAACGGACAGCTTGCGTTCCTGCGCTACGCGCACGAGCATCTGGAGGATCTCGCTTGCGGCAGCGGCTGGGAGAGCGAGTTCCCCCGCGATGTGTGGGTGCTGCGTCGGCTCGGGATCGAGGGCACCCGGGCCCGGCTGCGGTTCGACCGCATCGCCCAGCCGTGGCTGCGCGAGCCGGCCAAGCGGTTCGTCCGCTGGCGGCTCAGTATCGGCCGCAGCATCAACCAGGCCGTCATCGACATCCTCGCGCTCAACCGCTTCTCCGGCTTCCTGGCCGACCCACGGGTCGCCGCAGGCGGTCTGGTTGCGGTCGACCGGAAGGCACTCGAACGCTACCTGGCCGACCTCGCCGTCGACCCGCGGTCGACCCACTCGCGCGGCCGGGACATCGGCTCGCTGAACGCGTTCTTCCACGCCCTGCGCCGCCACGGCTGGGACGAGACCCTCCCGGCGAGCGCAACCTTCTACGCCGACGACTTCCCCCGTCCCGACAAGCGGTTGCCCCGCGCGCTGGCCGAGCATGTCATGGCCCAGGTCGAGCAGTCCGCCAACCTCGACCGCTGGCACAACCCGGAGGGCCAGATGCTGACCTTGGTCCTCATGCGGTGCGGGCTGCGTGTCGGTGACGCCTGCAATCTGGCCTTCGACTGCATCGTCCGGGACGCCGATGGCGCCGCTTACCTGCGCTATCTCAACCGGAAGATGAAACGCGAGGCCCTGGTCCCCATCGACGAAGAAGTCGAGGGCGAGATCACCGCCCAGCAGAACCGCGTCCTGGAGCGCTGGCCCGGCGGCAGCCGGTGGCTGTTCCCGGCCCCGCGGATGAACCCCGACGGCACCCGACCGCTGACCACACACTCCTACCGCGGACAGCTCGATCTCTGGCTGGAGCGCTGCGACGTCCGCGACGAGCACGGTCGGGCGGTCCACCTGACGCCTCATCAATGGCGCCACACTTTTGGAACCAGGCTGATCAACCGGGACGTCCCGCAGGAAGTCGTACGCGTCCTTCTTGATCACTCCTCCGGGGAGATGACCGCGCACTATGCCCGGCTGCACGACACCACGGTCCGTCGGCACTGGGAGAAGGCCCGCAAGGTCAACATCAAGGGCGAGAGCGTCACCGTCGATCCCGACGGCCCTCTGGCCGAGGCCACCTGGGCCAAGCAGCGGCTCGGCCGCGTGACCCAGGCCCTGCCGAACGGCTACTGCGGTCTGCCGGTGCAAAAGACCTGCCCGCATGCCAATGCCTGCTTGACCTGCCCTATGTTCGTCACCGCCGCCGAGGCCCGCGGCCAAGCGCGGGTGGTCGAGATGAACCAGCAGGTCCTGGGCAACCTGGAGCAGATCATCACCACTTTGGAATCCGACCCCGATCTGCCGGAGGCGACCGCTGATGCGAGCTGACAACAGCCAGCACATCGTCGAGGCCGCCCGGCGCCGCAGCGAGTACACCCGCTCCAAGGCCGTCCAGGCACTCCGCGCTCTCGACGCGGCCGGGGAGCCGGTCACCTTTGAGACTGTCGCGAAACAGGCAGGCGTTTCCCGGTCCTGGCTCTACGCGCAACCCGACCTGCGAGCCGAGATCGAGCAGTTGCGGGCAGTGCAACGCCGAGCGCCGAGATCCTCCGTCCCTGCACGTCAAAGGGCCTCCGACGCCTCACTGCGGCGACGCCTGGAAACCGCCAACGAACGCATCCAGCGTCTCACCGACGAAAACCGGCAACTGCGCGCGCACCTCGCTGGGGCCCTCGGCGAACAACGCGCCGCGAGAAGTCACACAAGCCCGCGGGGTGCCGCATCGATGCACGAAGGCGTCGACATTGCCGACCCTGTCCAGCCTCAGCAACCCATTCGAGAGAGGGAGCAGTAGTCCGATGATGACGAGCACGGATGTGTCAGCCGTTCTGGCTGTGCTGCAACAAGCCGGCGTCGAAGTCTGGGTGGGCGGTGGCTGGGGCATCGACGCTCTCGTCGGTGCCCAGACCCGCCCGCATCGAGACCTGGACCTGGTGCACCGGCGCGAGCAGGAACCTGCTGTCATCGCGGCGCTCGCCGAGGCCGGTTACGTCGAAACCCTCGACTGGCGACCTGTGCGGTTCGTGGTCGCGGACGGGGACGGACACGAGATCGACCTGCATCCGTTGGTCTTCGCGCCCGACGGCTCCGCGGTCCAAGCCTCGTTGAAACCTGGAGAAGACTTCGACTATCCCGCCGCGTGCTTCGTCACCGGCACGATCCAGGGGTCCGCAGTGCCCTGCCTGTCAGCACAGCAACAGATCTACTTCCACCAAGGCTACGAACCAACTGACCGTGACCGCCACGACATGGCCCAGCTACGGCAGACATTCGGCCTCGAAACCCACTTCTGATCCCGGCATCGCCCATCCCGGGACGGTAACGATCTCCACCCGTCGAAAGAGAGCCACGTGTCGGTACGCGATGCGTCCTGCACAGCCACCACGACGCAACCGCCCAGGCCACCGACCCAGCCAGCAAGGAAGCTCAAGATAATCCAGGACCAGGTCGGACACCGCTTCGCGTCGACGACCGCCCTCTACACCGGGGTGAGCGGCGACTTCATGAACACGATGATGCGTAATGTGCTGGACCGGGCCCTTCAGGGCGGACAGTAGGGAGTGGGCATGACGGCGAAGTTGGACTACCGCTGGCACCTGCGGGAGGTGATGGCCACCCGTGGCCTGTTCCAGACCACCGACCTCATCCCGCTTCTGGCCGAGCGCGGGATCGAGTTGTCCGCCAGCCAGACCTATCGCCTGGTGACCGAGCGGCCCGAGCGTCTGAGCATGAGGACGCTCATGGCCCTGCTCGACATCCTCGGGTGCACGATGGACGACCTCATCGAGCCGGTCACGGCAGTCGGGGCCGGGCGCAAGAAGGCTGCCTCCGATGGAGGGTCCCGTCTTGGTGAAGGGCCGTCCGGTGTCGGGGAGTTCCGGCCCAAGCGGGCCCGAGTCGTTCCCGAGTAGGCGCCGGGCATGACCGAGCTGTTGCCGCGATTCGCCAGGGAGCCCGAGCAGGTCATCGTCGAAGCTGTTCAGGCCGTCGAACCGCAGCTCAACACCGTGCTCGTGGAGCAGGTGCTGAACGCCACGATCAAGCGCCGTCCCGATCGCCGTGACCTGGCCCAGGTCCTTGAGACAGACCCCGAACTCCTGACCTCCGCAAGGGCAGCAGGGCCGGCAGCGCTCGGTCGGCTGATCCATGCACTGCGTGAGTACGGCGCCGTCCGACTGCAGCTGCCCCGTTGTTCGCGGTGCGGGGCACAACGGCGACTGAAGGGACAGCCCGGCCAGCCACGCATCTGCGCCTCCTGCCAGGCCCGGCTCATCGCCATGGCGAATCCGTGCGTGATCTGCGGCAGCCGGAACTACTGCGGCCGCGACCGCGACGGGCTGCCCCGCTGTACCAGCCACCCGCCCCACGACGGACGCGACGTCCTGGCCGAGCTGGTCCAACTCATCGCCGAGACCCCGATTGCGCTGTCGAACGAGGCCATCGCCGAGGCAGTCCGCTCCGCGGAGCGCAGCAAGAACGGACAGCTCCGCCTGATCTGGGCCCTGGAGGACGTGCCCCAACTGCTCACCGGCGACGGCGCGCACGGCCCGCCCCGAGGGCTGCGACTCATCCACGAACTGCTCTCCCGCGGCGCGAAGGGCATCGTCAACCCGCCCTGCCCGTACTGCCGGCGCGACATCGCGCTGACCATGGAGCGCGACGGCCTGCGGTGCTGCCGCAACTGCTGGCAGGAGATCCGCCCGCAGACCTGCTCGCGGTGCGGGCAGAGCGCCCAGGTCGCCACCCGCACCCACGATGGAGAAGCGCTGTGCGGCAACTGCTACCGCAGTAAGCCGTTCAACCAACGCATCTGTGGCCGATGCGGGGAGCTGAAGCGCACGGTCCGGCGAACCAGCGACGGTCCGCTGTGCCAGCGCTGTAACCGGCTCCCGACCGCAGTCTGCTCGGTCTGCGGCCACACGGGGCCCTGTCACGCTGCCCGCACCGACTCCCCCGTCTGCGGGCCCTGTCACATCGAGGCACACCCACCCAAGGTGTGCAGCCAGTGCGGCCTGCTGCGCCGGGCCGAGTACCGTTCGACGTCCGGCGAGCCCTTGTGTAAACGGTGCGGCGAGCCCAAAGGGCCGTGCTCTCAGTGCAACAGGACTCGACCCACCTACGGACGCACCGCCGAGGGCAAGCCGCTGTGCGAGACCTGCTGGAAGCGGCACGAGTGTGCTCGTCGAGCGTGCACCGAGTGTGGGACGACAGAGAGGCTGTTCCACTTCGGGTTGTGTGCCGGATGCGCGGCCCGGCACCAGCTCGCCCACGCCTTGTCCGGACCCGACGGCACCGTGCGAACTGAACTGGAGCCCGTCTATGCGGCCTTGGTTCGCGTCACAACGCCGCACGCGCTGCTCGGGTGGCTGCGCCGTAGCTCGGGCAGTCGCGACGTCCTCCACCAACTCGTCCAGCGCGGCGGGCCGGTCACCCACGAGGTCCTTGACGACTGCCGGCCGGTCAAGGTCGCCAGGCATCTGCGCGCCGTGCTGGTGGCCGGAGGCGCGCTGCCCGAGAGGGACGAGCACCTCGCCGTTCTGGAGCTCTGGCTCGCCCGCGCGTACGCGCGCATCCCCTCGGCCGAGGACCGTCAGGTCCTGCGGAGCTACATCACATGGCAGCACCTGCGCCGGCTGCGGCGAGGCGGCCGGCCAATCACCCAGGGGCAGGCCCAGGGGGTCCGACACGAAGTCGCTACCGCCCTGCGGCTGCTGCAGTGGCTCGACCGGCAGGGCTGCACCCTCACGTCCTGCTCTCAAGATCACCTCGATGCGTGGATGGCTGGTGGGCCCGTCAACCGCAGCCGGGTCCGTGCCTTCCTGACCTGGGCCGCCCGTCGCGGCAATGCAACACCGCTCGAATTCCCGGCCGAAACTCGGGACTTCGGCGCCGAAGTCGTCGCTCAGGACCATCGCTGGCAGCTGGTACGCCGCCTCGTCCACGACGAGGCACTGGACCATGTGCTCCGCGCCGCTGGTCTGCTCGTCCTGCTCTTCGCTCAGCCACCGAGCCGGATCATCCAGCTCACCGCCGACCACGTCATCGACACCGGAAAATCGGTCAGCATCCAGCTGGGAAAGGTGCCCGCCGAGCTGCCACCGCCGTTGGATGACCTGGTCCGCCACCTGGTGCGGCGCCGCCGCGGTCACAGCGCCACGGTCCCCGCCGAAGACCCGCCGTGGCTGTTCCCCGGCGGCTATGCCGGACGGCCCATGTCCGCCGCGCACCTGAGCCACCGGCTCAAGCAGATCGGCATTCGCCCGCGCGCCGGTCGGCATACAGCGCTCATGGACATCGCAGCCGAGCTGCCCGCCGTCGTGGTCAGCCGACTGCTGGGCTTCCACCAGAACACTGCCGACCTGTGGCAGCACCAAAGTCAAGGATTCAGCCCTGAGTACGCCGCCGACCTCGTGCGCCGATGATCGGCCCGCAGGCCGCGCACAACGGCAGCCCGAAAGCACGGAGGCATTCCGCAACTTCGAATAGCCGGGCTTACCGACATGGGACACGGTGAACTCCGAGGGGAGACGGGTGGTTTGGACCGGGATCAGGCCACGCGCGGTGCGTCGGCCGCTGCGGGTGTCGGGTGGGAGGCGGCGGTGGGGCTGGGCGTGTAGGAGGCGCGGTGGTGCCACAGCCCCCGGAAGGCGAGGGCCATGGCGGCGGCCTGCAGGACGGCGCAGGCAACGAGCAGGTCGGGCAGGGCACCAGCGGGAAGGACGGCAACCAGGGCACCGGCCACGGGCATCGGCACCACGACCAGCACGATGGTCACGCTGAGCGTGCTGCCGAAGACGGCGGCCGGGATGAGGTGGGCGCGCAGGGTACGCAGGACGACGGTCAGCGCGCCTTCGCCAGCCATCAGGACGCCGATGGTCACCGCGTACACGCCGAGGTTCGGGGCGAGGGCGGTGGCCAGGCAGGCGGCGCATGCGGTGGTGGCGCCGACGGCGCCGATCGGCCACAGCCCGAAGCGGTCGATGGCCCGGCGGCAGGCGGCGACGGCGGCGACGGCGACCAGGCCGGCCGCGCTCCAGACCGCGCCGACCGCGATGGAGGAGTGGCCGTAGTTGGTCATGACCGTGATCGGGGCGCTGGCCTGGGTGACGGCGAGGGCGAGGTTGCTGGCCACGAGTCCGGTGACGAGCCAGGCCAGGGCGGGGATGCCGCGTACGGTGTGCCATCCGGTGCGCAGGCTGCCGGCGATGGCGCGTGCCCCCGTGGCGGTGGTACCGGCCGGGGCGGTGGGGACGGCGGTCGTGCTGGCGGCGGCAGTGGCCGACAGGGCGGCCACGACGGTGAGCATCAGCGTCAGGCCGACGGCCAGCAGCAGTCCGCCCAGGAGCGGGCCGGCCAGGAGGGCGCTCTGGTCGATGCCGATCTGCACGGACTGCACGCGGTGGGCGCCAGAGCCGGCGCGGCGGCTCGCGTGCGCGCCGAGCGTCTCGACGGCGACGAAGGAGGCCTGGGAGAGCAGTCCCCCGGCGGCGCCGACGGTCATCACGACGACGGTGGCCGCGGTGCCGGACGCGGGCAGCAGGGCCAGGGCGGCGGCGGCGACCGCGCACAGCAGCGTGCGGGAGAGGGCGGCGGTGCGGAAGACGCGGTCGGCGCGGAAGCGGTCGACCAGGGGCCCGCCGAGGGTGAAGGCCACCAGCCGCGGCAGCCACTCCAGCAGGAACGCGATGCCGGTCAGGGCGGTCGAGCCGGTCGTCACCAGGATGAGCAGGGGAATGGCGTAGGTGGCGATCTGGGTGGCCAGGGCGTCGCTGGCGCGCATCAGGCAGCTCCGCGCCAGCGACGCGGGAACGGCGAAGGAGGGCATGGCGATTCCTGCGCGGGAGAGAAGAGGGCGGAAGACGGCAGCCGCCGAAGGACGGTGCCCCCGGCGGCACGGGTCGCCGGGGGCACCGCGGTCAGGAGGGGTGCTGTCCGCTGGAGTAGCTCTCAGCGGCAGACTCGGCGTCTACACGGTCGGCGACGCGGTGAACTTGATCGGGGCCCGGTACCCCTTGCCGTCGCCGCTCCAGTCCAGCTGGATGTAGCCGTCGGCGAGGTAACGGGCCGAAGTGGCCCTGGTCTTGAGGGTCCCGGTCTTGTACGAGCCGTTGCCGCTCCTGCTGCTGTGCTCGAGCGCGTACTCGAGCCCGCCGTAATTGGCGGACTTCACGACCGGGTCCGCGCCGCGGACGCTCTTCTTGGTCTGCAGGTGGAAGCGGGCGTTGTCGAAGGTCCAGGTGCCGTGCTGGCTGGACGCGTAGGGGCCGTCCCAGCGCACGGTGGCGGTGGTGTAGATGTAGCCGCCGCTCCTCTTGGCGCAGAGCTTCACGCTGAAGTCCCAGTTGTCGCTGTCGGGACCGTTGTACGACGCGTCGTCGGCGTTGTGACTGCTGGTCGTGCAGGAGTGGTTGGCAGCGGAGGCCGTTCCGGCGGTGGCGAGGGTGGTGCCGGTGACAGCCGCGGTGGCGGCGAGCAGGGTGACGGCGGTGCGCTTGAGTGCAGCGGGCATGGTGGGTTTCCTCCGGGAAGCAAGGGGGGGCGGCGGGCCGTTCGTGGCCGAGCCGTTGACAGGTGGGGGGATGTTCCGCGGCCGGCAGTCCGCTGGAGTCACACCAAGCAGGGGCTTCGTGGTCGTCCTGCTCGGCATCCAGGTCCTCTGCCGGGGCGCCACTCCTGCTCGCCAGGGGTGCTTCGCCTGCGGCTTCCCAGCCCGTGTCCTGCCGGCTACGCGGCGGACATCGCCGGCGGCCAAGGACACGGGACCGGGGGCTCACATCAGGGGCGGATCAGTCCAGGCACATCCGGACGTCGCGGTAGACGTACTTGCCCGAGACCCAGCCCTTCTTCTTGGTGTTCTTGTCGGTGATGTACAGCCACGTCCGGCCCTTGGTGGTCTTGTGGACCGTGAACTTGTGGCTCTTGTACAAGATCCCGACTGCCGTCGACTTGGTGGTGGCCTTGGAGCGGATGGTCACGGCGTTGGTGCCGTGCACCTTGTACGGCAGCGGCTTGCCGGGACAGGAGTACGAGGTCGACGCCGGGGCGACGGTCGGCGCCGCGGTGGCCGACGGGGCGGACAGCAGCGGCAGGGCGACCGCGGCGGCGGTGGCCGCGAGCACGGCCATACGATGTACAGACATGAATAAACCTCCATAAAACGGGTGCTGTTGGATAGGGGTGTCCTCGGCGAGGGGTCGGCGGGCAGGCGCTGGTGCGGTGTCGGTTCACCGGCGTCGCCGAGGCCTGAAAGGGGGCCTGGCCGTGGTCAGGTCACGGCGCTTCGGCCTGGTCGCTCCGGGAAAGGGCGGTCTGGAGGCGCGTCGCATCGGCGGCGCGCGGTGGCGCTAGAACCAGCTGGCGGCGACCCAGCCCGTCGTGCCGTACGAGCTGGAGGAGAGGCTCTTCCCGACCGTGAGCATTCCGCCACGCCGACGGTGAGTTCCCCCAGTGACATCCAGAGGCCTTTCGAATCAGGCTTGACTCGAACTCGATCTCAGCCGACCGCCGGCTCGTTGACCTCGACCTCGGCTGCCTGCTCCTGCTTGGCCTCGGGGGCCGGGGCCTGAGCCTGCGACTCCTTGGCCGCCACCCGTGCCTCGCGGGCGGCGCGCATGGACGTGAACTGGTTGTCCAGCGTCTTGTCGTCGACCTTGAACGCGGAGGCCTCGACGGACTTGGTGTTGACCACCAGGCCAGTGCCACGCGTCGCGGGCATCACGTTGCCCTTGAAGCCGTAGACGGTGCCAACCTTGTTGCCGTCCTTGTCCAGGATCGGCTCGGTGTTCGGACCCGCGGCCTTGACGATCTCCTCCATCTGACCGGTGGAGTACGGAGCGCCGTTGTCGTAGCGGACCTTGCCGCCCTCACCCTGAATCCGATCGGACTTCAGATGCAGGTTCGTCTGCTCCGGACCGCGCGGATCTCGAGCGTCGATCTGGACGTCGGCGTACTGGGACTTGCCGTCCTTGGTGACGCCGTTCTTGTAGACCTTCGCGATGAGGTTGACTCCGGTCATCGCGCCCTTGCCCTTGAGGAGTGCCATGATCTCTTCCTTCCGCTTATTCCGACTATCCTCTGACAAGTCGGCCGCGATCAGTCACATCGTCCGGGCAAGGCATTGAGTCCCTACCGAACGCTCTTCACACTAGTACTCTTATAGAGCATTCGACAAGGCAGAGACTAGTGTTACTCCTCGCGTTCCGAGTTAGTCGAGATAGAAGGCGACTGCGAGTCGAATGCCATCCAGGCATCCGCTGTGGTCACAGCCTGATCGACCTGGGCCTGGACCCGCACGACGAGGCCGGCGTCCAGCGACGAAGCCTTGGACCGCCGCAGTCGCTCGGCCTGCTCGCGCTCGGCGCGCAGCTCCGCGATCTGGGAACGCAACACGAGCGTGCCGGAGTCCTCGTCCGTCTGTTGAGGCGTCAACTCCCGGGAGACCCGTGTCATCGCCGCGACATCGTCCACTGGCAGATCGGCAATTGCCTCGGACTGGCCGGACTGGTCCAGGTAGTCCATCGCCGCCAGCAGCAGCCGCCGGCGATCCCTGGTCGTCTCGACGAAGGTCTGGCGCGCGTGCGGCCCGATCTCGACGTCGGTGACGAAGTCGTATCCCAGGTGGTGCAGGTCCAGGGCCTTGACCTCGGCGAAGCCATACGCGGCACCGGCGACGATCTTGAAGTCCGTGCTGACCGCGCCGGTCTGCGTACTCGACTGGTTCTCGGCGCTCGACCCCACGCGCAGCACCAGGCCGGAGGAAGCGAGATCGGCCTGCAGGCCGTCCAGCTTCTGGTCATAGGACTGCTTCATCGTCCGGAGGCGCGCGTCCAGCACCGCGCGGCCGCGCTTGCCCTCGGTCAGGAGTCGGCCGCCGGGCTGATCGTAGATCGTCCGGCCCAGGTTCTCGGCCTCCTCGGGGTCCTTCATCCGCTGCAGGGAGGCATCCGCGCGCAGCGCCATGAGCGAGAGCAGCCGTTGGCCGTAGGTCGCCACGTCCTGCTGCTGCTCGTACCACTGGCCGGCCTCCCCGGGGAAGGGCAGGAAGTGCCGGTACTTGCTCATCAGTCGCCGGTGGTAGTTCTCCTCGAAGCGGTAGAAGTCGTAGAGCGGGCGCGAGTCCTCGTCGGCGACGTCGGCCTTCTTGGCCTGTTCCCACTGGTCCGCCAGGTCACGGTAGACCCCGGCCTTCTCCCGGTGATGCTGCAGGCGTGAGGCGTAGCTGCGTAGTCGGAAGCCGAAGGAGACCAAGTCGGTCTCAGAATTCTGGTCTTCGCCCTGCCGGTCCGCGGCGAGCACCGCCATCTGCTGGTAGTCCATCCCCATGACTTCGAGCATTGGCGTACGCACCCGCAGCTCCGACTCTGGCATGGCCCGCAGCATCTGGTAGATGCTGTTGACGGCGCGCTCCATAATCTGCGTACGCCCCTGCGCGACCAGCTTCTGCCATTCCACCGTGCTCAGAGACTCCTTCGCGCGGCGCTCGTTGGCGTAGTCGACGATGCGTTCCATGGCCTCCGGCATCGGTGACCCGGCACGGTCGAGTTGCTCCTTTACGAGTTCCGTCACCAGTTGGTTCGCCTTGCGCATGCGGGCGCCATTCGATCCTGCGCGCCACAACGTTCGGTCTGCCGGCAGGCAGGCGAGCAGGAACTGGGGAAGGGACTCGGTGCGGATCCGCTCGTGCGCCCACCGCTTGATGAAGGTGGTGACGTTGCGCCGCTCATAGCCGACGGCGCTGGAGAGGTGAGCCACCGCTTGCTTCTCATCGAGCCAGGCGTCAACACCACGGCGGAGCCTGGACTTGTGCCGGTCCAGGAGCTTGCCGCGCTGCGTACCGTTCTTCGTCACCTGGCCCCGGCCGCCGTCGACCATGGCCAGGTGGCAGTGCACGTGCTCGGTGTCGACCTGAATGACCCCGACGTAGCGCAGGTCGTCGAAACCGCTGGTGCCCGAACTCATCCGCTCCAGACCGTGCATAACCGCCATGCGCAGCTTCATCTGGTCGATGTGGCCGCGGTAGTCGCCGCGGGCTTCGCAGTGGAAGTCCTCGTCGACGATCTTGTGCTTCCGCAGGTACTCCTCGTCGAAGGACAGCACCGTCTTGAGCACGGTCTTGCCGTTCTCGAAGTGCTGCTGGAGGTCCTTGCCGGCCGCGCGCAGCTGCTCGTCGGAGAGTGAAACCGAGCCGTAGCCGAAGGCCACGCCGCCGTCGCCCTGGGCCTGGCGCATCTCATGCTTCGCCGCACTCCGCGAGATGCCGGCGCGCTCGACGGCAGACTCCCGCGCCATGTAGCGCATGATGAAGTCGTCGGTGCGCAGACGCTGGATGGGAGCCAGCGACTCGGTCGCCTGCTCGCGGGCCATGTACCGGGTGACGTAGTTGCTCAGCGTCGCGCCGCGTGATCCCTTGCCGCCGGGCAGCGGCACACTGAACTCGTTGACCACGATGATGTCTTGCTTCAGGCCCATCCTCGCTCTCCTTCCGGTCTCGGGACCGATGCACTACGGCCCCGGCTGCTGTCCGCCAGCAACCGGGGCCGCGCTCGTCATGGCTGATCTGTCCTCAAGACCCCAGGCTCTGCTCACCGTCCTCGCCGAAGTCCAGGTCGGCCGCACGCTGGGACACCTGGCGCTTGCGCTCGTCCAGACTCGGAGCGGGCTTGACCTCACGCTGCCGGGGCTCCTGTTCCTGCAACTCCTGCTCCCCGGCCCGGTGCAACGCTGCCGCCACGCGCTCCTGGTAGAGGTTTTCCGTGGTGCCCTCGGTGCTCGCGCGCTCGGTCTGGTACTGCTCCCGTTCGGCGGCGATCTCCGCCTCGATCTGCTGCAGACGCGCGCTCATGCCGTCCGCGACCGGCGCTGCCTCGGGCACGGCCGCTCCGACGACCTGCTTGACCTCAGCGTCCAGGCCCAGCTCGTCCTCGGTGAACAGCGAGTTGATCGCGTCCGAACGTGCCTTCAGTCCGCGCGTATCGACTACAGCCTCAGCCCGCGGGACGCCGTCCTTGGAGTGGTCGGCGAAGTAGCCGGCCAGATCGTAGCCGCTGGACTCGAGATCGATCTCCAGGCCCCCGATGTCGTGGATCTGGGTGAAGACCACGGGCGCATCGCCTTCGGTCTGCGCCCCCGACGGAGCGAGGACGAGCATGTCCGCCGTGGCCGGCAGCTCCCACTCGATCCCGGTGACCTGATCGGGCACGGCGAAGCCGCTCGTGAAGTAGCCCTTGCCGGCGAGCACGACCAGCTGCTGGTCGTCGAACTCGTAGAAGGCGTCTACCTTCTCGCCCTGGCCGGGGGAGTAGGTCACCTGGGAGATGCCGAACGGCAGGGCCTTGGCCGGGGTGACCGAGCGCAGCTCGCCCGTCATGTGCAGATACGGGCGGTAGTTCTCCTCCTTGCCCCGGTACATGAGGTCGAGCGATTCGACCATGACACCGAGCTCGGCGGTCACCCCCTCCAGCCGGTACGTATCCACTCCCCGTTCACGCAGGACACGGTGGGCCCACACGTCGTTCATCGTCAGCCCTGCGGTGCGCATCACGTGCTCCTCTCACGGTTGGCCTTGCTCTGGTTGGTGGTCCTGGTCGTGGACTTCGGTGTGACGTCGGCCCCGCTCGCCTCGCCCCGGGCGTCCCGGATCTTCGCGATCATCCGCGTTGCCCAGCGCCACATCCCGCGCATCACGACGATCTCGCCCGCCGCGAGCAGCGCGACCAGAAAGAGGAGCGGCATCAGCCACATGGCGATGGTTCCGTCCGCACTGAGCGCACCCCGCGATGCGCCCGACTGCTGGTGCAGCCATGCGCCCAGCAGCGGGATGATGACCATGGCAGTGATGAACGCCAGCAGGCAGTCGGCGAGAAGGACGATGGCCCGGAAGAACCCCGCCCACACCACGACGGAGAACCTGCCGGTCTCCTTCTCCGGGGCCAGACGCCGCCATCCGGTGCGCAGCTTCGAGTCCTTCTGCTCCTTCGCGGGCTTCGCCCTGGCCTTCTTCACCGTCGCGGCCGTGCTCGTCGGGGCGGTCGTCTCGGTCTTCTCCAGGGTCTGGGGCGACATGGTCGTGTCCTTACGTCTCGTCGGGGTCTTCTTTGGTGCGTGCTGAAGCGATGGGCGGTTCGTTCACCCCGTCGGCCTGGGGGAAGGCGGTTCCTCGCTGGCGGCAGCGAGGGCGTCGAGGGTCTTGCGGGAGGCCCGATAGGCGTCCAGCGACGTCGCCGTGCCGTCCTGCGAGGTGGCGTAGGTGAAGACCACGAACTCGCTCTTGGCAGCGCTGTTCTGATCCGGTCCGACGCGGACCGGATCGAGCCGAGCCACCCCCGTGTAGGCGTAGTTCAGGCCCTGCACCCGACTCACATCGATGTCCAGATCAGCGAGTGTGTACGTCGTCCCAGCGCCCCTCGTGGCTCCGGTCGCCGTCATCCACTCCGGCACGAACGCGGTGAGCACCCGGGACATGTGGTCGAGGAAGCCGTAGCGCGCGTCGAGCAGTACCTGCTGCTCCTTGACGGTCCGGGTCGACGCCGAGCTGTCGATGAGGCTGAGCAGGAGGGACCGGCCCGACGCCCTGTCACGGTTCACCCGCTCGATGTCCACGCCCGGCAGCTGAACCAGCAGCGCCGTGTGCTGTGTTGCGAGCTTGGCCCGGGCGTCGCCGAGGTTGCCTTCGAGCTTGTGAACAACCGCATCGGCCTGGGTGTCCGGCGCGGCCGGGCCGTCGCTGAGCAGGCCGGCTCCGAGCGTGACCAGCGAGAGCGCGAGCAGCGCCCCGGTTCCGCCGAGCAGGAACTTCCCGGCGTGCTGGCGCAACTTGTCCTTGATCTCCTCGTTCACGGTGTCTTCACCTCCTGCTTCAGTGCCTCGCCGGTGGCCGTCGCACCGGTCTGGAGGTTCACGAACGCCGTGCGGACCAGGTCGTAGTCGGCACGGGCCCAGGCCAGCACCGCCGGCCTCTCACCCGCACCCGTCCTGGTCTCCATCGCCAGCCAGGTCACCGTGATGGTGCTGTCGTCGTTGACCAGGTAGGGCACCTGGGCGGCCCACGCAAAGCCGGAGTTGAAGCTCATCGGGATCCCGACGCCGGGCGCCACGTCCTTGTCACTGGCGAGCAGGTACCACGGCCCCAGGTCCGCCCGGTGCACCGAGGGGGCGAAGTAGGGGATGAGGTTGCGCAGCGTTGACTGAGACGTCGCCGTGTCGAGCGTGCCGCCGTCTGCCGCCACGCTGGGCGTCAGGTAGCGGTAGTCGTTCTGCAGCTTCGCGACCTGACCAGCCGCCGTCAGGGCCGCGGTCAGACCGCGCTCGGCGTCGTCGGCCTTCGGCAGCGCCGCCGTCTTCGCCTCGGTGATCCTGATCTGCTCCTGCAGAGAGGAGATCTCCGGCGCAGCCGTATCGCTCACCGCGCTCTGACCGCCGGACAACCCCGCGGAGAGTACGAAGCACAGCAGTGCGCCCACACCCATGCTCACGCCGGTCACGAGGGTGCGCTTGCGCAGGCCGCCCGCGGGCTCCGTCTGCCCAGGAGTGTCCGCGCCCTCCTGCGAGGACGCGGACGTCGCGACGAAGTGCGTCTTGCGCACTGCGCCCCCACCCGACTCATCGGTCTGTGTCGATGCCATTGGTCCTCAACTTGCCGCTTCACTCGAATATCAGTACAACTCTATCAATGAGACGAGTCCAAAGGGAGTCTTGGTTATCCGGAATAGCGAGTCTCGCCACTCGCCGGGACGCCGGAGAGACTCGAGACCTTGCCCTGGGCGTCGACCGTGACGAAGAGCAGCGCGCGCCGGTGCGCCGTGACACTGGCTTTGCTCGCCTTGTTCTGGGTCACTGCGTCGGAGGTGACCTCGACATCGGCCAGGGCGGCGTAGGTGTAGTCGCCCGCCTTGACGTCGACGACTTCGATGTCCGGATCCGCGCCGAGGGCCGAGTTCAGGCCGACCGTGTCGATGTAGTAGTAACGCCGCCCCTGGGAGTCCTCGTTGAACCGCGACGGAGACATGAACGACTTCAGGAACGTCTCGTTCTCGGTGAGGCCGAACCGGCTCTTCAGGCTCTCGCGCGCCGCCTCGTAGCTCTGTCCCGAGTCCCACGTGAAGGCCATCGAGAGCAGCGACTTGATGCGCTCACCGTCGGTGCTCAGCCGGTTCTGGCTGACACCCAGGGCCGCCATGACGTCCGCGTTCACCCGCTCGGCGTTCTTCTTCTGGATGCCTGCCAGATGTCCCTCGACGTCGTTGATCTGGACTTCCTGCTCAGCCAGGGCCTCGCGCTGGCTACCCCAGGTCACACCGGCAACTGTCGCGACGACTGCGAGGACCGCCGCCGTCACCAGGACCGAGAGATTGCGCCTGAAGAATCCCCGCCGTGTGGGTGCTGCCGTCTGCTCCGTCATCGCTTCCCGCCCTTCTCCCGCGAGCCCGTGCCGCCGAGTTCAGGGACTCCGGACCCGGCCGGCAGCTTGATTGCGGGGTTCTCGTACTGAGCACCGGCGGCGGTCACCACGAGGGCCAAGTGGCCGAAGGCCCCCGCCGTGGCGTTGCGCACGTAGCGCGCGCTCGCCCAGGCGAGCACCTCGCCGCTCTTCGTGTCCCGGCAGACCCAGACGACCTTCGCCTGGTTCGTCATACCTGAGGCGTCGGTCACGCTCAGATCGGGCATCACCGTCTCGACCTTCCACGTGTACGTGCCCGGGGCAGCTGCGTCCGCACCGGCGTAGCGGATGTACCAGGCGTAGCGCGGATCGATCTCGGTGGTCGCGTCGAACGCCGTCAGCGACGAGGTGCTGTACGCCTCCTTGTCACTGACCAGGAAGGAGTCCCGGCTGAACAGCGGGGCCATGTCCCGGCGGTGCTTGACGATCTCCAGCGTGGCCCTGTTCGGAACGCCGTTGTTCAGGCTGGGCTGGACGCCGGCCTGGTGGTACAGCGTGGCGAAGGTCTGCTCCCCGGTCGCGACCTTCTTCGCGTCGTTCGCTGCCGCCTCGGTGAGCTTGGACAGTTGCGCGCCAGTGCCTACCTTCACGGGCGTGGACTGGGCATCATCCATCTGCCCCTTGAGCCGGACAATCTGGGCCTCGTTGTCCGCCGTGCTCGCCTTGAAGCTCTCGCCGGCCACGCCCGTGGCGACGACCAGGGCCAGGATCCCCACGCCCGCCACCGCGGTGACGCTGCGCCGGATCAAACGTGCGTTGTCCTCAGGGGTGCGCACCTGGACCTTCTCGCGCTGGTGCGTCGTCCAGCCCGCGAGGCGCTCTTCGAGCTCAGCTCCGGTGACCTTCTTGCGCGTCTTCGGTGCCGCGGGCTTCTTCTCGGGCACCGGCCCGTTCTCCTGCTCGGGTCCCGTGCTCTCGGACTCGGCATGGGCTGAGGTCACAGAACACACTCCTTACTCCACACTGCTCTCATAGGCGACTTGAGTCTATCTCGAAAGGTATTTTCTGGCCGACTCAGAATCCATTCGATAAGAGCTCCGAAAGCTAAGCCGACATGTAGAGCCTGTACCGGCATGAAGAAGCCGGTGCCCGGATCACCCGGCACCGGCTTCTCACCCCCAGATCAGATACGGCGCATCAGACCGTCTTGATCTTGTCGGAAGGGAGCATCGAATCCGACATGTCCACGAACTTCCAGCCCTCCGCCGCCATCCGCGCCGCGCTGTCGACGCGGACCCGGCCCATGAAGGCGCAGTAGCCGGCCTCGCCGAGGATGACCTTGTCGCCCTGGACGCCGAGCACCACGAGGGTGTGGCCAACGGAGGTGGAGCTCGGGCCGGAACCCACCGAGTACACCGTCGGGGTCGAGGACAACTGCTTGCTGGTCTCCCTCGCGATCGTGTACGCCGTGTCCTTGCCCTCGCCCGCCGGGTAGGTCTGGAACGTCGTGTACTTGTTCACGAAGTAGGTCGAGAACGAGACGCAGTTCTCCGCGTGATTGCTCCCGCATGAGCCAGGACCGCCCTGGTCGCCGTAGCGGTCGTCGAGGAACTTGTCGCCCTCCTTGTTGAAGAGGTCGACGAGGGACTGGGCCTCCTCCTGGGTCATTCCCCCGTCCTTCAGCGAGACGGAAGTGCCGCCCGCAGTACTGCAGTTGCCCAGGATCGTGTTGATGCCGTTGGCGATGTTCTCGATGATCCCGCCGACGATGTCCTCGACACCGCCCACGATCGAGCTGTCGACCGACCAGCCGCTCATCTCGCCGAACCACATCTCGGCTTTGTCGCCTCGTGCGGTGAGCCCGGCCGCGCCGTCAGGGGAGCGCTCCCAGTTCTCGTGGAAGTGCAGCGCCGCCGCACGCGGCGAGCCCTGCGACGTCTTGAGCATGCCCTTGAAGACCGCGACATCGCCCGGATTGTCCCCATCGACCATGAAGGCCAGCTGGGCCTTGATCGTGAACCAGTCGACGCCCTTGTTCTTCGCGTACTGGCGCAGCAGCGTGTTGCGGCCGTACGTCCACTGCCCGAGACCGATGCCGTTGTCCGTGTTCTGTGCGGCGCCGGCCTTCTCGGCGGTCATGGCATACGTCCCCGTGGGGAAGTTCTGCACGCTCGTCGGGTCGATCCCGGACTCCTGCGACCAGTTGCCGAGGATGCCCGCGATGTTCTCCTTCGGCATCCCCCAGCTGCTGAGTACCGAGTAGATCTCCTTGGCGTTCTTCTCCACGTCCGCCGGAACGTTGGCCCCGGAACCGTTGCTGACGCTACCCGCGTTGACGACGCACGCCGTCCCGTTCGCGTGGATGCTGCCTTCGGTCAGCGCCGTCGAGTTGAGGACGCCGGTCACGACCGTGCCCAGCAGGGCCACGGTGGCGGTCGCCGCGACCGCACCCGACATCGCTGCCGCTACAGGGGGCATCGTCGCCGTGACGGTGACGCCCAGGACCGCGCCGGCCCCCTTGGCTAAAAAACTGCCGATCGCCATGAACGGCGCAGCGATCGCATGACCAACCGCCTTGACGATGGCGACGATCAGCGTCCACAGCAGCTTCCCGGCATTGACAGCCATCGCCAAGGCGGCGAAGAACATGGACTTGAGCCAGTTCAGAAAGGCCATGGCCATGACCACGCCCATGGCCGGCGGCGCAGCAGCCGCACCACCGCCGACAGCGACGCCTTTGGCTGCCTTCGAGCCCAGGCCCTCGTCGTCCTTCGACGCACCACGCTCGTAGCCCGTGCCGCCGGCACCCAGCTCACGCTGGCCGGTCGGCTTGGCGTCCGGGCTGCCACCGGCGACTTTGGACACGCCCTCGACCGTGTCCTGGGCTCCCTCGACGCCGATGTTCTTCGCTGCACCAACGGCGGCTCCCGGAAGCCCGCCAGCCTGTGCGCCGGCCACGGCGCCGGAGACGGCAGCTCCCGCGTAACGTCCGGCGTTACGGCGGGTCACGCTGCTGCCGTCTCCCTCGATCACCTTCTGGGCCGCGCCTCCGCCGATGTTCGCGGCGACGCCGGTTATGCCCTGCTTGATCTTCGCTCCGGCACTCGCAGCACCAGCAGTCTTGCCTGCGGTTTCCGAGGTGCCTGCAGCGTCCGGCATCTTCGACGCGGCCTCCGGCATTCTCGGCGCATCGTTCGCCCCATCAGAGGGACCAGAAGAAGCAGCCCTCGGACCCGGGAGCTGCTTGGGCACGCTGGCCTTGCCCTCGGGCGGCTTCTCGGTGCCCTCCTCAGGGCCGAGGCTCTTGGTCCCACGACCCTGCCGAGGCATCCCCTGATTCACCGACCTGCGCGGCTGGTCCTTCGGCATCCCCTTCTTGGGACTCCGATTCGGCTTGTCGGCGGCCATGTCATTTTCCTTTCCGGCTCAACGCCAGGTGCGGGATGCGTCACTCTCTTCGCCGCACTCAATGGAGAGTGATGAGGAAGGCCTTGTCGTCGCGAACGGTGCTGTTGGACTGCACGTCCCGGAGACTCACGTCCAGTCGGAGCAGGTCGAGCGACAGATCCGACTCGTACTGCGACTTGTTCTGGTAGTAGTCCTGATACGCCTGTGAAAGGTTGTTCATGATGTTCATGAGCGGGCGCATCGTCACGTCAGAGGACTGGTAGTCCTTGGTGAGGCTGGTGCCGTCAGAGAGGATCCACTGCATGTCCGAGATCTGCTGGCTCGTCGGATCCGAGTCCTCGTCACGCTTCTTGGTGAAGAAGTGGGCGTAACTCTGTCCGGCCGGCACCAGGGCGTCGAGGTAGCCGTCGTAGACGTTGCCTGCACGCCAGTTGAGGTCGAAGCCACCCGAGACGACATGCTTGGTCTGCAGCGCCAGCGTCGAGACGCCGTTCTTGGCCTCGGCCGCGGAGACGCCCGTGATCTTGTCGGTGGCGATCGAGACGGGAACGGTCGGCTGACGCAGGAACAGGCCGTCGATCTTCGTCGTCTGTAGGTCGGACGTGTACGACTGAATCTGCGTCAGATTCGTGCGCATCTCGACGAGCTTCTGGTCCAGGGCGTCCCTGGCCTCGGCCTCCATCTCCTTGAGCGCGACCTCGTAGTAGGCCTGCGCCGGGTCGAAGGTCAGGGCGTCGAGCGCCGCGATCTTCTGGACCCCGGATGCGCCGGGGTTGAAGAAGACCCGCCACTGGTCGTACTTGGAGAAGGTCTCGTCGCCGGCCAGCTTGCCGCTGCTCTGCGCCTGCTCCGCTCCGGGCGTGGTGAGTTCGGCATTCGCACGGACCGTCAGGTTCAACACCTGACGGTCGAAGGGCCGGTCGGCGTTCAGGAGGACCCCGACGTAGCCGGTCGAACCGAAGGCGTAGAAGGAGCCCTTGATCCCGCTGGTACTGACCGGCTCGCTGTTCAGCGAGGTGTCCGACCCGAGCAGGAACGCCCTGTAGTCCGCAGCGTTGTACGAGATCTGAGCGGTCGGACTGAAATGCATCATCACGAGCGCCCTGTTGCCGCTCTCGTTGGTATAGACCCCGTCGACGGTGCCGTCGAGACTCGTCTTCGACGTCTTGAAGTCGCTGGTGTACAGCGCCGTCTGCGACAGCGAGTCACGCTCCGCCTGGTACGCCGAGGCCCCCGACGCGCTGATCACGATCGCGCCCGTGACCGCGAAGATGCCGAAGAGCACCCCAAAACGCTCGATCGCGTGGTGCGAGTCGAGCTTGAACTTCCTGCTGAAGGCCAGTGCCGTGTCCTTGATCCCCATGTCCTGCTCCCTTTCGTGCCTGCACCGTGCTGCGGGCCCGCATATGGCGAACCGGGCCGGAGGATGCCTTGCACCTCAACCGACCCGGTTCGCTCGACGCCTCTGTCCCCGGTCGTGTGCACGGTCTGTGACGGCCTCTTACTTGGAAGGGCCGCTCAGGAACCCGCTGAACTGATCGACGGTCTGGACGATCACCGTGCCGCCGCCGAGGTCCGTGATGGTCTGCTGGCCGCCGGAACCGACCGTCGAGATCAGCGACCACCCGCCAGTGCCCAGGGCTCCGCCGACGAGAATGAGGAGCGCGATCGTGCCCCAGCCCTGCTGCTGACCCGCGGACTGCGGGTTGGCCATCAGCTTCTTGATCAGGAGCACGCCGCCCCAGACCAGGCCGGCAGCACCGAGCAGCATGAGCAGAAGACCGCCCCAGAGCTGGATCTGGGACTTGGCGTTCATCAGGAAGCTGGTCAGGTCCCAGGCTGCACTCGGCAAGGAGGCCTGTGTGGGGACGGCTGCCTCGTAGATCTTCGTCACGGTTCTTTCCTCTCGCCTTTCGAATCATTCGGTGGCATGACAGTGAGTCACAAGGCAACAAGCGCAGCTCGCCCACTCGGACGGGAAGTGATAGAAGCTGAAGTAATCGATAGCATGCTGTCCACTCCCCGCTGGCTCGCATACGTGCACATCTGCAATGGCTAATCTACCCCATTTAAATGGGCAGTCACAGAGGCGGTAAAGGGGTCTATCGATAGAGAGTCGAAAGGGGCTCGGAAACGAGGCGAATCGGCGTCGCGGCGCGTGACCGCAGGGCCGTGGCGGGCGCCTGTGGAATCCGCAGTGCGAGGTGTGTAATGTGCCGCTCCAGCACTGCTGCGACGCCGGCCTGCTCGATTTCGAGGCGGGCCACCCTCGCGCACCCCGTCGATCGCGATCTTGACCAGGAAGTGCCAAACCGCCATGAACCCACTGCCCGGGGACCTTTTCGCCCGCCGACTTCGTCAAGAACGCGAACGCCTCGGCATCAGCCAGGCAGAGCTAGCGCGCCGTATGGCCGCACTGCTCGGCACGAACGTTGACTCCACCGCCATCACACGCATCGAGCAGCAGACCCGCGCGGTCAGGCTCGACGAGGCGGTCACCGCTGCGGAGGCTCTCGGGGTCCCTCTGATCACACTGGTCAGCGACAACTACGCCCGCGAGAACGAGGCTGAGATCCAGAACCAGCTCGCCGAGCTCGCCCTCGCCGAGCAGGAATGGGAGAGGCTGCGCCAGAAGATCCACCGGATCACTCAGACCATCCAGCAACTCTCCGCCGAGCGGGAGGCCTTCCGCTCTCACGCGCTGGATGTCAACCCTGAAACCGCTGGCGACTACGAGCTCGACCCTGAGACCCGGGCCGCTCTCGACGCCCGGATGCGTGATGTCCGCAACAAGCCGGCCGGAGAGGTCACAGACCCAGGCGCATGACGCTGTTGCGGGCGGCCGGGTTGAACTCCCGGTCGTAGACATTCACCGTCTCGGGCTTCCGCCACCGGCCGGCCCGCATGATCTCCTCGGTGCTCGCGCCGTTCCTCCTCACCTGCATGGCATGACCAGCTCGCAGACTGTGGAAGCCGTGCGCCGACGGATTCATCCTCAAGGCCGCCGAGGAGGGGCCGTGGCCGAAGGGGAAAGACTGGCAGGTCCAGGACCTCGACACCGACTTCTTCGGCACCACGCTGCAGCAGCTCGTGGACGCGTACGACGAGCAGTTCACCGGCACCCCGCAGTTCCGCTACGGCGGCCGGCAGTACGACCCGCCCGGCCAGGGCGCCCCGGAGTCCGGTCAAGGCGTTGACCACGCTGCATCAGGAGCGCGCTCACAGACGGGTGGTCAAGGCATTGACCACCCGCTGACCCATTGAGGATGCCGTCGCCGGGGTGCTGAAGGCGCGGAACGTGGAGGCCGCGGCGCTGGAGGGGCTGCGAGCGGCCCTGTGCGCCGCGTACGCCCCGGGCAGCGGGCGCGAGCTGTCCCGGCGGGCCGCCCCGGCGATGTCGCGGCCGCTGGTGCTGCGCGCCATCGGCGAGACGGGCAATCCGCCCGAAGAGTGATTTTCCGGCTAACCCCCAGAAATGCGACCCACAAAACCGGGGCATGAGCGGCCGACCTCCGCGGTGTCGGGGTGATGCAGGCCAACGGGCGGATGGCCCAGCCCTCCACCACCGCAGCACACATCGCCGAGTACATCGGCACCCTGATGGACACCGGTCAGCCGAACGGGATCCCCTACAGCCCGGACACCCTGCTGGCCTACCTTTCCCGCCTTTCCCGCATCCTCACCTGGTACCCAAAGGGCGAGCGCCCGGACGGCTCGAAGATCCGCGACATCATCGAGGACTACCGCGACCTGGAGTACCCGGCCGGGCTGAGCGACCAGGCCGCCGCGCTCACCCTGGAGCACCTGCTGCCGGTGGTCGACGCCATCGACGAGTCCACCCGCATCGGACGGCGGGACGCGGCCGCGCTCGTCGTCGGCTACCGGCTGCTGCTACGCGGCATCGAGATCGCTGACCTGTCCAACGCCGACCTACGTCCGGTCCTCACCGGTCCGCGGCCGGGGGTATGGGTCCGGGTCGCCAAGACCAAGACCACCGACGCGAAGACGGCCGCCTGGCGCTTCTACCCCGACCGCGACGACCTGCGCTTCGCCGCCCGCGCCGCCGCCTGGAAAGCCGACCTCGCCGAGCTCGGCGCGGACGCCCCCCACCTGCCCTTCCTGCGCGCCCTGACCAAGAAGGGCAACCTCCAACTCGGCCGCGCCCACGCCACCGTCCGAGGCCTGCGCCTGTCCGGAGCAACATCAACACGATCATCCAGCTCCGGGCGGCCGCCGCTGGCAAGGAGATCATCGGCGGGCTGCCGGTGCGCTCGCACTCACTGCGAGTGGGCGCCAACAACGACCTCAAGCGCGGCGGAGTCTCCAGGGCCCGCCGTAACGAAGAGGGCCGCTGGTCCCCGGACTCCCAGCTCACTGACACGACGTACACCCGCGCGGACGCCCTGGCCGGCGCCCAGCAGGGCGACGCATTCGAGGCCGTGCCGCTGTACGGGCAGTGGCCGACGCCTGAGATGCCGTCCCCCGCGCCGCCGCAGGCCTGAGAGATGAACAGGAAATGTGCAGGTCAGGGCGATAATTTGGACCGGACGGCCCTGCCGCGACCGCAGGCGGCAAATTCGGTGCATGGCTGGCATCGAGATCGACGACACCACTGCGGACACGTTGCAGACTCTGGCCAACACGACGGGGCTGCCGCTGGACGCCTACCTTGCGCAGGTGGCGGCGGAGAAGCGACGGGAGCGCGCTCTGGACGAGGGTGCGGAGATCTTCCGGCAGGTCACCAGCGGGCCTGAGACGGTCGCCGCGTTCGACGCCGAATAGGGAACCCCCGTGCCGGCCCACACGGGACCGCGGGCAGTCTGAGCTGTGCCTGGCGAGTACTTCGTCGACTACCGGTGATTCCTGGAGCGCCAGGGGGAGATCATCCCGGATGACGTCCAGGTCAACGACTTCTCCGTCCTCTTCGACATGGCAGCCCGCCACAAGGCCGACCCGCCCCGCCACGACCAGCACCAGCCTGACGCCTACTGACGTGCCGCGATTGATGCTGGAAGAGTACGTTGTCCTCCGCCCCCGCCCACCCGCAACGAGCTGTACGGTTACGGCCCGGCCGCCACTGCGCCGGGGCGCGGTCGCTCGCGACCTGGCCGGCCGTCCATTGCACCATCGCGGGTCGCGCGGACTCACCCGAAGACGCCATGGCCCTCGTCATGGAGGAGCATGGCCGGCTCGACGATCGACGACCGGCACATCGCCCCTGAAGCGGAAGCCGCGATCTTCGCCTGGGCCGACGCGCAACGCCCGCAGCGCCGAGATCCTCCAGCGGTACAGCTAGGCTCGTCGGCATGGGAATCGACTGGGAGAACATGCTCGGCACAAGCGGCAATGGTCTCAACGACGCCTACGACAGCGCGGTTTCCGCGGTCATCTACAGCGAGGATCCGGGGAACGACCGCCGGCCACTCCCAGTCGGTGAAGAGCAGGACGACACAGACGGCCTGCGCTGACCTGAACACACGAAAACGCCCAGGTGAGCGTGAAGTCACAGGGGGCGTCTGGGTCTCGCAGGGCGACCGTTCCACGCGGCCTGTACGGGCCGGTGCAGGACTGCCTCGACGGCGTCTTGGGCGACTGACGCGTTCCTGAAGTGTGGCACGGTCTTCAGGGCAGCTTGGGGCCTGCCGGAGGTGCCCATGCCTGACGGGGGCCAGATCGCCTCGGCGGTGGACATGACTTGCTGGCACCGTCGTCGATGAACGCTTCCCTCGGGTCGCAGAGACCTACCCCGCCACAGCTCCAGGTCCTCGATGCCGCTCTTTTGCGCCGCTATCTGCAGTCACCCCATCCCGACCGCTATATCACTGGGGAGGCCGTTGACCATCTCGATGGCCTGACGGGATCCTTGCCCGAGACAAGCACTAAGCCGACGTGGGCCGCGGTCGGCCGACGGATCGCCCGAGACGCTCGCTGACGGCTGGCGAGGGGGAGCAGCCAGCCGGGATGTTCGGACTGACTGCTCTCAGCTCGGGAGTTGCCCGCTCGGTTCGGTCGTGCTTCATCTGTCCTGCACGATGAAGCAGGCCCGTTCGTAGAGCTCGTCGAACGTGATGACTTCGACGTCCTGGATGGATCGCCTGTACTGCTCGAAGGAAGTCATCTTCTCGGGGTTCACCACGCCGCCGTCGGTGAACTCGTTGAGGCTTCCGATCACGAGCACCTGTCGCGGGCGGACGGTGGAGACCTCGATGCCGGTCGGGGCGCCGTCGTCCCGGAACTGCCTATGCAGTTGACCGCTGACCAGTTGTTGGGCCTTGTAGGCGGTCTTCTGCACTTGCGCCACGGCGCCGACGACTTCCTTGGAGACCTGATAGACGTCCGGCGCCCGGTACGGTGCGCTGGCCAGCAGGGATGTCAGGTCGGTCTTGATCTCGCAGAACAGGAGGCTGCTAATGAAGCCCCTGGAACGCATGACGGCGTCACTGCGCTTTCCCGTCCCCGCGAAGATGTTCGCGCCGGTCGTGATGCGCTCCAGCTTGCCGTCGTCGTAGGGGCCACAGGCAACGAAGGTGAGCCCGTATCCGAAGATCCAGGAATTCTTTTCGAAGAAGCCCTGCCAGACCGCTTCCGGTCCGGCCACCTGAGCGCGCTCCTGCTGGAAGAACTCCGGGTCGCTCAACAACCGGTCGAACCTTTGGAGTTGGGCTTTGCGGTTGCTGATCAGTCGGATGTCCTCTTCCGTGAGGGCGCCGCCAACGGCGGCTCTGACGGCTTCGAGGAGTGTTGTGCGGTCCTGGTCGGCCAGGAGGCGAGCCAACTCTGCTTCGTCGCCGACGACCAGTCGCAGGCTGCTGTCAGGGATGTCCAGCCCGACGCAGCTTTCGAGGAAGCGGATGACCTTCCAGAAGCTCTCGTGGGCATCACTCGCGTCGACGAGTGCCTTGACGATCTGAGGGACCTCGGTGCCGGGTATCGCTTCCGTGGCTGCCGTTTTTGCAACCTTGCTCTTGTCCTTCTTCCACAGCTTGATCCTGGGTGAAAGGACACCGTCCTTGTTTATGAGGGTCACGTTGCACAACGTGGCCACCCGCTGCCGATCGTCCAGAAGGAAATCGGTGATCAGGCGGCTTTCGCGAGTGTCGTAGAAGTAGGGGAGCCCTTGGTCTTGGTCGCGAATCTCAAGATCTGAGAAGTCCTGCGCCGTGACATCGAACTCTGTGGTCTGGAGGCCGATGCGGAAGCCCCGCAGGACGGGGAGATCAGGCTCGGCGGTCTGGCTCCTCCAGTCCGGTGAGACGGCCGGCAGCGGGCCCAGGTCGCCTTCGACGACAAGGGACTGGACGTCTGCGCGTTGGAGACGAGTGAGTACGGCTTCCAGTCGTTGCCAGACTGCGTCGATGACGGTCTCCGTGAATGCCGGCAGGAGGACAGAAGGCACGGTGAGGACTGCCTCGTACGTGGCGTCCGTCCATCCGTCACCGGGCATGGGGTGGTAGATGCCGCCGTCACGGCGCAGCGTCAGGACAGTCGGGCGGAGCAGGTCTCGGGCGACTTTCTCGCCGTCGCGATCGAGGAGGCTGTAGGTCTGTCCGAGGACGAGGTCGAGTTTGCCGGTGTCCTCGTCATCGAGCGGCACTGAGACCAGCGGGCCGGTAGACGGCGCGGGGGCTGGAGCGTAGACCGGCCGTTCCGAAATGAACTTGAAGGGGCGGAGCGTCCAGCCGTCCGGCCCGAGGAGACGGTTCAGCTTCGCGACCCGTTGGGATGCGTGGTCAGCGTCAGGCTGCACCTCGGGATGCACGAACCGCGCCAAGAATGCGAGAAGAACCTCGTCAGGACCGTCGTGGAGTTGGAAGTGGGGGTTTTCGAAGACCCAGTTGTTTTCCCAGTCGTAGTTGGTTACCCGGTGCTTGATGATGTCTTCTCGTGCTGTTGTGTACCGAGAGTCCGTCGATGCAAGCCTGTCGAGGTCGTACAGGGATCCGAGGAAGCCGATCTCGTCGAGCCGCCCCCACCAGGGGCCACCCTCACCAGTCAGGTAGTCGACGATGTCGCGTCGCGTGAGAGTCGTGATTCTCTGCGTGCCTATCGCTGTGTGATGCCGGGGCGGCGGACTGCGTCATGGCCCCAGGATGAAGGCACTCCGCCTCCCGTGGTGGGTGATTGAACATCAAATGTCTGTCGTGCAGTGTTACCGCCTGGCCGCGGCAAGGGATCTGTTTGGCGTGGCCCGGGATTCTGTGGCTCTGCTGGCTACCTCGCGGAAGAACCGCGCCGCGCTCGAGGGGCGCATCGCACGGTGCGGTGGGAAACGGTGCGGGTCCGTGCCGACTGCGTTCGGCACGGACCCGCCGGACTATGGCCCCTCAGGAAGGGCGCGCACACCGCAGTGGGGCCGCCTGGCGCTGCCTGCTCGTGCGGCTGCGCTGCCTCGCCCAAGCCCCGGCCCGCACGGCCGGGTCGACCGTCACAGCCCGTACGGTGCAGGCCTGGCTCGCCGCGGCCCACACGCCGTCGCGAAAGAACCTCGCCGCGATCGAGCAGGCCTACCGCACGGTGCGGCGCGTGAACTTCGCCCGCTACATCCTGGCCCGCCTCAACCCGCGGCACCCGCGTGGAGATCCACCCGCTCAACCAGTCCCAGGTGAGCCGCCCCCACCAACCTCCTCTATTCCGCGTCGTGCACTGCGCGTACTCGCGAGAGGCCGTCAGGGGTCTTGGTGGAGGCTTATGCGTGTCCCGGCTGGTGCATTGACGGGTCTCATCGGTGTCGTGCTCGGGGCTTCGGCGATCAGCGTCGGGGTCGCGTCCGGCCGGTGGCAGCGAAGTGTCTCCTCAGGGACGCCACCGGAACTCGAAGATGTCCATGGCGAGACGCCGACGTGTCAATCGGGTAGGAGGGCCGGGTGACCGGCCCTCCTACCCGATTGATGCTCCGTCAGACGAGCAGCTCAGGCTTACCTTCCAAGAGGCATCCTCCGTGGTTACCTACAGCGAGGACCCCGGGGACGACCGTCGGCCACTCCCAGTCGGCGAAGAGCGCGACGATACAGATGGCCTGCGCTGACCTGAGGCACGTTGCCTTGACCACGTCGGCCCGGGTGGCTTTCTCCCGCTCGATCAGTAGCCGCCCGTACTCCGCCGCGCGCCGGGGTGTGTTGGGCTCCGCCATGAGTCGGCGGATCGCTGTGTTGATCCGCGCAGCAGCAGGGCGCAGCCGACCGTGAGGCATGGAGGGGAAGGCGTGGACAAATCGTACGGGCCCGCACCGACGACGGTCGCCGAGTTCCGCCCCGATGACGTAGCTCGGCTGGCTCCTCGGCAGGGTGGTCCCGGCGAGGGCGTGGACGAGCAGCCGAGGCACGGGGACGACCTGGTCGTCATCTTGGGCTGGAGGGTCAGGGAGTTGGCGCCCTCTGTGATCCACCGGCGGACCTGAAGGAGCGTGTTCTGCTGGGCTCGGCCGGGTTCGAGCTGGAGGCGTGACGGTGACCGGCCCGCGGTTCGGTCTGCATGAGCGTCTTGAACGGCCCGTACGGCAACGTGTGAAGGACGTGGAGGGGCGCCTCGGCCGGCTCACCCTCGCGGCCGCCGCCGCGCAGGTCGACCTCACGGGCGATGCCTGGGACACGGTGGGACGAACGGCTTCGTTTCCTCGTGGAGAGGGTCGCGGCCTGGGCCGGACATGATCCTCAGCTGACCCGCACCCTCTGTACGGAAGGGCCCGCACGGCTTGCTGTGCGGGCCCTTCCGTGTGATCCCTTGCTTTGCGGACGCACACGTCCTAGTGGGGCGTATCCCGCCTCCCAGGTGGGAGATGAGTGGGAGACAAGTGGGAGATGATCATGGCGTGGTGCTGCAATCAGGCGCTAGAAAATGCTAGATAGCGCTACCTGTGCGGCCCTGGTTCAGCCCCCGGATTCGGCCGCGTGAGGAGACAGCACACCCGCGCTGACCAGGGCGATGATGACGATGCCGAGGGCGATGCGGTACCAGACGAAGGGCATGAAGCTCTTGGTCGAGATGAACTTCATGAACCAGGCGATGACCGCGTAGCCGACGCCGAAGGCGATCACCGTGGCGAAGATCGTGGGGCCCCAGGAGACGTGGTCGTTCTCCATCGCGTCCTTCAACTCGAAGAGGCCGGAGGCGAGTACGGCCGGGATGGCGAGGAGGAAGGAGTAACGCGCCGCCGATTCGCGCTTGTAGCCCATGAAGAGGCCGCCGCTGATGGTGGCTCCGGAGCGGGAGACGCCCGGGACGAGGGCCATGGCCTGGCAGAGGCCGTAGATCAGGCCGTCCTTGATGCCCAGGTCCTCAAGTCCCTTGCGCTGCTTGGGCGCCCGGTGCTTGCCGCCGGTCTCGTCGCGTGCCGCCAGCCGGTCGGCGATTCCGATGATGACGCCCACGACGATCAACATCGTCGCGGTGATGCGCAGATCGCGGAACGGCCCCTCGATCTGGTCCTTGAACAGCAGGCCCAGCACGCCGATCGGGATCGAGCCGACGATCACCAGCCAGCCCATCTGCGCGTCGTGGTCCGCGCGCAGCTCCTTGTTGACCAGCGAACGGCTCCAGGTGGAGATGATCCGCCCGATGTCCTTGCGGAAGTAGATCAGCACGGCGGCCTCGGTGCCGATCTGGGTGATCGCGGTGAAGGCCGCCCCGGGGTCCTTCCAGCCGGAGAAGGCCGCGGTCAGGCGCAGATGCGCGCTGGACGAGACGGGAAGGAACTCGGTCAGCCCCTGGACGAGTCCGAGGATGAGTGATTCAAACCAAGACATGAAGTTACGGCGTCCAAGTGCTGATCGTGTGAGGGGAGTCGGGCGCGCCACATCACCGGGCGCGGTGATCGGGGTGCGAGGGGCAGCGTAGCGCCCCGCGGCGACAGGCCCGCCACAGGGGCGGTCAGGCGGCTGTCGGTCCGGTCACCGTCCAGCCGGGGGTCTGCGGATGAGCCGTCAGATCCTCGTGGGACACATCGCCCCCGCAGGCGGAGCAGGTGACGACCGGCAGCAGTTCGTTGCCGCAGCTGTGCTCGACGACCATCGGCCGGTCGTCGTCGTTGCGCAGATGCCGGTCGCCCCACGCCATGAGCGTGAGCAGCATCGGCTCCAGTTCGAGGCCCGCCTGTGTGGGCCGGTACTCGAACCGCTGCGGACGCTCGCTGTAGGCGCGCTTCGTGAGGATCCCGGCGTCGACGAGCCGCCGCAGCCTGGTGGCCAGGACGTCGCGCGGGGCCCCGATGTTGCGTACCAGCTGGTCGAAGCGGCCGTTGCCCATGCAGACCTCCCTCACTACGAGCAGGGAGTACTTTTCACCGACGAGGGCGAGGGTGTCTGCGATCGAGCAGGGGCGCGGATCTTTGGTGGCGGCCATGCCGCCCAGCTTAATAGAGGGTTGGATTTCCAAACTCACAGAGTTATGGTGAGTTTGAATTTCCTACTCACTAGTAGTCGCCCGCACCCCGGAGGCCCGCACCATGCGTGACGCAGTGATCGTCGAAGCCGTACGCACTCCTATAGGCAAGGGCAAGCCGAACGGCGCCCTCGCGCACGTCCACCCCGTCGAACTCCTCGCCCACACCCTGCGCACCCTCGTGGAGCGTTCCGGTATCGACCCGGCGCTCATCGACGACGTCATCGGCGGGACCGTCGACCAGGTCGGCGAGCAGGCCATGAACACCACCCGTTACGCGGCGCTGTCGGCGGGCCTCCCGGAGACGGTTCCGGCGACGACGGTGGACCGCCAGTGCGGTTCCTCGCAGCAGGCCGTGCACTTCGCGGCGCAGGGCGTGGTCGCGGGCGCGTACGACATCGTCGTGGCCTGCGGTGTCGAGTCGATGAGCCGGGTGCCGATGTGGTCCAACGTCCCCGAGGGCAAGGACCCCTTCGGCCCCGGGATCGCAGAGCGCTACAAGGACGGCCTCGTCCCGCAGGGCATCAGCGCCGAGCTCATCTCGGCGAAGTGGTCGATCACGCGCGAGCAGATGGACGCGTTCGCCGTCTCCTCGCACCACAAGGCCGCCGATGCCTGGGAGAAGGGCCTGTTCGACGCCGAGGTCGCACCCCTGGACGGCGTCTCGCGCGACGAGTGCGTACGGCCGGGCAGCACCCTCGAGACCCTCGCGGGCCTCAAGCCCGCCTTCTACGACCCGAAACTCGCCGAACGCTTCCCCCAGATCGAGTGGAACGTCACCGCGGCCAACTCCAGCCCGATCAACGACGGCGCCTCCGCCGTCCTGATCATGTCGAGCGAGACAGCGGAACGCCTGGGCCTGCGCCCCCTGGCCCGCCTCCACAGCTTCGCCGTCACCGGCTCCGACCCGATCCTCATGCTCACGGGGGTCATCCCGGCGACGGAGAAGGTCCTGCGCCGGGCGCAGCTCACCCTGGACGACATCGACCTGTTCGAGGTCAACGAGGCCTTCTCCAGCGTGGTCCTGGCCTGGCAGCAGGAGACGGGTGCGGACCTGTCCAAGGTGAACGTGCACGGCGGGGCGATCGCGCTGGGCCACCCCCTGGGCGCGAGCGGCACCCGCCTGACGACCACGCTGGTGCACGCGATGCGGGAGCGAGGGGCCCGCTACGCGCTGCAGACGATGTGCGAGGCGGGCGGCCTGGCCAACGCGATGATCCTGGAAAGGGTCTAGCTGGAGCGCCCCATCAGGGGCGCGGGGAACCGCGGCACGCTCATGGGCGCTCTCAACGTGCCCGCAGATGGTGCCGCTTGCGCCACGCCACCACAGCCCCCGCCAGCCCCGGCAGGGCAATCGCGGCCATGGCGATCAGAAACGCGGGCGACGTGGGCGCTGAAGCCCGCGCCCCGGCGACCACGTACGCGGCGGTGTTCGGTATCGACCCGAGTGCCGTCGCGACGAGGAACGGCACGTACCCCATACGGGAGACCGCGGCGCAGTAGTTCGCCGCCCAGAACGGCACTCCGGGAAACAGCCGTGCCGCCAGCATCGACCGGAACCCGTGCCGGCTCAGTTGGCCGTCCGCCGCCTTCAGCCACCGCCCCCGCAGCAGGGGCCGCAGCGCGTCCTGCCCGAGCACCCGGCCCAGGCCGAAGGCGATCCCGGCCCCGAGGACGGTGCCGCCGAGTGCCGACGCGAGCCCCAGCTGCGAACCGAAGAGGGCGCCGGCCGCGAGGTTCAGCAGCGGCCGTGGGACGAAGGCCACGGTGCACAGCCCGTACGCCACCGCGAACACAGCCGCGGCCGCGACCCCGCCGAGCTGGGGTGGCCAGCCGTCGGAGAGCAGTCTCTGTGGCTCGAAGAGCAGGACGATGGACGCGGCGCCCGCGAGCAGCGCGAGGAGCAGGGAGAACCGGGACCACGGGGACAGCAGAACTCTCGTGCAACGGGAGGCGAGACCCACCGGAGCGGGGACAGGGAGTGCGAGCTCCGTGGCGGTGGCCGGGGGAGTGGCCGTGGCGGTGCCCCCAGAGCGGGTGGTGGCATCGAGCATCCAGTGACGGTAACCGACCCGGATGTGTGATCGCCGTACGGATGGCGTCGGTTGTGCGGACGGGCGGCGACGGGCGGCCATAAAAAACCGTTCGACGTGGGACGACGCGTCGGACATGATCTGCGTCATGTTCCGGTACGCCTTCGCTCTCGCAGCATCCGCAGTCGCGGATGCGCCGAAGGCTGCCGTTCCCGTTTTCCCGGCCGCCGCAGACGGCGCCCGAAGCTGACCCTTCCCGGATCGTCCGGCGGACCCCGCAGGGGGAGGGTCGGCAAGTCCTTGGGGTCCCCGTTCTTCCACGAACACGCAGAGGCTTCGAGGTACAGCCATGTCGAAAACCGCTTACGTGCGCACCAAGCCGCACCTGAACATCGGCACGATGGGTCACGTCGACCACGGCAAGACGACCCTGACCGCCGCCATCACCAAGGTCCTCGCCGAGCGCGGAAGCGGCACGTTCGTGCCGTTCGACCGCATCGACCGCGCCCCGGAGGAGGCCGCGCGCGGGATCACCATCAACATCGCGCACGTCGAGTACGAGACCGACACCCGGCACTACGCCCACGTGGACATGCCGGGCCACGCCGACTACGTCAAGAACATGGTCACCGGGGCCGCGCAGCTCGACGGGGCGATCCTCGTCGTCTCCGCGCTCGACGGGATCATGCCGCAGACCGCGGAGCATGTGCTCCTCGCCCGGCAGGTGGGCGTGGACCATGTCGTGGTCGCGCTCAACAAGGCGGACGCGGCCGACGAGGAACTGGTCGAGCTCGTCGAACTGGAGGTCCGCGAACTGCTCACCGCGCACGGTTACGGCGGCGACGCCGTGCCCGTCGTACGGGTCTCGGGGCTGAAGGCCTTGGAGGGGGACCCGCGCTGGACGGCGTCGATCGAGGCGCTGCTCGACGCGGTGGACACGTACGTGCCCATGCCGGAGCGGTACCTGGACGCGCCCTTCCTGATGCCCGTCGAGAACGTGCTGACCATCACCGGCCGGGGGACCGTGGTGACCGGTGCGATCGAGCGGGGCACGGTGCGGGTGGGTGACCGGGTCGAAGTGCTCGGGGCCGCCGTGGAGACGGTGGTGACCGGGGTCGAGACCTTCGGCAAGCCGATGGAGGAGGCGCAGGCCGGGGACAACGTGGCGTTGCTGCTGCGGGGTGTGCCGCGGGATGCCGTACGGCGAGGGCATGTCGTGGCCGCGCCGGGAAGTGTGGTGCCGAGTCGTCGGTTCACCGCGCAGGTGTATGTGCTGTCGGCGCGGGAGGGCGGGCGTACGACGCCCGTCTCCACCGGGTATCGGCCGCAGTTCTACATCCGTACGGCGGATGTCGTGGGCGATGTCGACCTCGGTGAGGTCGCTGTCGCACGGCCGGGGGAGCGGGTGGTCATGACCGTGGAGTTGGGTCGGGACGTGCCGCTCGAGGCCGGGCTCGGGTTCGCCATCCGTGAGGGTGGGCGGACCGTGGGTGCGGGCACGGTGACGGCCGTCGTCTGAGGGTGGTCGCGGTCTGAGGGGGCTGCGGGGTCGTTGTGGCTGGTCGCGCCCGCGCGGCGGAGCCGCACATCGATACGGCCCCGCGCCCCCGAGTCGGCACACTGGACGTGTGAACAACTCGATACCCGTCGCCAAGGCCACCGACTTCGGCTTCGCCAAGCTCATGCCCGACGTCGATCGGGAGCGGGCCTGGTTGCTGACCGTGGACGGGGCTCCGCAGTCCTATGTCGATCTCGACGAGCCGACGCATCTCGAGTTCGAGTACACCCGGCGGCTCGGGCATGTGCTGGACCTCGTCTCGGAGGCGGGGCGGGCGCTGGACGTCGTACATCTCGGTGGGGGTGGGCTGACGCTGCCGCGGTATCTGGCCGCCACCCGGCCGGGGTCGCGGCAGGACGTCGTCGAGTTCGACCGGGGCCTGCTGGAGCTGGTCGTCGAGCAGCTGCCGCTTCCGGAGGGGGCGGCGATCGCGGTGCACGCGGCCGATGCCCGGGAGTGGCTGGAAAAGGCCCCGGCGGGCTCGGCCGACGTGCTCGTCGCCGATGTCTTCGGGGGATCCAGGGTGCCGGCGCAGCTGACCTCCCTGGAGTACGCCCGGGAAGCCGCACGGGTGCTTCGGGGCGACGGTGTCTATCTCGCGAACCTCGCCGACTCCGCCCCCTTCGCGTTCCTGCGGCCCCAACTCGCCAACTTCGCCGAGGTCTTCGAGGAACTCGTGCTGGTCGCCGAGCCGGGGGTGCTGCGGGGGCGGCGGTTCGGAAACGCGGTGCTCGTGGCCGGGCAGTTGCCTCTCGACACGGCGGCCCTGGCACGGCGTACCGCGGCCGACGCCTTTCCCGCGCGCGTGGAACACGGAGCCGGGCTGCGGGAGTTCATCGGTGGGGCGCGGCCGGTGCGGGACGCGGACGCGGTGGCCTCACCCGAGCCCCCCGACGGGGCGTTCGGCATCGGCTGAGGCGTTCGCGGGGAGCGGGGTGACCTGTTTGGTGTTCCGGCGCAGGTTGCGCACGTCCGGTACGCACAGGACGGTCGCCGTCACCGCCGCGATCAGGCCCGCGCAGCCCCACAGGGCGGCGGTCCGTCCGAACGCCGACTCCGCCGGGCCCGCCAGCGCCGCCGCGAGCGGCATGAGGGCGACCGAGCCGAACCAGTCGTAGGCCGAGACCCGGGAGAGCTTCTCCTCCGGTATCTCCTGGTGCAGGGCGGTCATCCAGGAGACGCCGAACACCTCGACGGTCGCGCCGGCCAGGAACATCGCCGTGCACAGCAGGGGCACCGACACCGGTACGGCGAGCGCGGCCGACGGCAGGGCCATCGGGAACACGCACAGGATGCCCACGAACAGCAGGCGGTTGGGCTTCCAGCGGGTCATGAGGAGGGCGCCCACGACTGTGCCCGCGCCGAAGAAGCCCAGGGCCACGCCCCAGGGGCCCGCGCCGCCCAGGTCGTCCCGGGCGACGAGCGGGCCGTAGACCGCGTCGGCGGCGCCGAGGACCGCGTTGGCTATGGAGAACTGGACGACTATGCCCCACAGCCACGGCCGTCCCGCGACCTCCCGCCAGCCGTCCCGGAGGTCGGCGAGCATGCCGGCGCCCGGTTCACGGGCCGGTATGTGGCTGACGTCGAGGAAAGAGCGCAGCGAACCGGCGACCGCGAAGGCCACCGCGTCCGCCGCGAGCACCCAGCCGGGGCCGACCGCCGCGACCATCGCACCGCCGAGCGCGGCGCCGCCCAGTGCCGCGCCCTGCATCGCCATCCGGAACACCGCGAAGGCCCGGCCGGCCTGTTCGCCGCTCACCGAGGACAGCAGCATGCCCTCGGCCGCCGGGCTGAAGAACGCCTGGCCCGTTCCGCCCAGCGCGGTCAGCAGCATCATCTGCCACAGCCGGGGCTCGCCGGTCAGGACCAGGAGGGCGAACAGGCCCTGGGAGAGGCAGTTCAGGGAGTTGGCAGCGACCATCACGCGGTGCCGGGGCAGACGGTCCGCCACCGCCCCGCCGATCAGCAGGAAGACCACCAGCGGCAGGGTGCGCGCGGCGGCCACCAGGCCCACGTCGCCGCCGTCGCCGCCCGCCTCCAGTACGGCGAACGCGGCGGCGATCATGGCGCCGTTGCTGCCGAGGCTCGTCACGAACGCGGCGGTGGTCAGCAGGCTGTAGTTGCGGCTCGCCCAGGGGGGTCTGCGGGCGCGGTGCGATGAGTCGGCGGAGGGGGTCACCGGCCGACTATCGCCGCCGGGGTGCCGCCTTGCCAAACCAATTGCAGGCCAGATCGTGAGGGGGCGGTGTCCATCGTGGGCAGCTGCCGCAAGGAGACGGCGATCACTGGCACCGTGCCTGGTCAGCGTTCTCTACTCGCGGGTAACATCGCGGCCATGAGCGCAGACCAGATGTCCATCGGCGAGATGCTCGCCGCCACCGTGCCCATGGCCCGGACCCTGAACCTCGAGTTCCTGGAGACCAGTCCGGACAAGGCCGTGGTCGCCCTGCCCGACCAGGGTGAGTTCCACAACCACGTGGGCGGCCCGCACGCCGGTGCCATGTTCACGCTCGGCGAGTCGGCGAGCGGGGCGATCGTCCTGGCCGCGTTCGGCGATCAGCTCTCCCGCGCGGTACCGCTCGCCGTCAGCGCCGAGATCGCGTACCGGAAGCTCGCGATGGGTCCGGTGACCGCCACGGCGACCCTGGGCCGCCCGGCCGCCGAGGTCGTCGCCCAGCTGGACGCGGGGGAGCGCCCGGAGTTCCCGGTCACGATCGAGATCAGCCGTGCGGACGGGACGGTCACGGGTGAGATGACGGTGGTGTGGACGCTGCGGCCGAACGGCTGAGGGCGCGGTGACGGCTGACGGCATGTGTCCGCGGGTTCCGCGGTGCCTGGTCCCCGAGGCCGGGGTCAGGCCGCCAGTCGCCCCCGTTCGACCCCCTCGCCGTTCTCCAGCCCCGCCACGAACTCCTTGAGCCAGCCGATGAACTCGGGGCCCAGGTCGGCGCGGTCGCAGGCGAGGCGGACCACCGTGCGGAGGTAGTCCGCCTTGTCGCCGGTGTCGTAGCGGAGGCCGTCGAAGACGACGCCGTGGACCGTGCCGTCGGCCGCGAGGTCCTGGAGGGCGTCGGTGAGCTGGATCTCGCCGCCGCGGCCGGGTGAAGTGCGGTCGAGGACGTCGAAGACGGCGGGGTCGAGGACGTAGCGGCCGATGACCGCGTAAGTGCTCGGGGCCTTCTCGGGTGACGGCTTCTCGACCAGGCCGGTCACGCGGACCACGCCTTCGTCCTCCGTCGCCTCCACGGCCGCGCAGCCGTAGAGGTGGATCTGCTCGCGCGGTACCTCCATGAGGGCGACCACGCTGCCCGCGTACCGGTCGCGGACGTCGAGCATGGTGCTGAGCAGGGTCTCGCGCGGGTCGATCAGGTCGTCGCCGAGGAGGACGGCGAAGGGCTGGTCGCCGACATGGCGGCGGGCGCAGAGCACCGCGTGGCCGAGGCCGAGCGGCTCGCCCTGGCGGATGTGGTGGATGTTGGCGAGGCGGGCCGGGTCGCGTACCGCGTCCAGGCGTACCGCGTCTCCCTTGGCCGCAAGAGCCTGTTCCAGCTCGAAGGCGTTGTCGAAGTGGTCCTCGATGGCCCGCTTGTGGCGGCCGGTGACCATGAGGACGTCGTCGAGCCCGGCCGCGGCGGCCTCCTCGACGACGTACTGGATGGCCGGCTTGTCGACGACCGGGAGCATCTCCTTCGGGGTCGCCTTGGTCGCCGGCAGGAACCGGGTGCCGAGCCCGGCGGCCGGGACCACCGCCTTGCGGACCGTGTGGGTGGGGGCGGGGGTGTCTGTCGTGTGGGGGACGATCATGCGGATCATGCTGCGGCACCGCGATGAGAGCCCACCGGGAGACGCCTGGGAGCTTGCTGTGGGCCGGGCCGGAAGTTGGAGATTTCGTGTGCCAGGTATCTGGCGGCGTACACAACTTGACGCCGACGCCCCGCTTATTTCGAATGCCGGTGCGGATACCGGCGGTAACTTTTCTGAATCCGTCCCTTTTTGAACATCGGTCACTCGAACTTCTTGTTCACTGTGCAGTAATTGTGCGAAGGTGAGCGCCCCCGGTGGCCGAGTCGGAACTGACGCGGCATAGGTATGCACCAATCAGGCACCTGCTTTCCGAGGGCGCGCATTTTCCGTGCCGCCCTGCGGCCTGGAAGGAATTGGTCCCGTGCAATCCGCTTACCCTCCACGACCCCCCTACCCCCCGCGGCCCGGATCGAGTCCGGGGGAGTCCGACCGCAATCTCCTGGCCCGGCTCGGGGAGAACCGTGTGGACGGCCATGCCGTCGCCCTGCTGATGGCACGGCACTGGCAGGCGACATACGAATACTCCGTCATATGCCTCGCCTCTTGGTCGGGTTCGGCGTCGATGGCGGCCACCGCCGCATTCCACCGGGTTCTCGGACGTGCGGGTGACGGAGCGCTGCGGCCGCAACTTCTCATAGCGGTAAGGGAGTTCGTCAAGGAGTGGGCCGCCGATGACGCGGTGTCCACCGTACTGCCGGAACTCCGCAAGACGATAGGGGGCCGTGGTCTACGCGCGGCGAGGTCCGCCACCCCCGAAAGGCGACTGCTCGCCGAGCGCGCATTCCGGGCCCTTCCGGGAGCCTCACAATGCCTGCTGTGGCATGCCGAGGTCGAGGCCGAGCCGCTTTCCGTACCTGCCGGTCTGTTGGGCGTCGACACCGCCCGCGCGACCGCCGCCCTCGAGCAGGCCCGCGAGCAATTCCGTACCGGCTGTGTGCGCGCCCATCGGGAACTCGCGCCGACCAGCGAATGCCGCTTCTACAACCGACTCCTGGATGTCCCGATTCGCCGGGGCGGAGACCTGCTGCCCGATGTGCGGAAACATCTGACGGAATGCCGCTACTGCCGGCACGCGGCCGAACAGCTCAGCCATTTCGAGGGCGGCCTCGAGGTGCTGCTCGCCGAGACGGTGCTCGGCTGGGGCGCCCACCGCTATCTGGAATCGCGGCCGGCGCGCGCCGCGGGCCGCCCGGCGGCGGACCCGCGTGGGTCGGCGGACCCACGCGGATCGGGGGACCCGCGTAGGACGGGGGCCCGTACCCGGCAGCCCGGCGGACGCCACCGTCCCCTCCCGGCCGGCCTGCTCGCCCAGCCCCGCAAGCACCCGAGGGCCGTCCTCCTGGGCGTGGGACTGACGTCTCTCGCGCTGCTCGCCACGGTGCTCGTCGCCAAGGGCTGGACCGACGACGGCGTGCCCACGACCGGCGCGACGTGGGGCGCGGTCAGCGGCAACACCGTACGGCCGGACCCGTCGGAGGTCTCGCAGGAGGCCGGGTCCCCGTCCGCCGCCTCCATGGGCAACCCGGTCGAGGTGGGCCACGGCAGGCTCCGCAACGCCGACGACGGACTGTGCCTCGACATGCTCGACGCACGGGCCGACGACGGCACGAGGGCCGTGCTGGCGCGGTGCTCCTCCGCCGGATCCCAGCAGTGGGCGTATCAGGACGACGGACTGCTGCGCAGCGCCGTCAACCCCGGCCTCTGCCTCGACTCGGACGCCGAGAAGCGGTCCGTGGTGGTCGCCGACTGCCTCGCGCACGGGGGCGAGGTCCGCTACGACCTCACCGTGCGCGGCGAACTCCTGCTGCGCCGCGGGAAGGGGCTGCTGGTCGCACCCGGCAAGGGGGACACCGTGACCGTCACCGAACGGGACGGTACGAAGGGGCAGCGGTGGTACCTGGAGTTCGCCGTGGAGAGTGCGCCGGCCCAGCAGGGCACGCGGCCGCCGGAGGACCTGGGGACGGGCGGCCCGTCCGGGAGCCCTTCCGGAGGGCCGGACGCGGAGCCGGTCGCACCCGACCTGGTCCCGGCGCCGCCTTCCGGAGCCGACGGCCGGCCCGGCCAGGAGCCGAACCAGAGCCCCGGCCGGCCCTCGAACCAGCAGGGGACCCCGCCGGAGCGGTACGAGACCCGGGTCGCCCAGGTCGACCACGGCCACTCCGAGCCGGCCGCACGCCCCGCGCCGGTCGAGAAGGCGGGAGCAGCGGTGGGCGCGGTCGCGCACACCGTGACGTCGCTGACGGCTCCCGTCACGTCGACCCTTCGGACCGCGCTGCCGTAGCCGGAAGCGCGGTCGCGGCCGGGGTCGCACCGAGGGGGGTGACCCCGGCCGCGCCTCTCTCCTCCGTTGCTTCGGACATCGGTTCTCGTGACCCGGTAGGCTGCCCCGGCGTGCGTCGGTGGTTGGCGCACGCAGCGAACGCGACTCAGGAGGAACCGGCGTTGCACGTCCAGGAATGGCTCGACACCGTGCCCCCGGCCGCCGTCTACGCCCTGGTGGGCCTGGTCATCGGCCTGGAGAGCCTGGGCATTCCGCTGCCCGGCGAGATCATCCTGGTCTCGGCCGCGCTGCTGTCCTCACAGCACGCGGGGATCAACCCCGTGGTGCTCGGCACGTGCGCCAGCGTCGGCGCGATCGTCGGTGACTCCATCGGCTACGCGATCGGACGCAAGGGCGGGCGGCCGTTGCTGGCCTGGCTGGCCGGCAAGTTCCCCAAGCACTTCAGTGAAGGCCATGTCGCCACGGCGGAGCGGTCCTTCGAGAAGTGGGGCATGTGGGCGGTGTTCTTCGGCCGCTTCGTGGCCCTGCTGCGGATCTTCGCCGGACCGCTCGCCGGTGTGCTGCGGATGCCGTACTGGAAGTTCCTGATCGCCAACGTGCTGGGCGGAATCGTCTGGGCCGGCGGGACCACCGCGGTCATCTACTACGTGGGCATCGTCGCGGAGTCCTGGCTGAAGCGGTTCTCGTGGCTGGGACTCGTGCTCGCGGTGCTCATCGGGCTCACCTCGATGCTCGTGCTCAAGCGCCGGGCGGCGAAGGCGACGGCCCAGATGCAGGCGGCCGAACCGGAGACCGTCCCGGCCGCCGACTGAGGCTCACGGCGTCCCGTGCACCTCGTTGTGGGCCTTGGCCAGATCCGCGTAGAGCGTGCCGTTCAGGGTGACCCCCTGCCGCTCCTCCTCCGTCAGCTCCCGCCGCACCTTCGCCGGTACGCCCGCCACCAGTGAACCCGGCGGCACCCGCATCCCCTGCGGGACCAGCGCCTGGGCCGCCACCAGGGAACCCGCCCCGATCACCGCGCCGTTCAGGACCGTGGCGCCCATGCCGATCAGGCAGTCGTCCTCGACCGTCGCGCCGTGCACGACCGCGTTGTGGCCCACGGACACCCGCTCGCCGATCGTCACCGGGAAGCCGGGGTCGGCGTGCAGCGTGCAGTTGTCCTGGATGTTGCTCTGGGCGCCGACTGAGATGCGTTCTACATCGCCCCGGGCCACCGCGCCGTACCAGAGGCTCGCGCCCGCCCGCAGTGTCACGTCTCCGATCACGGACGCGGTGGGCGCCACGAAGGCATCCCCGTCGATCTTCGGTTCCTTGCCGCCGATGCCCGTGATCAACGCCCTGTGCGCCATTTCGCCTCCTGGTTGCGGATATCCCGAACCGTACGCCACCCGGTTGGGGCGTAGATCACAAGCCCTCTGGCTCATGCGGACGGCGTGCGCTCAGTACGGTGAGCTCGTGCCGAAGAGTAAGAACACGTTCTCATCCTGGCGGGGCCGCCTCGTCCAGCGTGCCGTCCACGCGGGCTGGGCCTGGGTGCAGCGCACGGGCTCCGTCACCGCCGAGCGCCCCGGCCGCCTCCGCTTCGGTGCGCTGGGCGCGCACAGCCGGCTGGCCTTTCCGCTGGGCACGGTGTTCGGCGAGCGGTGGATCCATGTCGGTTCCCACTGCATCGTCGGCGAGCAGGTCACCCTGACGGCCGGTTTGATGCCCGACCTGGATCTCGGCCCCGAGCCGATCCTGCGCATCGGCGACGGTGTCGTCCTGGGACGCGGCAGCCATGTCATCGCCGACACCACGGTCACCATCGGCAGCGACTGCTACTTCGGGCCGTACGTCTATGTCACCTCCACCAATCACTCGTACGACGATCCCCACGAGCCCATCGGCAAGCAGTGGCCGCGGATGGAGCCGGTGGAGATCGGTCCGGGGTGCTGGATCGGGACCGGCGCGGTGATCCTCCCCGGCGCGCGGATCGGACGGAACGTCGTCGTGGCCGCCGGCGCCGTGGTCCGGGGTGCGGTGCCGGACCACGCCGTGGTCGCGGGGGCGCCCGCCCGGGTCGTACGGCGATGGACGGCCGAGGACGGCTGGCAGCCACCGCTGCGGACACCGGCGCCGGTTCCGATACCGGAGGGGGCCACGGCGGAACAGCTCAACGCGCTGGCCGGCCTGGACGAGGAGACGGCGGCACGGCTGGCGGAGCTGGACGAGGAGAGGGCTACGCGGCTTGCGGAGTTGGACTGAGGGTGGGGGAGTCGGGCGGGGAGGTCTGGCCGGGGCGGCCAGTGAGCTCGCGGAACCGGTGGCGCTGAGGGCTGAGGGGTGAGACGGCTCGGTCGGGCGGTGGAGAGGCCGGTGGTGGTGGGGGTGGGGGGCTGGGTTGAGGCTTGCGGGTCGGTTCGTGGGGCGGGTGGCCGGGTGGGACAGGGAAGTGGGCCGGGGTGGCTCGGTCGGACGGTGGAGAGACGCGCCGACGCGCGGGCCCTCGGCTGTCGGGCCGGACGGTGTGGCGTCAGCCTGTTGCCAGGAGCAGGGTGCCCAGCAGGGCCAGTCCCGCGCCCGTCGCCTGGAGGGCTCGGAGGCGTTCGCTGAGGAAGCCGCGGGCGGCCAGGGCCGTGACCACCGGGTAGAGCGAGGCGAGGACGGCGGCCACCGTCACCGGGCCGTGCTGCGCCGCCACCGAGTACGTGCCGTTCGCCGCGACGTCCGCGAGGCCCACGAAGGCGAGGGCGGGGAGCGAAGACCAGGGGAAACCGGTGTCCGGGAGGGCGGGTCCGCCCCGCCGCACCGAGACGTACAGGGCCGCGCCGCCCACCGCCACGTTGACCACGCGCTGTACGAACAGTGCGAGGAAGAGACCGGTGACGGTCGTCGACGCCTCCGCGATCAGGGCGAACACCGTGCCGAAGCCGAGGGCCGCGATCAGGGTGAGGACGATCGCCTCGCGTTGTACGGGGGCGCCGCGCAACTGGGGACCACCCGCCAGGACCACTCCCGTGACGGCCACCGCGATGCCCGCGGCCTGCACCAGTCCGGGACGTTCGCCGAGGAAGAGACCCACGCCGACCGGGACCGCCACACTCAGCGTGCCCAGCGGGGAGACGACGCCCATGGGGCCGAGCGCCAGTGCCTTGTAGAAGCAGATCAGGGCGACAGGACCGACCAGACCGGCGGCGAACGCGAACCACAGTCGCGGTCCCGCCTCACTCCAGCCGCCGGTCGCCACCACGATGGCCCCGAGCACCGCCGCCGCGATCGCCTGCGAGACCACGACCACCGTGAGCGCCGGGAGCCGCCGGGTCAGCACTCCGCCGCCGAAGTCGGCCAGACCCCAGAGCAGGCTGGTGGACAGAGCGAAGAACGCGGTCACGGGGTCGCCTCGCAGTACAGTTCGGTGAACGATCGGGTACACCCCACCGTAGTTCATTCAGTTGCACTATGTCGTACGGAATATTGGACGTGACGTGTCGGACCTCGACCTGCTGACCCAGTCCCTGGCGCGCAACGTCAAGCGCTGGCGGACCGACCGCGGCTTCACCCTGGACGCGCTCGCCGCCCGCGCCGGGGTCAGCCGCGGCATGCTGATCCAGATCGAGCAGGCCCGCACCAACCCCAGCCTCGGCACGGTCGTGAAGATCGGCGACGCGCTCGGGATCAGTATCACCACCCTGCTCGACTACGAGCAGGGGCCGAAGGTACGGGTCGTCCCGCCGGAACAGGTGGTGCGGCTGTGGAGCACGGAGGCGGGCAGCTGGAGCCGACTCCTCGCGGGCGCGGAGGCCCCCGGCCCGCTGGAGATGTGGGAGTGGCGGATGATGCCGGGCGAGAGCAGCCGCTCGGATCCGCACCCCGCCGGGACGGTGGAGATCCTCCATGTCACGGAGGGCGAGATGACCCTGACCGTCGACGGGGTCGAGCACCGGGTGCCCGCCGGAGCGAGCGTCACCTTCGAGGCCAACGCCGAGCATGTGTACGCCAATCAGGGCGACGTCCCGGCCCGGTGGATGCTGGCGGTATCCGTTCCGGCCGTGTCCTGAGCGGCTGTTAGCGTGCCGCCATGGACGCACCCATCGGACACTTCGACCACGCCACCCCCGCCCCCGACGCCCTCGACGAACTGACGGGCCCGGTCGCCGACGCCGTACGCCACTGGAGCGGCAGCGTCCCCGCCGAGCAGATCGTGTACGTCGACACGGACCCTCGGTGGGCCGACACCGCGGTCTTCGTGGAGCACTACGGGCAGGAGCTGCTGGAGCGGTCGGCGAACTGTGTTGTGGTGGCCGGCAAGCGGGGTGGCGAGACCATGCTGGCCGCGTGCGTGGTGCTCTCCACCACCCGGGTCGACGTCAACGGTGTCGTCCGCCGGCAACTCGGTGCCCGCAAGGCCTCGTTCGCCTCGATGGACATCGCGACGGGGGAGTCCGGCATGGAGTACGGCGGCATCACCCCGCTCGGACTGCCCGCCGACTGGCCGGTGTTGGTCGACTCGGCCGTCGTCGACCTGCCGTACGTCCTGGTCGGCAGCGGCCGCCGACGCGGGAAGCTGCTGGTGCCGGGGAAGGCGTTCGCGGAACTGCCGGGCGCAGTGGTGCTGGAGGGACTGGGGGTGGCCTGACCGGGCCTGCGCGGCTCCTCGAAGAAGCTGTGCTCGGCAACGGTCGGGCCTGTCTCAGGCATGGGTGTGATGGGCCAGCGTCAGATGTGGATCGGCCTCGCCCGGCACGGGAGCCGGATCGGCGTGGACGAGTGCCGCGGTGAGGCGTGGTACGGCGTGCAGCAGGGCGTGCTCCGCCTCGACGGCGACGGCATGGGACTGACGTACCGTCATCTCCCCGTCCACCACGACCGCGACCTCCGCCCGCAGCCGGTGCCCGATCCATCGCAGCCTCAACTCGCCGACTCCGCGCACCCCTTCGACGTCCAGCAGCGCACGCTCCGCCTGGGTGACGAGGTCCGGGTCGACGGCGTCGAGCACCCGCCGGAACACCTCGCGCGCCGCGTCCCGCAGCACCAGTGCGATCGCGGACGTGATCGCCAACCCCACGAGCGGGTCGGCGAGTTGCCAGCCCAGGGCCGAGCCGGCGGCACCGAGCAGCACGGCCAGTGAGGTGAACCCGTCGGTGCGGGCGTGCAGTCCGTCCGCCACGAGCGCCGCCGAACCGATGTCCCGGCCGACCCGGATGCGGTAGCGGGCGACCCACTCGTTGCCCGCGAAGCCCACCAGCGCGGCCACGGCGACCACGGGGACATGCGCGACGGGACGCGGGTCCAGCAACCGGTCGATCGCCGCCCAGCCCGCGAACGCGGCGCTCGCGGCGATGGTCAGCACGATCGCGATGCCCGCGAGATCCTCGGCACGGCCGTAGCCGTAGGTGAAGCGTCGGGTGGCCGCGCGGCGGCCCAGCACGAAGGCGATGCTCAGCGGTACGGCGGTCAGCGCGTCCGCCGCGTTGTGCACGGTGTCGCCGAGCAGCGCGACGGACCCGGACACGGCCACGACGACCGCCTGCGCGAGGGCCGTCACGCCGAGCACCGCCAGCGAGACCCACAGGGCGCGCATGCCGCGGGCGGAGGACTCCAGAGCGGAGTCGAGCTTGTCGGCGGTCTCGTGGGAGTGGGGGGTGAGGAGGTGGGCGAGACGGTGGCGGAGGCCGTGGCGTCCGTGCACGTGCGCGTGCTCGTGCTCATGGGTGTGGTGATGCCCGTGGTCGTGTTCGTGGTCGCTCACGTTGTGCCCCTTTCCGGTGCGCGCGGGAGTGGACGTACCGCGCCCACGGAGCCATTATGTGCGTATGAGCGCACGCATGCACCTATCAACTGCGCACGATGCGCATCCGCGCACCCCGGGCGAGGAACAGTTCGCCCTCGCCGCCGAGATCCTCGCCCTCCTCGGCGACCGCACCCGCCTCACCCTGCTGCACGCACTGGCCGGGGGAGAGGCCGATGTCACGACCCTCACGGAGGCGTGCGGAGCGGCCCGTCCCGCCGTCAGCCAGCACCTGGCGCGGCTCAGGCTGGCCGGGCTGGTGAACACGCGGAAGGAGGGGCGCCGGGTGATCTACGCACTGCGCGACGGCCACCTGCGCAGGCTCGTCGACGAGGCCCTGAGCGTGGCCGACCACCGGCTCAGCGACCGTCCGGTGCACGACTGACGGATCCGGTGCCAGACTGAGGCGTCAGTACGTGGACGCCGTACCCAGATATTGCTCCGCGAAGGCGGCGGCTGCCGCGGGCGAGGTGAACAGGCGGCGGAGTCGGGCGAAGGTGGTGCCGGCCCGGTACTCGTCACCCGACGAGGTGCCGTGGTAGACCTCGGAGAGCCACTGGGAGAACTCCTGGTAGTCCCACACGCGTCGCAGACAGGCCTCCGAGTAGCCGTCGAGTCCGCTGCCGTCACCCTTGCCGAGGTAGGCCACGAGCGCGTCCCCGAGCAGGAAGGCGTCGTGCAGGGCGAGGTTCATGCCCTTCGCCGCGATGGGCGCGGTGAGGTGGGCGGCGTCCCCGGCGAGGAAGAGACGGCCGAACGTCATCGGTTCCACCACGTAGTTGTGCATGTCGAGGACGCGCTTCTCGATCAGCCGCCCCTCGGTGAGCGGCGGGGTGCCGGTCGCGCCGAGACGTTGCTGGAGTTCGGCCCAGACGCGGTCGTGGGACCAGTTCTCGGGGTCGTCGCCGGGCGGGCACTCCAGGTAGTAGCGGGTGACCTCGGGGCTGCGTGCCATGTGTCCGGCGAAACCGTTCGGATGGATGCCGAACAGGACGCAGTCGGAGGACGGCGGCGCCTCCGCGAGCAGCGCCAGCCAGCCGACGCCGTAGTCGTGCCGGGCTATGTCGGTGGTCTCCGGCAGAACGGTGCGGGTCACGCCGCGCGCCCCGTCGCAGCCGGCCACGAACTCGCACTCGACCAGCTGCCGTTCGCCGGTCTCCGCATCCGTGTACGACACCGACGGCCGGGGCGACTCCAGATCGTGCAGCCGGACGTCCCGGACGCCGAAGCGGATCTCGCCGCCCCGCACGTCGGCGTACTCGCGCACCAGGTCCGTCACCAACAGCGGCTGGGGATAGACGAAGTGGTGCTGTCCCGTGAGGTCGCCGTAGGTGAAGCGGAAGCGGTCACCGGCGAAGCGGAACTCGCACTCGGTGTGCAGCTGGGCCCGCTCCAGCAGGTTGTCGGCGAGACCGCGCTGCTGGAGACCGCGTACGGCCCACTCCTCGATGACGCCCGCGCGAGGACGCCGCTCGATGAACTCGCGGGTCTCCACCTCCAGGACGAGGCAGTCCACGCCCGCCGCCCGCAGGATGTTGCCGATGGTCAGCCCGGCGGGTCCGGCGCCTATGACGACGACCGGACAGCGCTGTGGCGCAACGGAGTTGGAGTCTGGGGTCACCCGGTCATTATGTCGGCGCCCCGGGGAGGCAGGGGAGTGCTGCCGGGTGCCTCCACACGGGGAGGCACCCGGGCCACCCGCCTCAGTGCGCGGGTGCGTCGGTGACGACGACCTCGTCGATGCTCCGCTCGATCACCGCGGCCGGGGACGCGGTGGCCCTGGCCCAGTAGTAGATCACCAGGGAGAAGGCCGCGATGAGCAGGATGTCCCACCACAGGGCGATCCGGCCCGAGCCACCGCCGAAGCCGCCCTGCCAGGAGATCACGCCGAGACCCACCAGGTAGACCGGCAGCCACTGGGCGGCCTTCCAGTCCAGGCGGGGCGCGTCGGGGAGCCCCTTGGAGATGGCGTAGCGCGCGTATCCGCCGAGCAGCACATAGCCGAGGACGATCGCCACCCCGAGCCGCCACAGGGTGTGCCAACCCGCCCAGTAGATGATCAAGTTGGCGACGACGAACGACACCGGGGACAGGATCGAGCCCGCCGGCAGCCGGTAGGGGCGCTCGTGGTCGGGCAGCCGGTCCGCGAAGACGCCGTACGCCAGTGGGGCGCCCGCGTACATCAGGACGCTCGCCGAGGTGATGAAGCTGACCAGCTGCTGCCAGCTCGGGAAGGGCAGGAAACAGACCACGCCGGTCACGAAGGAGATCGCGAGGCCGAACCAGGGCACGCCCCTGCGGTCGGTGCGTTCGAACAGCTTGGGCGCGTAACCGTTCTTGGACAGGCCGTAGGAGACCCGGGAGGTCGCCGTCGTGTAGATGAGCCCGGTCCCGGCCGGCGAGATCACGGCGTCCAGGTACAGCACCACGCTCAGCCAGCCCAGGCCGACGAGGGTCGCGAGACCGGCCCAAGGACCGCTGATCCCGGGGTAGTCGAGCTTCGCCCAGCCGTGCGCGAAGGTACTGTGCGGCAGCGCGGCGATGAACACGATCTGGAGCAGTACGTAGATGACGGCGCCGATGGCGACCGAGCCGATGGTCGCGCGCGGCAGGTCACGCTTCGGGTCGCGGCTCTCACCGGCCAGTTGGATGGCCTGCTCGAAGCCCAGCAGGGCGAAGATGATGCCGCTGGTGCTGATCGCGCTCAGCACGCCCTTGGCGCCGAACGGCGCGAAGCCCTCCGAGTGGAAGTTGCCCGGGTGGAAGTTGCCGGCCGCGATGATGAAGATGGCCGCCAGCGGTACCGCGATCTTCCACCAGGTGGCGGCGCTGTTCGTGTGCGCGAGCGCCCGCACGCCGAGGAAGTTGACGACCACGAAGACGGCCATCAACACCACGGCGACGATGACTCCGCTTGTCGTGAGCGTCTTGTCCGCGTGCTGGAATCCCTGCGCCCACGACCAGTGACCGGCATAACCGATCATCGCCTCGACCTCGATCGGCGCGACGGTCGCCGCCTGGAGCCAGGAGAACCAGCCGAAGGACATTCCGGCGAGGCCGCCGAATGCGTAGTGCGGATATCGGGCGGTGCCGCCCGCCACCGGGAACATACCGCCGAGTTCCGCGTGGACGAGGGCGAGCAGCACGATGGCGACCGCGCCGATCACCCACGAGATCACGGCTGCGGGCCCGGCCACCACGGCCGCCTCCTGGGCGCCGTACAGCCAGCCCGAGCCGATGATGGAACCGACCGAGGCCCACATGAGCCCGATCAACCCCACGTCCCGCCGTAGACCGCCGCCCGGCGTTCCCTTTGTCTCAGGTGCTGAATCGACGCTTACCATAAATCGAAGGGCCTCTCACGAAATGCATACCTTTAATGTGTGAGCGGCTCCAGATTACGAATCAACCGCCTTTGGGTTAAAGGCGGTTGTCGCATATTTGACTTCTTTGCGGGGGATTCCTTGCGAGTGTTTCAGGAATTCGCTGAGCTCGGCTCACGCGAAGAGTGCGGCTGCCGTGCCGAGGGCGACGAGGAGGAGCAGGACGGGGCCGAGGGGCAGACCGTGGTCGCGTGGTGAGCTGCGGTCGATGGGGCGCAGTTCTGGGTGGAGGAGGAGGGCGGTGACCTCCTCGACCATGCGGACGTGAGACGGACGCAGCCGCAGACGTCGTTCGAGCCACGGCTCACCCAGGCCCATCAGATGCCAGGTGCTGCCGTCCGACAGACGTATCTCCACGCTGCCCTCGCGGGTGTACTGGACTGCCCGCAGCCGTTCCCAGGGGACGTGGCGTACCCTCCAGGCCCCGGCCAGCCAGAGGCCGGTGTCGTCCGCGGTGACGCGCCAGTTGAGGAGGACGGCCACCAGGTTGGTCCACATGAGCAGCCCGAGCAGGGGGAGTATCTCCCAGCCGAAGCCGTCGGTCACGAGGGACTGCGTGAAGTAGGAGATGCCGGCTGTCAGGCCGGCGGTGAAGGCCAGTCCTGCCGATCGGGCCACGGGGCCTGGTCCCCAGCGCAGAGGGCGGCCGGTGCGTGTCGGAGTGGCTGCGATGCGGTCCGTCTGGACCTGGTGGTGTGCCGGTGTGGTGTCGGAGGGGGCTGCCGTGGGGGTGTGGGTGTCCAGGAGCGGGACCTTGCCGGTTCGGGGGATTCGGACCCGGCCGGCGGTACGGGTAGCGATCGGATGCCCGTCCCGGTCTGTCGTGACCAGGGTCAGTTCACCGCCCTCGTACGGAGCGCCGAGCATGACCGCTTCGTGCAAGCGCGTGTCGGCGACGAAGAGTTCCGCCTCCTCGTCAGCGTGTTCGAAGCGGATCGCGGATTCGGACCCGTCCGGGAGCGCCGCTGTGAGCAGGCAGGTGAAGAGCGGGGTGCGCCCTGAGCTGTCGTCGGCCGCGTAGACCCAGGTCCGGCCTTCGTGATCGACGCGCTCCAGCACGCGCAGGGCCGGCACCGGTGCGCGACGCAGCGCCGCGGTACGGCGGCGGGCGAGGACGCCCACGGTGAGCAGGGACAGTCCGGGCAGTCCGGCGGCAAGGACCAGCGTCTGCCAGCCGAACGCGTCGTACGGCTCGGCCAGCAAGCGGCTCCACGAGCCGTCCTCCAGCACGGTCACCGTGCTGCCGACGCCGTAGTCCTCCGGGTAGAACGCGGCAACGGTGACGCGTCGTCCACCGTCGGTGCGCAGCTGTACCGACTCCTCGCCCTGACTCACCACTTCCGCTGCGGTGCGCACGGCCCGGGCCGCGTGCTGCTCGTCCGCGCGGATGCCTCTGAGCCCCATGAGGACCGCGACCGCGGCCACCGTGCACAAGACCAGCGCGGCGGCGATCGGGAGCGTCCCTCGGGCGAGTGGGCCGACGGGTCCTGGCAGCGCGTGCCGCGTTCCCGCGGCCCGCTCTGCGAGCCGCCGCTGCCGGGAGCGGGCGGCCACTCGCTCGCGGGCTGCGGCCCAGCCGAAGGCGAGAGCCGCGATCACGGCGACGTTCGCGGCACGGGACATCGAGTCGGCGCCAGGTAGTTCGCCCCATGCCACGAGGGCCGCCAGGGCGGGCGCGGCGATCAGTGTGAGTTCCGGCAGCCGGGCGAGCCAGTACAACAGGCCGGCGGCCAGGCCCACCTGCACCATGCCACCCCAGTCCGGCCCACACGGCACCGCATCACTGCACGGCGGTTCCGGCTCCACCGCGATGGCCCACCCGACGGTGACCAGCAGTGCCGGCACGGACCACATCGGCCGCGCCCAGTTTGCCGGCCGCGTCTGCACCCAGCGGGCGGCGTCGGCGGATGACCAGGCGGGCGTCCCCACCGGAACGGATCCCGACGGTATCGGGACGGGAGTTTCGGACACGCGAGGATTATGCGGTACAGACCCCACACCCGAGACGGCCTGGGGGCGCGCACCAGCAACCACGGCCCGGGCGGCTGCCGTCGGAGTCCGCTCGCGGGGTCGCGGGCAGCGGGAGGGTGCGCAGGGCGACGTTGCGGTACGGGCACCAGGCGCCGCGGGCGTCCCCGCGCCCAGACGCCACTCAGGGCCGACCAACGTGCCGACTAACGTACTGACTTGAGTTCGATCGCCGGGCACTTGTCCATGACCATGTCGAGGCCGGCGGCGCGGGTGCGCTCGTAGGCCGCCTCGTCGACGACGCCGAGCTGGTACCAGACGGCCTTGGCGCCGATGGCGGCGGCCTCGTCGGCGACCGCACCCGCGAGCTCGCTGTTCACGAACACGTCGACCACGTCCACGTCGAAGGGGATCTCCGCGAGGGAGGCGTACCCCTGCTCGCCGTGCACGGTCTCCGCCTTGGGGTGGACGGGCACGACCCGCTTGCCGTACCGTTGGAGCACCTCGGCGACGCCGTAGGCCGCGCGTCGCTGGTTCGACGACAGTCCCACGATCGCCCAGGTGTCGCCGAGCTCGGTGAGGATCTTGCGGACTGTTGCTGAGTCGCCGTACACGTGGGGCCTCCTGGGGGTTCGGGCTGGGGCTCTCATGGCCGACAACAGCGGGCGAGGGCCGGTGATTCCGGCGGCCACCCGGTCGCCGACCCGCTGCCTACGAGTCGTACGGTGTCGCGATGACTCATGTGGAGACGGTCGCCCGTGCCCGTGTCGGCAGCGGGACCTCTGTCGAGCGGTTGGTGTGTCATCCGCGGCTGCCCCTGGTCGCCGGCCTGGACTCGGTGCGTCCGGCGGTGCATGTGTGGGAGTGCGGGGCCGGGCAGCTGCGGGAACTCGGGACGGTGGGTGCCAAGTCGGCCGTCCATGACGACAACGCGCCTTGGCTGCGGGGGCAGCGCACACCCGGGCTGACCTGGCACCCGGAGCAGCCGCTGCTCGTGGTGGCGGGCGAGGACGGTACGGTGCGGTGGACCCGTGAGGGAGTCGCCGACATGGAGGGCCTGCCGCCCGCCGCGAGGTACTCCTGTGCGGCCTTCAGCCCGGACGGCCGGACGTTGTGGGCCTCACCGTCGTCGGACGGCGACGGCGACGCCTGGGAGCGCTCCGACGTCGTGGACCTCGCCTCGGGGGCCGTCGCCACCGGACGGCCGTGGGACACCGGGGTCGCGGAGCATCCGGGCGGCGGTCTGGTGACCACGCTCAGCAGCGACCAGGGTGCGACGCATGTGCTCTTCGCGACGGTCGAGCACGCCTCGGGCACCGCAGTGATGCGGGTGCGGCGCCGGGGGCTGGTCCTTGACTGCGACGGCTACGAGACGCCGGTCTTCAGCGCGGACGGACGCCACCTCGCGATCCGGGGCAACGCATACGACAACTCGGTCGAGGTCTTCGCATTCCCCTCCCTGCAACGCGTGCTGGCGACGACGCTCGGCGACCCCAGCCCCGGCTACCCGTACCCGGACGAGTGGCTGAAGCAGATGCACTCCTGGTCGCGCCACAACCTCGCGTTCGACAGCCGGCGGCCGGGCGTGCTCTGGGTCGGAACTCCGAGGGGGACCCTGGTCGAGGTCGACATGGACGGTGATCACGCGGCCGAACACGAGGTCCTGGCCGGCTCACCGGTCACCGCGCTGACCGTCACGGCAACGGGCGAGCTCCTGGTCGCGGGCGGGGACGGGGAGTTGCTGCTCCTGTCGGTGCCCGCCGAATCCCTCGGTTCGTACGGCGATACGGCGAGGGCGGCGGTCGCGGCGTTCCTGGACGCCACCTCCGAGGTCCCCGACGACGGTGAACTGGAAGAACACCTCGTCGTCACCGACGGGTCCCGCACATGGGAACCGGACGACCTGACGACCGTGACCACCGCGACCGGGACGGATCCGACCTGGCTGCGGCTGCAGGCGGCAATCAATGAGGTACGCGACCAGAACACGTGACGCCCGCCCCGCGCGCACCGCGCGGGACTGCTCGGCGCGAGCGTCCACCCGGGGGTCACGGGCTTCGGGGCGGGCGACCCCTAAGTCCGCCGAGGGACCCTGCGTGGTGGTCGTGGTCGACGAGGAGCCGCGGTTGCGGTCCTTCCTGCCGCTGGTGGCGGACGTACGGGGAGAGACGTCCGCGGTCGCCGTCCTGGATCGCGTCCGGATCCACTCGCCGCATGTCGACGAGTGAGCCGAGGCGGCGGGGATCGGCCGAAAGCCGCCCCCGTGTCCGGAATACGGGTCAGTCGCCTGCGCGGGACCGTCCGTCCGCTTACGCTCGCCCCGTGCTGCGCATCACCGACGCCCGAACCGGCCAGCCCGTCGACGCCGCCCCCGCCCGCAGGGGCCTGACCCGAGTCGAGGCCCATGTACCGCGCTACGACACCTCCTCCCTCCGTGTCCTGCTCGTCGCCGATCTCCTCGTCCGTGCCCTGGAACTCGGCGGCACACCCGTGTGGGCGCTGCTGACGGGGGACCGGGAACAGGCCGAACTGCACGCGGCCGCCGCCGCCCTCGGCATCCGGCCCTTCGAGGACCGGCGGGACGTGGGCCCCGGGTGGGGCGAGTCCCAGGTCGTCCATGTGGTGGAGGAGGAGGGCGCGGCTCCGGACGGCGTACGGATCACTGTCGGGCCCGTCGAGACCGCGAGCCTCCCCGAGGACGCCGACCCCGCCGTGGTCCGCCTCGCCCTGCTCACCCCGCCTCGTGGCGCCTCCGTACGACTCGACGCGGAGGACCTGTCCACGGCCCACGAGACCCTCGTACGCTGGCGCCGGGCCGTGGCCGACTGGGCGCGGCATCCGTCGCGGCCCGTCCCCGAGAAGGTGCGCGGACGCCTGCGTACCGCATGGGAGGACGACTTGGACGTGTCCGAGGTGCTGCGGGTCCTGCGGTGGGTCGAGGAGTCGGAGCTGCCCGAGGGCGCCCGCTTCGAGACGTACGCCTACGCCGACCGGCTGCTCGGTCTCGAGCTCACCCGCGACCTGGGCTCCCCGGCATGACCGCGCGCACCGGAGCGGGCCCGCTGCGCCGCCTGGTCGTGCTCCGGCACGCCAAGTCGGCCTGGCCCGAGGGCGTCGCCGACCACGAACGCCCGCTCGGGCCGCGCGGCCTTCGGGACGCGCCGGAGGCGGGCCGGGTCCTCGCCGCGTCCGACCTGCTCCCCGACCTCGCCCTGTGCTCCACCGCCGTACGTGCCCGGCACACCTGGGAGCTGGCGTCCGCCCAGTGGGGCACCCCGCCGCCGGTGCGTCTGGACCCCGAGCTGTACGGGGCGGACGTACCGGAGCTGCTGGCGGCCGTCCACGAGACGCCTCCCGAGGTCCTGACACTGCTGCTGGTGGGACACAACCCCGGTCTGGAGGAGCTGGTGCTCGCGCTCGCCGGGGACGGCCTCGACGGCGCGCTGGACGAGGTCCGGGTGAAGTTCCCCACTTCGGCGATCGCCGTGCTGGACTGGCACGGCGAGTCCTGGCGGGACCTGGGCCCGGGGCGGGCGCTCCTCACGTCCGTGACGGTGCCGAGGGGGAAGAAGCACTGACGCCCCGGTGGGCCGCCGCCCCGGTTCCGGCCCCGGACTAGGCTGGCCGGATGCAGGACGAGTACCGCACAGTGGCCCACGCGGGCGTGCACGAGACCGAGGTCAACCGCTCCCGCTTCCTGTGCGCCCTCGCCCCGGCCGCCACCGAGCAGGAGGCCCAGGACTTCGTCGCGTCCGTCCGCAAGGAGCACGCCGACGCCACCCACAACTGCTACGCGTACGTCATCGGCGCCGACGCCGCGATCCAGAAGGCGAGCGACGACGGCGAACCCGGCGGCACCGCCGGCGTCCCCATGCTCCAGATGCTGCTCCGCCGCGACATGCGGTACGTCGTCGCCGTCGTCACCCGCTACTACGGCGGCGTCAAGCTCGGCGCGGGCGGCCTCATCAGGGCGTACGGCGGCGCGGTCGGCGAGGCCCTGGACACGCTCGGCACCCTCACCCGCCGCCGCTTCCGCCTCGCCACCGTGACCGTCGACCACCAGCGTGCGGGCAAGGTGGAGAACGACCTGCGCTCGACCGGGCGCGACGTACGGGACGTCCGCTACGGCGAGGCCGTCACGATCGAGATCGGGCTGCCGGACGCGGACGTGGAGGCGTTCCGGGGGTGGCTGGCCGACGTGACCGCGGGGACGGCGGGGTTCGAGCTCGGGGGAGAGGCGTACGGGGACGGCTAGTTGATCTTTTCGGGCATAACGGGCTTTGGTGTGCGGTCATGACGGGTCGATACGGGAGTAACCGCCCGTGATGTCAGACCCGGCCGTTAGGGTCGGGGATCATGAGGCTGCTGCACACTTCCGACTGGCATCTGGGCCGGGCGTTCCATCGGGTCAACATGCTCGGGGCCCAGGCCGAGTTCATCGGGCACCTCGTCACGACCGTGCGGGAGCGCGGGGTGGACGCGGTGGTCGTGTCGGGAGACGTGTACGACCGCGCGGTGCCGCCGCTCGCCGCTGTGGAGCTGTTCGACGACGCGCTGCACCGGCTCGCCGACCTCGGTGTGCCGACCGTGATGATCTCCGGGAACCATGACTCCGCCCGCCGCCTCGGAGTCGGGGCGGGGCTCATCGGGCGCGCCGGAATCCATCTGCGGACCGAGCCGGCCGCGTGCGGGACACCTGTGGTGCTCGGTGACGCTCATGGTGATGTGGCCTTCTACGGTCTGCCCTATCTCGAACCCGCCCTGGTCAAGGACGAGTTCGGGGTGGAGAAGGCGGGTCACGAAGCCGTCCTCGCCGCTGCCATGGACCGGGTCCGCGCCGACCTCGCCACCCGCGCGCGGGGGACGCGGTCCGTCGTACTCGCCCACGCCTTCGTCACCGGCGGCGAGGTGAGCGACAGCGAGCGGGACATCACCGTCGGCGGGGTGGCCGCCGTGCCCGCCGGGGTCTTCGACGGCGTCGACTACGCGGCCCTCGGCCACCTGCACGGCAGCCAGACCATCACCGAGCGCGTGCGCTACTCCGGCTCGCCGCTGCCGTACTCCTTCTCCGAGACCGACCACCGCAAGAGCATGTGGCTGGTCGACCTGGACGCCGAGGGCGCGGTCACCGCCGAGCGTGTCGACTGCCCGGTGCCGCGCGCCCTGGCCCGGATCCGGGGCCCGCTGGAGGAGCTGCTCGCCGATCCCGGGCTGGTGGCGCAGGAGGAGGCGTGGGTCGAGGCGACCGTCACCGACCCCGTCCGCCCGGCCGAACCCATGGCGCGGCTCTGCGAGCGCTTCCCGCACACCCTCAGCCTCGTGTTCGACCCCGAGCGGACACCGGACGACCCCGACGTGTCCTACGCGCGACGGCTGGCCGGACGCAGTGACCAGGAGATCGCCGAGGACTTCGTGGCGCATGTGCGGGGCGCCGGGCCCGACGAGCGTGAACAGGCCGTGCTGCGGGACGCGTTCGACGCGGCGCGGGCGGACGAGGTCGTGCGGGAGGTGGCGCGGTGAGGCTGCACCGACTGGACATCACCGCCTTCGGTCCGTTCGGCGGCTCCCAGACGGTCGACTTCGACGAGCTGTCGGCCGCGGGGCTGTTCCTGCTGCACGGACCGACGGGGGCCGGGAAGACGTCCGTGCTGGACGCGGTCTGCTACGCGCTCTACGGCTCCGTGCCGGGGGCCCGCCAGAGCGGCCAGGGGACGGCCCTGCGCAGCGATCACGCGTCTTCGAGTACACGCACCGAGATCCGCCTCGAACTGACCGTCGCGGGGCGCCGGTTGGAGATCACACGGCAACCGCCCTGGGAGCGCCCCAAGAAACGCGGTTCCGGCACCACCCTCGACAAGGCCCAGAGCTGGCTCCGCGAGTACGACGCAGTCGCCGCGGCCTGGAAGGACCTCAGCCGGTCCCACCAGGAGATCGGTGAGGAGATCACCCAGCTGCTCGGCATGAGCCGCGAGCAGTTCTGCCAGGTCGTGCTGTTGCCCCAGGGTGACTTCGCGCGCTTCCTGCGAGCCGACGCCGAGGCGCGCGGCAAGCTGCTGGGGCGGCTCTTCGACACCCACCGGTTCGCCGAGGTCGAGAAGCGGCTGGCCGAGCGTCGCCGGGCCGCCGAGGCACAGGTGCGCGAGGGGGATGCCGCGCTGCTGGCTGACGCGCACCGGATGCAGCAGGCGGCCGGTGACGCCATGGAGCTGCCCGAACTGTCCCCCGGCGAGCCGGGCCTCGCCGAGGCCGTCCTGAGTGCAGCCGCCGTCGCCCGCAGCACCGCGCGTGAGCAGTTGACGATCGCCCACTGCGGACTCGGTGCCGCCGAGTCCGCTCAGGCCGCCGCCGAGCGCGCCTTGGCCGACGTACGCGAAATCGACCGGCTGCAACGGCGGTTCGCCCAGGCACGCGAGCGTGCCGCGCTGCTGGCGGAGCGGACCGACGGCTACCACCAGGCGCAGGCCCGGATGGAACGGGCCCGTAAGGCGGAGGCGGTGGCACCCGCGCTGGAGCTGCGGGAGGCGGCCGAGACCGAGCACCGGCGGGCGGCCGCGGCGGAGGCACGCGCGCGTGGGCTGCTGCCGGAGACCCTCGCGGAGGCCGGTGCCGCCGGACTCGCGGCCGCCGCACGCCGGGCGGCCGAGGAGCTCGGCAGCCTGGACTCCGCCCGGCGCGCCGAGCAGCGGCTGGCCGAACTCGTCGCGGAACGCGCCGACCTGGACCGTCAGGAGCGGTCCGACGAGGATGTACTGCAGGAGGCTGAGGCGTGGCTGGCCGGGTGGGAGGAGTCCCGCGCGGGGCTTCAGCTCGGAGTCGAGTCCGCCCAGGAAGCGGCCACCCGCGCCGAACAGCTGGCCGTGCAGCGGGAGCCCGCCCGCAAGCGGCTGGCCGCCGCACGGCAGCGCGACCAGTTCGCCCGGGACACTGACGACGCCCAGCAGCAGGTGATCGAGGCGACGGACCGCGCGTTGCGGGCCCGCGAGGAGTGGCTGGCCGTCAAGGAGCAGCGGCTGAACGGCATCGCCGCCGAACTGGCCGCACAGCTCACCGACGGCGATCCCTGCGCGGTCTGCGGAGCCACCGAACACCCCGCTCCCGCACGCAAGGACGCCGGACACGTCGACCGGGAGACCGAGGAGCGCGCGCTCGCGGCCTCCCAGCGCGCCGACGAGCAGCGGGCCGAGGCCGAACAGCGTCTCGGTTTCGCACAGCGGGCGCTGGCCGCCGCCCAAGGCGAGGCCGGCGAAGCGTCCACCGAGGAACTCGCCGTCCAAGCGGAGGAGTTGGAGCGCGAGTACGCCCGGGTCCGCGGTCTCGCCTCGGCCCTGCACACCGCGACGGAACAGCTGCGGCAGGCCGAACGGGAACGCGAGCGGCGCCTCGCCGCCCAGCAGGAGGCCGCCGTACGCACCGCCTCCCGGGGCGCCCGCCGCGACGCCCTGGAGCGGGAACGCACCACGCTGGAAGCGGAGTTGACCGAGGCCCGCGGTGCGGCCGACAGTGTGGCGACCCGTGCCGCCCAGCTGGAGCGACAGACCGCGCTGCTCACCGAGGCCGCCGACACCGCGCGCATGGCCGAGGACACCGCCCAGCGGCTCAAGGACGCCGACGCCCGGACCGCCGACGCCGCCTTCCGGGCCGGCTTCGAGACCCCGCAGGCCGCGGCCGCCGCCCTCCTCGACGAGACGGCCCACCGCGATCTGCAGCACCGGTTGGACGCCTGGCAGGCCGAGGAGGCCGCCGTACGGGCCGTCCTCGCCGAGGCCGACACCGCTGAGGCGGCCCAGCGGCCGCCCGCCGACGTGACCCGGGCGGAGCGGGCCGCCGCCGACGCCGGACGCCGGGTGCGTGAGGCCGCTTCCGCGCGGGACGCGGCCGCCCGGCGCTGCGCCGAGCTCGACCGGCTCTCCACCCGCTCGGCCACCGGCCTACGACGGCTGGCACCGCTGCGGGAGGAGTACGACCGGGTGGCCCGGCTGTCCGCGCTCGCCGCGGGCACCTCCGCGGACAACGAACGCAAGATGCGCCTGGAGTCCTATGTGCTCGCGGCGCGCCTGGAGCAGGTGGCGGCCGCCGCGACCGTGCGGCTCCAGCGGATGTCGTCGGGCCGCTACACCCTCGTCCACTCCGACGACCGCACCGGGCGCGGCCGCAGCGGACTCGGACTGCATGTCGTCGACGCCTGGACCGGACGGGAGCGGGACACCGCCACGCTGTCCGGCGGCGAGACGTTCTTCGCCTCGCTCGCCCTCGCGCTCGGCCTGGCGGATGTCGTGACGGACGAGGCCGGCGGGGTCCGCCTGGACACGCTCTTCATCGACGAGGGCTTCGGCAGCCTCGACGACCAGACCCTGGACGAGGTCCTCGACGTCCTGGACTCACTGCGCGAGCGCGATCGCAGCGTCGGCATCGTGAGTCATGTGGCCGATCTGCGGCGGCGGATCCACGCCCAACTGGAGGTCGTGAAGGGGCGGTCGGGGTCGGTGCTGAGACAGCGGGGCGGAGGCTGAGGTCAGCGGCCCAGGGGCCGCCGGGGCAGCGGGGAGGAGTAGACGACACTCGTGGTCACCGAACCGAGCGCCCCGATCTTGCCCGACACCTCCTCCAGGTGGCGCATCGAGCGGGCGGCGACCTTGATGACGAAACAGTCGTCACCCGTGACGTGGTGCGCCTCCAGGATCTCCGGTGTCACCGCCACCAGGTCGTGGAAGGGCTTGTAGTTGCCGTTGGGGTACCTCAGGCGCACGAACGCCAGGATCGGCAGGCCGAGCCGGTCGGGGTCCACGACCGCCGCGTACCCCTGGATGACGCCCGCCTCCTCCAGCCGCCGCACCCGCTCGGTGACCGCACTCGCGGACATCGAGACGGCACGGGCGAGCTCGGCGAAACTGGCCCGGCCCTCCCGCTGGAGGACATCGAGGATGCGCCAGTCGGTGGCGTCCGGGGAATACGCGGTCATGCCCGAGAAATAGCAGGGGAATCCCCGGCCGGGCAAGGTCCACGCCGTGGAATCCCCCTTCAGGTTCTTGATCATGGATCGTAGATTTCTGGCCATGACGACAACCGACTCGCTCACCGCGAACGCCGTGAACGCCGCGAACCCCGTCCTGCGCGTCGCCCCCGCCGCCCCGGCCGAGGCCGCCGCCTACTTCCGCGCCAGCCTCGTCTTCCACGCGGACGTGTCCGACGTCGCCGCCGCGCTCACCGCCGGTGGGGACCCCGGCTTCGTCGTCCTCGACTCCCGCTCCACCGCCGCCTGGGACCAGGGACACGTCCCGGGCGCGGTCCACCTGCCCACCGCCCTCATCGCCGAGCAGGCCGGACAGCTCCTCGACAGGTCCGTGCCGGTGGTGACGTACTGCTGGGGCCCGGGCTGCAACGGAGCAACCCGCGCCGCGCTCGCCCTCGCCGAACTCGGCTACCAGGTCAAGGAGATGCTCGGCGGCTTCGAGTACTGGGTGCGCGAGGGCTTCGAGTTCGAGACCTGGGAGGGCCGGGAGCGGCGCACCGCCGACCCGTTGACTGCACCGAAGGACTCCGACGACTGCGGCTGCTGAGACCCGGCGATTCCGGTGGGGTTCCTGTGCAGGTGCAACCCTGAGGTTCCGGTGCGTGTAGGTTCTGGCCCATGGTGCGATACGCGGAGCCGGGCGCGGTGGAGTGGGTGGAGTCGGGCGGCGGCCCGCTCATAGCGGTACCGGAGACGGTCCTGCCGTTCTGGGCGGGCGCCGACGGCGACGAGACGGCCTCCGACTACGACCGGGCCTGTGAAGTGGAGGGCTGTGTGGGCCTGTTGCCGGTCGGTGACGCCGCGGCCCTGGTCCTCGGCGACGAACCCGCCTCGACGACGTACCTCCCCGACCACGGCACCTTCGTACGGTGGTGCGCCGCCGACTCCGAGGACGAACTCCTCGCCGAAGTACCCGCCGCCCTCGCCGCGACCACCTGGGAGGACGAGGTGAACTGGGCGGTGCCCGGCCCGGTCGTCCTCTTCGACGCGGCCTGGCCCGGCAACGACTCTGTGAACACCGACCACTTGAAGGTCGCGCTCGCCCCCGGCCGGTACGCGGTGCGCGCCGCCAACGTGCGGCCGGGACCGGAGACCTGGCTGGGGCTGGTCCAGTTGCGCAGGCTCCCGGACTGAGCATCGTTCACGTGCGCTATTGAGGCGGACCGGGTGAACCGGCCCGCCTCGTCACTGTCACGTCGTAGGGATCACAGCCGGGCCAGCTCGTCCACCAGGTCGTCGAGGCCGAGCGAACCCTGGGACAGCGCCGCCATGTGCCAGGTCTTGAGGTCGAACGCCTCGCCGTGCTGCTCGCGGGCCCTCTCCCGGCCCAGCAGCCAGGCCCGCTCGCCGAGCTTGTAGCCGATCGCCTGGCCGGGGATCGTGAGGTAGCGGGTCAGCTCGCTCTCCACGAAGTCCGCCGGACGGCTGCTGTGCGCGCCGAAGAACTCCTGTGCCAGCTCGGGCGTCCAGCGCTCGCCCGGGTGGAAGGGGGAGTCCGCCGGGATCTCCAGCTCCAGGTGCATGCCGATGTCGACGATGACCCGGGCGGCCCGCATCATCTGCGCGTCCAGATACCCGATCCGCTGCTCCGCGTCCGTGAGGAAGCCGAGCTCGTCCATCAGCCGCTCCGCGTACAGCGCCCAGCCCTCGCAGTTGGCGCTGACATGGCCGACCGTGGCCTGGTAGCGGGAGAGGTCCCCCGCGACGTGCGCCCACTGCGCGAGCTGGAGGTGGTGGCCCGGCACGCCCTCGTGGTACCAGGTCGAGACGAGGTCGTAGACCGGGAAACGGGTCTGGCCCATCGTCGGCAGCCAGGTGCGGCCCGGACGCGAGAAGTCCTCCGTGGGGGGCGTGTAGTAGGGGGCCGCCGCACCACCGGGCGGGGCGATGCACGACTCCACCCGCCGCACCCGCTCGGCGAGTTCGAAGTGGGTGCCGTCGAGCGAGTCGATCGCCTGGTCCATCAGGCCCTGCAGCCAGTCGCGGACCTCGTCGACGCCTTCGATGTGCTTGCCGTGCTCGTCGAGGTGGGCCAGCGCCACCCACGGCGTCCCGGCGCCCGGCAGGATCTTCTCGGCCTCCTGCTTCATCTCGCCGAGCAGCCGGTGGTACTCGGACCAGCCGTACGCGTACGCCTCGTCCAGGTCGAGGTCGGTGCCGTTGAAGTAGCGCGCCCAGCGGGCGTACCGCTCCCGGCCCACCGTGTTCGGGGCGCCCGCGATCGTCGGCGCGTACACGTCCCGCATCCAGTCGCGCAGCTCCACGACGGAGGCGGTCGCGGCGCGTGCGGCCTCGTCCAGCTCCGCGCGCAGCGCCTCGGGGCCCGCCGCCGCGAAGTCCTCGAACCAGCCCCGGCCGCTGCCCTCGGTGTCCGCCCACTCGGTGAGCTGTTCGACGAAGGTGGCGGTCGGGCGCGGTGCCGCGTACAGCTTGCGCTCCAGACCGAGCGCGAGGGACTCGCGGTAGCCGGCGTACGCGGCCGGCACCGCCCGCAGCCGCTCCGCGACCGCCGCCCAGTCCTCCTCCGTCTCGGTCGGGGTGACGGTGAAGACCTCACGGATCGAGTGCGCGGTGGTGGCCATGTTCCCGACCGAGCGCAGGCCCTCGTCGGCCTCGTGCACGGCGAGCTCGGCCGTCAGACGTTCCCGCAGCAGCCGGCCGCACCGGCGTTCGATGTCACTGTCCGCGCCGGGCTGCCGCTCGGCCTCGTCGAGCTTCGCGAGCGTGGTCCGCGAGAGCTCCGCGAGCGCCTCCTGGCCCGCGGGCGAGGTATCCGGAAGCCTGCTCGAACTCTCCTTCACACCCAGGTAGGTGCCGGTGATCGGATCGAGGGCGATGAGCTGGTCGACGTAGGCGTCGGCGACCTGACGGGGCAGCGGGATCTGGGTCTCAGACATGCCGTCCATCCTCATACGGCGCCTCGCGCGAGTCACCCCGATTCCGCTGTCGGCGTGGCAGGCGGCAGCAGCGGCCCGCACTCCCACTGCTGGAAGATCAACCGGGTCTCCACCCGGGCCACTTCACGCCGGGACGTGAACTCGTCAAGGACCAGCCGCTGCAGATCCGCCATGTCCGCCACGGCCACATGCACCAGATAGTCGTCGGGACCGGTCAGATGGAACACGGTCCGCGACTCCGGCAACGCCCGGATCCGCTCCACGAACGGCCCTACCAGCTCCCGCCGATGCGGCCTGACCTGCACCGACAGCAGCGCTTCGAGGCCCCGGCCGAGCTTGGCCGGATCCAGCCGCAGCTGATGGCCGAGGATGACGCCCGAGCGCCTCAGCCGTGTCACCCGGTCCAGACACGTCGACGGGGCGACCCCGACCTGCGCGGCGAGGTCACGGTAGGTGGTCCGGGCGTCGTTCTGCAGCAACCGCAGCAGATGCAGGTCCACCGGATCCAGTACGACGGTTTCGGCCATCGGCCGAACGTAGCACGGGATTCCACACGGGAACCCCGCTCGCTGTTCACCCTTGCGGGCATGGACTCAGCGCGCACCTCCACCGCGTCCCGTACGCCGCTCAGAGCACTGGCCACCGAGGCCGTCCACGCCGGCCGCGACGACCTCGCCCGCCAGGGACTGCACGCCCCGCCCATCGACCTGTCGACGACCTACCCGTCCTACGACAGCCGCGACGAGGCCGCCCGCATCGACGCGTTCGCCGCGACGGGCGCCGAGCCGGACGGACCTCCCGTCTACGGCCGCCTCGGCAACCCGACCGTCGCCCGCTTCGAGACCGCCCTGGCCCGTCTGGAGGGCACCGAGTCCGCGGTCGCCTTCGCCAGCGGCATGGCCGCGCTCACGGTGGTCCTGCTCGTACGGTCCTCCCTCGGCCTGCGCCACGTGGTGGCCGTCCGCCCCTTGTACGGCTGCAGCGACCACCTCCTGACCGCCGGACTCCTCGGCACGGAGGTCACCTGGACCGACCCGGCGGGCGTCACCGACGCGCTGCGCCCGGACACCGGCCTCGTCCTGGTGGAATCCCCGGCGAACCCCACCCTCGCCGAGGTCGACCTGCGGGCCCTTGCCCACTCCTGCGGCACCGTGCCGCTCCTCGCGGACAACACCTTCGCCACCCCGGTGCTCCAACGCCCCGCCGAACAGGGCGCCCGACTGATCCTGCACAGTGCCACCAAGTACCTCGGCGGACACGGGGACGTGATGGCGGGCGTGGTGGCCTGCGACGAGGAGTTCGCGGGTCATCTGCGCCAGGTCCGCTTCGCCACCGGCGGTGTCCTGCACCCCCTGGCCGGCTACCTCCTCCTACGAGGCCTGTCGACGCTCCCGGTCCGAGTCCGGGCCGCCTCGGCGACCGCCGCCGAACTGGCCCGCCGCCTCGAAGCCGACCCCCGGGTCACCCGGGTCCACTACCCGCGCATCGGCGGAGCGATGATCGCCTTCGAAGTCGCCGGCGACCCGCACGAGGTGATCGCGGGCGTCCGCCTGATCACCCCGGCCGTGAGCCTGGGCAGCGTGGACACCCTGATCCAGCACCCGGCGTCGATCAGCCACCGCATCGTGAACGAGAAGGACCGAAGGGACGCGGGCGTGAGCGACCGCCTGCTCCGCCTCTCGGTGGGCCTGGAGGACGTACAGGACCTGTGGACAGATCTGGACACAGCCCTGAAAGCGCCCCTTTAGGGGCGCGGGGAACTGCGCGACAGGCCACAGAACACCCGCACCCGCCAACGAGACGGGAACCCCTACGGCGCTTCGGCCTGCGTAACCTGGACGGCATCCTCCTGCGCACCCCGCGGAGCAAGCCGCGCAGTGATCACCAGGGTCCCCTCCTCGATCTGGTAGTCGAGCGGCAGCTCAAGCCCCCGCATCGCCGCCACCATCCCCGTGTTGGACGACTGAGTCACGGCATACACACTCTCGCACCCGGCCTCGACAGCCATCCCCACCAGCCGCTCCAGCAACTCCGCCCCGATACCCCGCCGCTGCCACGCGTCCTCGACGAGCAGCGCCACTTCCGTCTCGTCCCCGTCCCACAGCAGATGCCCGAGCCCCACGATCCGCCCGGACGCGGTCTGTACGGCGAGCGTGCGACCGAAGCGCGGACTGAGCAGATGGTTGAGATAGCGGTCGGCGTCGCCGACCGGCCCGTGGTACCGCATGCTCAACGTCCGCGGCGAGCACCGCTCGTGCATCGCCCGCGCGGCCTCCAGGTCACCCGTGTCGGCCCGGCGCACGGTGATGTCGCTGCCCTCGGGCAGTGTCAGTACGTCCTGGCTGCGCGGCACCCGCGATCCGAGGCGTGCGTCCAGCTCGACCAGGGCCCGCGCCCTGGCGAACTCGGTCGGCGTGAACGGCAGATACGGCCGCTCCACGGTGATCACTCCACCCTCCGGCGCCCGCAACCGCATCACGGTGTCCTCCAGAACTCCTTCCACGGGCACGCCCTCCGGCCCGCGACCGCCGCCCACCGGAACGGCCGGCAGCGACCTGATCGTGCACCGGCCGAGCAACTGCCGCAGCGCCAGCGGCAGTTCCGCCGCGTCCAGCGCCGTGCGGGTGGCGAGGCCCAGGACCCGGGTCGGGGCGTCCACCAGGTCGTGCGCGTCGGCCCGCTCGATCCAGGTGTCGGCACCGCCGGCCCGCCCGACGACCCGGCTGAGCTCTGTACCTTCCAGTGTGCCGGGAGCCCGCAGCAGGAACTCGTCGACCGTGCCCTCGGCCAGCGGGTGGGTCTGGAGGCTCAGGATGTCGACTCGCTGCCCTGCGAGGGCTGTGCAGAGGGCGGCCAGCGATCCGGGTTCGTCCTTCACCGTCGTCCGCATCCGCCACAGCGTGCTCTCCGCGGACGGCCCGGCCTGCTCCCCCTCGGGCAGCGGTCGGGCGCCGGTATCACCCGTCGGGGGAGCGTGACCGTGGCGGCGTGCCCACCATGTCCGGCACCCGGCCGTGGCTGCCAGGAACCAGCGGTTCACGGGGTGCCCGTCTTTCACCTGCGTCACATCAGACATGTCTCGAGTCATGCAGCCACTGTGGAGGAACGGTGTTGCGTGATCACGAACGCTTTGTGACTGATCGGTAAAGCGTGGGTCTGCGCTTTTTGTGCCGTTTTCAACCGAGTCGCGCACCGGGGGATGACGCCGGTGCGCGACCTCCTTCGAGGGTACGGGAGTTACTGGCTCACCCGGCCCGGCTGGAGCACCTGCGTGAACAGCACGGTGCCGTCAGCCTCACGCAGACGCACCGTCAGCTCGCCGCTGTGGCCGTCGATGTCGACCTCGCCGAAGAACTGGTAGCCGCCGGCGGGGGAGACGTTCGCGGCGGTCGGCGCCTTCACGAAGACCCGCTCCGGGCCGAAGGTGTTGTCGAGCGCGCTGGCCGGGAAGGCTCCCGCGTTCAGCGGCCCGGAGACGAACTCCCAGAACGGCTCGAAGTCGGTGAACGCGGCCCGCGACGGCTGGTAGTGCTGGGCCGAGGTGTGGTGCACGTCGGCAGTCAGCCACACCGTGCCGGTGATCCGCCGGTGCTTGATGTACCGCAGCAGCTCGGCGATCTGCAGCTCACGCCCGAGCGGGGCGCCCGGGTCGCCCTGCGCCACCGCCTCGATGTTCGCCTTGCCCTCCGTGGCGTCGGGCACGACCAGGCCGAGCGGCATGTCGGAGGCGATCACCTTCCACACCGCCCGCGAGCGCGACAGCTCCCGCTTCAGCCACTCCAGCTGCTCCCGGCCGAGGATGCCCTGCGGGTCCACGGTCTGGTCGTCGGGGGAGTTGGCATTGCGGTACGTGCGCATGTCCAGGACGAAGACGTCGAGCAGCGGGCCCTGCCGCAGCACCCGGTAGACCCGGCCGTCCCGCGCCCCGGGCCGGAGCGTGGAGATCGGGAAGTACTCGCTGAACGCGCGCCGGGCCCGGCCCGCGAGTACGTCGACGCGCTTCTCGGTGTAGCGGGTGTCGGAGTCCAGGATCGTCTGGCCCGGGTACCAGTTGTTGCGCACCTCGTGGTCGTCCCACTGGATGACGGACGGCACCTGGGCGTTGAAGGCCCTGAGGTTGTGGTCGAGCAGGTTGTAGCGGAAGTTGCCGCGGAACTCGGCCAGGGTCTCGGCGACCTTGGACTTCTCCTCGGTGGTGATGTTCCGCCAGGTGCTGCCGTCGGGCAGGGCGGCGGTCGCCGAGATCGGGCCGTCGGCGTAGATGTTGTCGCCGCTGCAGAGGAAGAAGTCCGGGTCCAGCTTGGCCATCGCCTGGTAGATCGTGTAGCCGCCGAACTCGGGGTTGATGCCCCAGCCCTGCCCGGCGAGGTCGCCGGACCACAGGAAGCGCACGCCGTCCCGGCGCTTGTGGGAGACCGTGCGGAAGGTTCCGGCGACCGGCTCGCCGGTACGGCGCGGGTCGTCCGGGTCGGCCAGCAGCACCCGGTAGTGGATCTGCTCGCCCGACGGCAGACCGCGCAGCCGGGTCGTACCGGTGAAGTCGGTGTCCGCGCCGAGCAGCGGGCCGTGCCAGCGGCGCGGGTTGCGGAACGACTCGGTCGCGGACGTCTCGACGATCATCCGGGCCGGACGGTCGGAACGCACCCACACCAGGCCGGAGTCGGAGGTCACGTCTCCCGTCTGTACACCCCAGCCCGCCCCGGGGCGCCCGGACAGGGCGAAGGCCGGCGCGGCTCCGGCCGCCGCGGGCAGGGTGAGGGCCGCCGACGCGGCCAGGGAGCCGCGCAGCACGCTGCGGCGGCCGGGAAACGGACGGTGGGACATGGCTGCGCCTCCAGGGACGGGATCCGGCCAGTGTGCGATGTCACAACTACTGGGGCGCCGCAGCGCGCACGCGAACCGCAAGTGAACAACTGACCGCGAGAACAAGGGAACCCGTGTGCGAAACAGTGGTCAGTCGCGGACGGTCTCGGCCCTCAGGCGTACGCCGTTCCGGATTCGGCGCACCGTCACACCGGCCGCGGCCATGCGCACGCCGGCGCGTTGACCCGGAGGCGGAAGACTTCAGCGGCTGCCGTCGAGGATGACCCGAGCGACCAGGGCCGGGTCGTCGTTCATCGGGCAGTGACCGCAGCCGGGCAGCCGCACGAGCCGGGCCCGGGGGATGATCCGCTTGGCCCGCACGCCCTGCCGACGCACCAGCAGCATGTCCCTGGTGCCCCAGGCCACGGTGACCGGCAGCCCGGGGACATCGTCGGTGAACCGCACGGTGCCACCGGCCCGGAGGGTGTCGTCGAACCCCGTGGCCCGCGCCAGGGCGAGCGTCTCGGCGACCACGGCCTCGGGTGACCGCAGGCCCGGGCGGGCGTAGATGGTGCTCGTCAGCATGGTGCGTCCGGCCGCACTGCGCGACAACTGCTCGACCATCGGCAGCGGCAGCCGCCGGGAGATGTGCCGCATGGCGAGCAGGACCCCGAACGCGTAGCGCCGCTCGGCCTGCGACCAGAACCCCGCGGGCGACAGCGCGGTGACGGACCGTACGAGCTTCTCGCGGCCGAGCTCCAGGGCCAGCAGCCCGCCGAGGGAGTTGCCGGCCACATGCGGGCGGTCGAGCTCCAGCGCCGCGCAGAACGCCCCGAACACGGCCGTGGTCGTGGCCAGGTCGTACGCGAGCCCCTCGGGCAGTCCCGGCGAGGCGCCGAACCCGGGCAGGTCCACGGCGATCACCTCCCGCTCGGTCGCGAGGATGTCCACGACCGGGTCCCAGGCCTGGCGGTGGTGACCTATGCCGTGCAGCAGGAGCAGCGGCTCGCCGCGGCCCACGCGCGTGTAGGACACGGTCACGGGCTGCGGTCCCTGTGCGGAGGGGACTTCGAAGGAGACGGTGGCGGACATGGAGACAGCTTGTCAGCAATTGCTACTGACGGGTAGATCCGCGGGTGGCCATCTGTGTAATCGCCTGGACACGGACCGGGGTGTGGGTTGGGATTGAACCCGTGGCCACCGAAACCGAGATCGATGTCTTCGAAGAACACCGTCCCGTCCTCCTGGGAGTCGCCTACCGCATGCTCGGACGCGTCGCCGACGCCGAGGACGTGGTGCAGGAAGCCTGGCTGCGCTGGTCGGGGGCGGACCGGAGCGACGTGCGCGAACCGCGCGCCTATCTGGTCCGCGTCACCACGCGCCTGGCGATCGACAGGCTGCGCCAGGTCAAGGCGCGCGGCGAGACGTACGTGGGCCCATGGCTGCCCGAGCCGTATGTGACCGACTTCGGGGAAACCGTGCCCGACACCGCCGAGCAGGCCGTTCTCGCCGACTCGGTGTCGCTGGCCGTCCTGGTGGTCATGGAGTCGCTGTCGCCGCTGGAGCGGGCGGTGTTCGTCCTCAGGGAGGCCTTCGGCTACCCGTTCGCCGACATCGCCGCCATGCTCGACCGCGGCGAACCCGCCGTACGGCAACTCGCGGGACGAGCCCGTAAACACGTCGACGAACGACGGCCGCGCTACGAGGTCGACCCGGTCCGGCGCCGGGATCTGACGGAGCGTTTCCTCGCCGCCGCGGGTGGAGGTGACCTGGAAGGACTGATGTCCCTGCTCGCCCCGGACGTCCGCCTCGTGGGCGACAGCGGTGGCAAGACCAAGGCGCCGCTGCGGGTGCTGGAGTCGGCCGATCACGTGGGCCGCTTCCTGGTCGGTGTCGCCGAGAGGGGCGTCCCGGACCTCACTTGGCGTTTCCTGGAGCTCAACGGCGGACCCGCGGTGGTCGCCCTGGCGGGCGGAAAGCCCGACTCCGTCTTCCAGTTGGACGTTCTGGACGGCCGTATCCAGTCCGTCTACATCATCCGCAACCCCGACAAGCTGCGCTCCCTGATGGACCTCTGACCTTCCCCGCCCGGTTGAGCCCCCGTCCCATGACGGGGGCTCAAACGTCGTGTCACAGGGATCGAGGATTGGTCTTGACCAAGGGTGGGGGCCGCCCTATGGTCGCAGAGAAGTGCAACAACCTTTAATAAACAAGGGCGCTAAAACGCCGCCGGACCACGGCGATCGCGGAGGACAGGGTGGGGACCACGCAGCTCGAATCGGTGCCGGAACCGAAGTACTGGCATCTCAAGACCGTGCTCAGTGAGGCACTGGACTCCGAATTCTCCGTGGGCGAGATCCTGCCCAACGAGCGTGACCTCGCCGCCCGCTTCGGCGTCGCCCGCGCCACGCTCCGCCAGGCCCTGGAGCAGCTGGAGCTGGAAGGCAGGCTGCAGCGCCGCCGCGGTGTCGGTACGACCGTCGCGCCGCCCCGCGTGGGCGTGGCCGTCGGCACCGAGCAGCACGGCTGGCCCGGTGCGGCCGGCGACGACTGGCAGTCCGTCGACTGCGCCGCCGCGGTGCCGCCCGCGGCAGTCGCCGACGCGCTGGAGACCGACCGCGAGCAGTCCGTGCACGTCGTGCGCCGCTCCCGCGTGACCCACGGCCAGCCCGTCGCGGCCGAACTGCTCTACATCCCCGAGCAGTCCGTGCCGGAGCTCTCCGCCATAGACGCGCCGTCGGGGGCGGCACGCGCGCGTGCCGTACTGCGTGAACTGCAGCGCCTGGAGCTGGAGAGCCGGGAGAACGCCGTCGAGCTCGGCTCGGCCCGTGCGGACGACGCCAAGGAACTCGATCGCCTGCCCGGGGCCCCGGTGCTCGTCGTCACCACCCGCTACCTGGCCGGGGGCCGCACCGCCGCGATCTCCGTGGCCACCTACCGCGCGGACACCTGCCGGCTGACCTTCGGGGACGCCGGCGCGGTGGAGATCCACGAAGGGCCGGAACGCCAGGCCTCCTGAGCGACAAGGCGGTGCCCCGGACCTCGGTCCGGGGCACCGCCTTTTGTCACACCGGACCGCTCACCGCCGCGCGGTCACCGTGCCCTCCACCGCGAACAGCTGCTCCTCCACATGGTCGAGGGCCAGCCGCAGCGCGCCCGTGGCCACCGCCGCCTCACCGAGGAGCGACAAGGTCACTTTCGGCGGGCGCAGACAGTAGCGGGCCAACTCACGCCGCAGCGGCTCCAGCACCCCGTCCAGGCCGACCGCCCACCCGCCGACCACGACGAGTTCCGGGTCCAGGGCCAGGACGAGTGCCGCCACGTCGTGGACGAGTCGCTGGAGGAAGCGGTCCACGGCCGCCCGGGCCCGCTGGTCGCCCTCACGGGCCTGCGCGAAGACCTCGGCGACCGCCTGCTCGTCGAGCGGGTGCAGGGGCTCGTCCGTGGTGGACAGCAGCGTCTCCGGAGTGACCTCGCGGCCCAGCAGGTGCAGCGCCCCGATCTCCCCGGCCGCCCCGCCGTACCCCCGGTGCAGCCGCCCGCCGATCAGCGAGCCGGCCCCCGGGCTGAGCCCGGCGAGGACGAACACGACGTCGTCGGACTCGGTGGCGGCGCCCTTCCAGTGCTCGGCGACCGCGGCCGCGTTGGCGTCGTTCTCGACCAGTACCGGGCACTTGAAGGAGCGGCTGAGCCGTTCGCCGAGGCGCAGCCCCGTCCACTCCGGCAGCGCCGCGCACAGCCGTATGGTGCCGTCCGCCTCGACGATGCCCGGCGACGCGACCCCCACCGCCCACAGGGAGTCACGCGCGACCCCGGCCCGGCGCAGCAGTTCGGCCACCGCGGTGCGCAGTCGCTCAAGTCGCTCGTCGGCCGAGGCCGTCTCGTCGACGTCCTTCGCCACGGCACCGAGCACCCGCCCGTCGAGGTCGGACAGAAGTGCCGCGACCCGGTGCGGCCCGATGTCCAGGCCGAGCAGATGTCCGGCCTCGGCCCGGAACCGGAACCGTCGTGCCGGCCGCCCCTGGCGCCTTGCGACACTGTCGTCCGCCGCCTTCTCGACGACCAGGCCGCCCTCGATGAGCCCCTCGACGACGCCCTCCACCGTCGGCCGGGACAGGCCCGTCACCCGGGTGATCTCGGTCAGCGTCGCGCAGTCCGTGGCGCGCAGCGCGTGCAGCACCACCGCGGAATTGATCCTTCGCAGCAGCGAGGGATCCCCGCCGGTCAGCCGCCCCAACGTCCGTCCTCCCAGCTAGTGCGCGTGTTGGGCGGATCGTACTCGGCGATCCGGGCCCCGGCGAGTGCCTGGAGCCGCGAGATCGTCCACACCCCTCACCGATCAGATCCGGTCACCCGGGCGCCACGAACCCCGACTCGTACGCCGCGATCACCGCCTGGGTGCGATCGCGCGCCCCCAGCTTCGCCAGCACCCCGCTGACATGCGACTTGACGGTCTCCGTGCCGACGACCAGCCGCCCGGCGATCTCCGCGTTCGACATCCCGCGGGCCATCAGCCGCAGCACCTCGGCCTCCCGCTCGGTCAGCTGAGCCCGCTCCATCGCAGCGCGGGCCGCCCGGTTGCCGCCCTCGTCGCCGTACTGGGCGGCGAGCTGCCGTACCGAGGCGGGAAACAGCAGCGACTCGCCCTCGGCGACCAGCCGCACCGCGTGCACGATCTCGGCCGGCCGGGCCCGCTTCAGCAGAAACCCGTCAGCACCGGCCCGCAGGGCTTCGTAGACGTACTCGTCGTTCTCGAACGTCGTCACGACGAGGATCTTCGGGGGCTCCTCGACCGTCCGCAGCACCGCGCGCGTGGCCTCGATGCCGTCCAGCAGAGGCATCCGTACGTCCATGGCGACCACGTCGGGCCGCAGCTGCCGTACGAGCGGGATCACCGCCGCCCCGTCTGCCGCCTCACCGACCACCTCGATGTCGGGCTGCGCCTCCAGCACCGCCCGCAGACCGGCGCGTACGAGGGGTTCGTCGTCGACGAGGAGAACGGTGACCGGCATCCGGTCAGCCTAGATCAGCGCAACGGCAACTGGACATGCACCTGCCAGTCACCCCGGTCCGGCCCGGTGTGCGCGTGGCCCCCGAGCAGGGCCGCGCGCTCGCGTATGCCGCGCAGCCCGCTGCCCCGCCCGGGGCCGGGTATGTCGGCCGTCAGCGGATTGCGGACCTCCAGGGCGAGACTTTCGCCCGCGACCTCGATACTGACCCGGACCGGGACGGCTCCCGCGTGCCGCAACACGTTGGTCAGCGACTCCTGGAGGATCCGGTAGCCCTCGCGGGAAACCGGGCCCGGCACGGTGTCCACCGGACCGGTGAAGTCGGCGTCCACCTTCGCGCCGGACGCGCGGGCGGACTCCAGTAGCCGGTCCGCGTCCGTGAGCGTCGGACGGCTGCTCACCGGTCGCTCGGACTCGCGCAGCACGCCGAGGACGCGCTCCAGGTCCTCAAGGGCGGCCCGGCCGGTCTCCTCGATGGCGTCCAGGGCGCGGTCGGTGAAGGCGGGGTCGCCGGCCGCGCGGGCGGCGCCCGCCTGGACGACGGCGACGGTCAGGGCGTGCCCGATGGAGTCGTGCAGCTCACGCGCGATGCGGGTGCGTTCGAGGAGTTGCTCGGTGCGTTCCTCCATGGCGGCAAGGCGCTCGGCGGGGGAGGGGCCGAGGAGGCGGAGGGCGAGCGCGGTGACGATCCGTCCGGAGACGACCACGGTGACCGCCAGCGCGGCCAGCGTGAGGGGCGCGAGCAGGATGTGCCACCACTGGTGGCCGTCGAGGAGGATCAGCACGCCTTCGTCGACGGCCCGGCCGAACGCCGACATCACCAGGTCCACCGTGCTGATGAGCAGTTGCATGGAGAGCATCGCCGTCACATTGCCGAGCAGCAGCCGCGTCTCCAGCCACACGACCAGCCGCCCCCGGTCGCTCCAGGACGCCGACGGCGTGACCACGATGTCCATGGTCTGGCTGTTGTGCCGGTGCCCGGTCAGCAGCAGCCTCGCCTGCAGCCCCTCCACGGTGCGCATCGCGGGCACCAGCCCGGCGGGCGCGAGCGTCACGGCCGCCGCCAGCCAGATCCACCACGCTTCCTCGACGAACATCCACATGGCCGGCCACACGACGGCGATGAAGAGATGCAGCCATCGTGTGTACGTCACCGCCCGGACGAACGGGCTTAGCAAGCGGACCATTTGGCCATCGTGCCAGCCGCCACCGACAACGAGCCTCCCCCGGACGGGGGAGACGATCTCCACGCGCGGGGGAGGTCCCGTCACCGCACCAACGGCCAGGCTGCTGCCATGACCAGCATCGAAGTCCAAGCCCTCACCAAGGAGTTCGGCACCCGACGCGCCGTGGACGACGTCACCTTCCGTGTCCTGCCCGGCCGCGTCACCGGCTTCCTCGGCCCCAACGGCGCCGGAAAGTCCACGACCATGCGGCTCGTCCTCGGCCTCGACCGGCCGACCTCCGGGACAGCCACGATCGCCGGCCGTCCCTACGCCACGCTCGACGAACCCCTGCGCCAGGTCGGCGCCCTGCTCGACGCCCAGGCCGCGCACGGCTCCCGTACCGGCCGCGACCACCTGCGCACGCTGGCGGCGAGCAACCGCATCCCCGACCGCCGGGTCGACGAGGTGCTGGAGGAGACGGGGGTGGCCTCGGTCGCCCGGCGCCGGGTCAGGACGTACTCCCTGGGCATGCGGCAGCGGCTCGGTATCGCGGGCGCCCTGCTCGGCGACCCACGGGTGATCATGCTGGACGAGCCCTCGAACGGCCTCGACCCCGAAGGCATCATCTGGATCCGCGAGTTGCTGCGCCGACTGGCCGCGCAGGGCCGTACGGTCCTGGTCTCCAGCCATCTCATGAACGAGACCGCCTCCTTCGCCGACCACCTCGTCGTCCTGGGCAGGGGCCGTCTCCTCGCCGACACCCCGATGCGGGAGTTCATCCACGCACGCGTGCAGCCCAGCGTCCGCATCCGTACGACGGACCCCGCCGCCCTCAAGAGCGCCCTCGCCCACCACGGTCACGAAGCCGAGGAACACGAGGACGGGCACTGGACGGTGCACCACGCGCGCGTGGAGGACGTCGGCCGCCTCGCCTCCGCCGCGGGTGTACCGATCCTCGAACTGGCCGCCGAGGAAGGCACCTTGGAGCAGGCCTACCTCGATCTGACGGCCGCCGAGACCGAGTTCACCGCACAGCCACAGGAGGCCTGACATGTCATCCGCGCCCGCCGCCCGTTCCTTCGCACCCGTCCTCCACTCCGAGTGGCTGAAGATCCGTACGCTGCGCTCGCTCCTCGGCGCACTGCTCGCGCTGTTCGCCGCGACCACCGCGTTCTCGGCGATCGCGGGAGTCTCCGAGACCTCCGACCCCGAGTTCGACCCGCTGTTCATGGCGTTGTCCGGGGTCGCGCCGGGCCAGATCGCGGCCGTCTCCTTCGGTGCCATGGCGGTGTCCTCGGAGTTCCACGGGGGTGGGCTCCGGCTGACACTGGCCGCGGTGCCGCGGCGCGGGCGGTGGTTCGCGGCGAAGCTGGTCTCGATCGCCGTACCGACGCTGGTGGTGGGGCTGGTCACCGCCTTCGCCGCCCTCCTCGTGGCCCGGGCCGGGCTCGGGGACGCGGCGAGCGGCCTCACCACGGGCGAACAGGCACGCGGTGTCGTGGGCTGCGGGATCTACCTGACGCTGATGGCGCTGTTCGCGGCGGGTGTCACGGCCCTGTTGCGCAGTGGTGTGGGCGCGCTCTCGCTCATCATCCCGTTCATCCTGGTCGTCTCGTTCGTGATCGGCGACGCGGCGGGGGCGGGCATCGCCGACTTCCTGCCCGACAGGGCGGGGCAGGCCGTCCTGTACGAGACCTCCGACCGAACCCTTGGCCCGTGGGCCGGACTCGGAGTCACCGCGCTGTGGACCGCACTGGCACTCGCCGCGGGGGCGTGGAGCGTACGCCGGAGGGACGCCTGACAGCACAAGTCGCCTGACGCCCCGCCAAATGTCAGTGCCGACCGCTTTACTGGATCACATGGACAGCGCGAAGTACCTCGCCGCGATCGACTCGCTGTGCGTCCGCGACCTGGCCGCCGCGGACGGCGGGTCGGGCGCCTACCGGTCGGGCCCCGGATACCGCATCGAGTCGTTGGAGGCGAGCCACGGGACGCGAGCCGGTGACGCGTCGCGGCGGATGGCGGCCGTGCAGGACTTCTACGCCCTCAGGAGCCGCATAGCGCAGGAACTGGATGACCGCTGGGGCAGGCAGCACCAGCCCTGGGGGATGGGCACACTCACGGTGCGCCTTGAACGCGGCGAGCAGATACCCGACCCGTGGAACATGACGAGCATCCTGACGGACGATCTGAACCTGTGGCAGCCCCCGGGATCCGACCGCTGGATCGCCCTCGGGGTGGCCTACAAGGACGAGTCCGACGAGGTCCATGTGCTCGCGGTGGCCTCCGACATCGACCCGGTGTGACCGCTAAACGCTCTCCGCCGCCACCCGCAGCCGGGCGAACTCCTCCGCCATCGTCGCCGCCGTCCAGTGCGCGTTGAGGCCGCTCGGATTGGGCAGCACCCACACGCGCGTGTCCCCGATCGTCCGCTCCTGCGGTCCCACTTGCGCCTTGCGGTCGTCGAAGGCCGCCCGGTAGGCGGTCACCCCGACCACGGCCAGCCACCGCGGCCTGAGCCGTGCCACCTTCTCCGCCAGCAGCCGCCCGCCCTCGCGGTACTCCGCCGCGCTCAGCTCGTCGGCCCGCGCGGACGCCCGGGCCACGACATTGGTGATCCCGAGCCCGTACGACAGCAACTCCTGCTGCTCGGACGGCTTCAGGAGCCTCGGCGTGAAGCCGGACAGGTGCAGCACCGGCCAGAACCGGTTGCCCGGCCGGGCGAAGTGATGACCCGTCGCGGCCGTCATCAGACCGGGGTTGATGCCGCAGAACAGCACATGGAGACCGTCCCCGACGACGTCCGGTACGAGACGGTCGCGGGCGGCCTCCAGCTCCTCCGGGGTGAAGCGGGCCATCGCGTGAGGAGTGTCAGAGGATCGCGCCGGGCGCGTAGCCCGCGGCCGCCGGGTGCTGCTTGACGATCTCCTCGATCCGGCCGACCACGAGGGCGACCTGGTCGGCCGCGGCCCCCGTGAAGGACAGCTTGTCGGCCATCAGCGCGTCCAGTCCGGCCCGGTCGAGCGGAATGCGCTCGTCCGCGGCCAGCTTGTCGAGGAGCTCGTTGCGCTCGGCACCCTGCTCACGCATCGCGAGCGCGGAGGCCACGGCGTTCTCCTTGATCGCCTCGTGCGCCACCTCACGGCCGACACCCGCACGCACGGCGCCCATCAGTACCTTGGTGGTGGCGAGGAAGGGCAGGTAGCGGTCCAGCTCGCGGGCGACGACGGCGGGGAAGGCGCCGAACTCGTCGAGCACGGTCAGGAAGGTCTCCAGGAGACCGTCGAGCGCGAAGAACGCGTCCGGCAGCGCGACCCGGCGCACCACCGAGCAGGACACGTCGCCCTCGTTCCACTGGTCGCCCGCCAGCTCGCCGGTCATCGAGGCGTAGCCGCGCAGGATGACCATCAGGCCGTTGACGCGCTCGCAGGATCGCGTGTTCATCTTGTGCGGCATCGCGGAGGAGCCGACCTGGCCCGGCTTGAAGCCCTCGGTCACCAGCTCGTGCCCGGCCATCAGCCGGATCGTCTTCGCCAGCGAGGAGGGGGCCGCCGCCAGCTGCACCAGCGAGGTGACGACCTCGTAGTCCAGGGAGCGCGGGTAGACCTGGCCGACCGAGGTGAACGCCTGCGAGAAGCCCAGGTGCCCGGCGATCCGCTGCTCCAGCTCGGCCAGCTTCGACGCGTCCCCGCCCAGGAGGTCCAGCATGTCCTGAGCCGTACCCACCGGGCCCTTGATGCCACGCAGCGGGTAGCGGCCGAGGAGCTCCTCCACCCGGCCGTACGCGACGAGCAGCTCGTCCGCCGCGGTCGCGAAGCGCTTGCCGAAGGTGGTGGCCTGCGCGGCCACGTTGTGCGAGCGGCCGGCCATGACGAGCTCGCCGTACTCGCCCGCGAGCTTGCCCAGTCGCGCCAGCACCGCCACCGTGCGGTCGCGCATCAGCTCCAGGGAGAGCCGGATCTGCAGCTGCTCGACGTTCTCCGTGAGGTCCCGGGACGTCATGCCCTTGTGGACCTGCTCGTGGCCGGCGAGGTCGTTGAACTCCTCGATCCGCGCCTTCACATCGTGCCGCGTGACCTTCTCGCGCTCGGCGATGGAGGCCAGGTCGACGGTGTCCAGGACCCGCTCGTAGTCGGCGAGCGCCTGCTCCGGCACCTCGATCCCGAGGTCCTTCTGGGCCCGCAGCACGGCGAGCCAGAGCTGGCGCTCCAGCTTCACCTTCTGCTCGGGCGACCAGAGCGTGGCGAGCTCGGCGGAGGCGTAGCGTCCGGCGAGGACGTTCGGGATGCGGGGCTTGGCGGGAGCGGAAGTCACGTGTACGGATTCTACTGGCGATTCGTGCAGGCCAGTGCCAGGGCCCCTTCGTCGGAACCTACGAGAGCGTGTCCGCGAGCTCCGCCAGGACACCGGCGTGGCAGAGTTCGGGCGCGCACCAGCAGGCCAGCGCCCTGCCCCGCAGTTCGGGCACCAGAGCGAGCAGATCCGGCCGCTCAAGGAGATACGCCCGGTACCTCGCCATCACCTCGGCCCGCGTGCCGTCCCGACGGCGCGTGGCGGTGTCGTAGGCGAAGGGGTTGTACAGGGGGTGTTTCGGCAGGTCCCAGCCGCCCATCGTCCAGCGGCGGCCGACGTAGACCAGGTCCGCGGGCGCGTGTTCCAGCCGGGGGCCGTATTCGTGGAGCCGGCCCCTGACGTTGACCACGCGCGTGTGCACGACGTCCACGCCGTCCTACCGCTCGTACGGCAGGAGGTCGGGGCGCTTCGGCGGGAGGCCGTCGCCGGAGGAGCGGCCCGTGAGGCGTCGGCCGATCCACGGCAGCAGGTACTGGCGGGTGAACCGGACGTCCGCTATCCGGCGGGCCAGCCACTTCGGCGGCACGGTGGCGGGCAGCGGCGTGCGCCACTCGGTGTCCTCGGGGTCGTAGCCGAGGGTCTGCCACACGGCCTCGGCGACCCGGAGATGGCCCTCGGACGTCAGATGCAGCCGGTCCACGTCCCACATCCGCGGGTCGGACAGCGACGCCGCGCCGTACAGGTCGACGACCACGGCGCCGTGCCGGGACGCCAGCTCGTCGACGACCTCGAACAGCTCCTCCATGCGGGGCCGGAAGCGCTCCAGGACGGGACCCTGGCGGCCGGGGCTGCGCATCAGCACGAGTTGCTTGCAGGACGGGGCGAGCCGCTCCACGGCCTCCGTGAGCAGGGCGCGGACCTGTCCCATGTCGCACTTGGGTCGCAGGGTGTCGTTCAGCCCGCCCACCAGCGTGATCACGTCGGGTTGCATCGCCGCCGCCACGTCGACCTGCTCGTCGACGATCTGCTTGATCAGTTTGCCGCGCACCGCGAGGTTGGCGTACCGGAAACCGGGCGTGACGGCGGCCATCCGGCCGGCCAGGAGGTCGGCCCAGCCGCGGTAGGAGCCGTCCGGCAACAGGTCCGACATGCCCTCGGTGAAGGAGTCGCCGACCGCGACCAGGCTGGTGTGTGTGGGATTCGTCTGCATGACGGAAGAAATGGTAACCGGTGCACATACCCGTCGGTCGGTCGGCCTCGACCGCCTCGGCCGCCCCTCACACCTGCCTCCCGAACAGCTCCCTGAGCACGTCCTCCATCGTCACCAGTCCGGCCAGCCGCCCGTCCGCGCCCAGTACCGCGGCCAGATGCGTCCGGCTGCGCCGCATCGCCGTGAGCACGTCGTCCAGGGGTGTGGTCTCCCGGATCGTGGCGATCGGCCGCATGTCCCGCACCGGGAAGGCCAGGTCCCGCGGGGAGGCGTCCAACGCGTCCTTGACGTGCAGATAGCCGACGATCCTGCGTCCCTCGTCCACCACCGGGAAGCGCGAGAACCCGGACTCGTTCGACAGCGCCTCCAGCCGCTCCGGTGTGACGCCCACGCGCGCGTAGACGACCCGTTCGAGCGGCAGCACCACGTCCCGCACGGGCCGCCGCCCCAGCTCCAGCGCGTCGTGCAGACGCTCCCTCGCCCGCTCGTCGATCAGGCCCGCCTCGCCGGAGTCCCGTACGATCCGGGCCAGCTCGGCGTCCGAGAAGGTGGCCGTGACCTCGTTCTTCGTCTCCACGCGCAGCAGCTTCAGCAGGGCGTTCGCGAAGGCGTTGATCGCGAAGATCACCGGGCGCAGTCCACGGGCCAGGGTCACCAGCGGCGGCCCCAGGAGCAGCGCGGTGCGCACCGGCTCCGCGAGCGCGATGTTCTTCGGGACCATCTCGCCGAGCAGCATGTGCAGATAGGTCGCCAGGGTCAGCGCGATCACGAAGGACACCACGTGCCCCGCGCCCTTCGGCACGCCCACCGCGTGGAACACCGGCTCCAGCAGATGCGCGATGGCCGGTTCCGCGACCACACCCAGGACCAGCGTGCACAGGGTGATCCCGAGCTGCGCGGCCGCCATCAGCGCGGAGACGTGCTCAAGGCCCCACAGCACGCTCTTCCCACGCCGGTCGCCCTGCTCGGCGTACGGCTCGATCTGGCTGCGGCGCACGGAGATCAGCGCGAACTCGGCGCCCACGAAGAAGGCGTTGACGACGAGGGTCGCGAGACCGATCAGCAACTGGACGACGGTCATGACCGGGCCCCTTCCCTTGGAGCCCGGGTCCCGTCGTCCGGAGCCTGGGTCCCGTTGTCCGGAGCCTGGGTCCCGTTGTCCGGAGACCTGGTGCTGTCGTCCGGAGCCTGGGTCCCGTTGTCCGGAGACCTGGTGCCGTCGTCCGGAGACCTGGTCCCCTCGCCCGGAGCCCGGGCCCCCTCGCCCCAAGATCTGGACCCCTCGCCCGGAGACCTGGTGCTGTCGTCCGGAGCCTGGGTCCCGTTGTCCGGAGACCTGGTGCCGTCGTCCGGAGACCTGGTCCCCTCGCCCGGAGACCTGGTCCCCTCGCCCGGAGCCCGGGCCCCCTCGCCCGGAGCCCGGGCCCCCTCGCCCCAAGACCTGGACCCCTCGCCCGGAGACCTCGTCCCCTCCTCCCGGAACGCGGTGCCGTCCCCCGGGAACCCGGCCCGCTCCTCCAGCGCCTGGACCGCGCTCATGACTCGACCTCCCGCGCCGAACCGTCCTCCAGGGGCGCGTGCAGCAGCACCTGCGCCGCCCGGCGCCCCTGCGCGTCCACCACGTCGAGCCGCCAGCCGGCGACGTCCACCGAGTCGCCGGCGGCCGGAATCCGGCCGAGCTCCGTCGCTATCAGACCGGCCAGCGTCTCGTACGGGCCCTCGGGCGCCCGCAGCCCCACGCGCTCGAGCTGGTCCGTCCGTGCCGAACCGTCGGCCCGGAACAGCTCCCTGCCCTCGTCGTCGGTGCCCGCGGGGGCCAGATCGGGTGTCTCGTGCGGGTCGTGCTCGTCCCGGACCTCGCCGACGACCTCCTCGACGATGTCCTCCAGGGTCGCCACGCCCGCCGTACCGCCGTACTCGTCGATGACGACCGCCATCGTGCGCCTGCCGGACAGCCGGTCCAGGAGCCGGTCCACGGTCAGCGACTCGGGCACCAGCAGCGGCTCGCGCAGCAGCTCGGCGACCGAGGCCCGGGGGCGTCGCTCGGCCGGCACCGCGAGGACGTCCTTGATGTGTGCGATGCCCACGACCGAGTCGAGGCCGCCGCGGTAGACCGGGAACCGGGACAGCCCGGTCGCGCGCGTGACGTTCGCCACGTCCTCGCAGGTCGCCTGGACGTCCAGGGCGATCACCTGGACCCGCGGGGTCATCACGTTCTCCGCGGTCAGGTCGGCGAGGTTGAGCGTCCGTACGAACAGCTCGGCGGTGTCCGCCTCCAGGGCACCCGCGCGCGCGGAGTGCCGGGCCAGCGCGGCCAGTTCCTGCGGCCCGCGCGCGGAGGCCAGCTCCTCGGCGGGCTCCAGGCCGAACCGTCGTACGACCCGGTTGGCGGTGTTGTTGAGATGCGTGATGAAGGGGCGGAAGGCCGCGCTGAACCAGCTCTGCGCGGTGCCCACCCGCTTGGCCACCGCCAGCGGTGAGGAGATCGCCCAGTTCTTGGGCACCAGCTCGCCGACCACCATCAGGAACACCGTCGACAACCCGGTGCCGATCACCAGCGCCAGCGACCGGGACGTGGACCGCGAGACGCCCAGCGACTCCAGGGGTCCCGCGATCAGCGCCGCGATCGACGGTTCGGCGAGCATGCCGACGACCAGGTTGGTGACGGTGATCCCGAGCTGCGCGCCCGACAGCTGGAACGTCAGATTCCGTACGGCCTTCAGGGCGCCGGAAGCACCCCGTTCGCCGCGCTCCACCGCGCGTTCCAGCTGCCCGCGCTCGACCGTGGTCAGCGAGAACTCCGCGGCCACGAAGGCACCGCAGGCCAGCGAGAGCAGGATCGCGACCAGCAGGAGGAGCACTTCGGTCATCGGGTCACCTCCGTCCCATGATCGGACAGGGTCCCCAGGATCGCCCGTCCTACCCGGCGAAGGGCTTCACCCAGCGCCGCCACTTTTCCTCGGGCGCATACCCCGCCGCGCGCCACGCGTGCTGCGCGGTCTCGTTGCGCACCAGCACCATCGCGTCCCCGCGCCGCCCGCCGAGCTGTACGAAGCGCTCCTCGGCGGCCGTGAGCAGCGCCGAGCCGATGCCCCGCCGCCGGCGCTCCGGGTGCACCGCGAGCCGGTACAGATGACACCGCCAGCCGTCGAAGCCCGCGATCACCGTGCCGACCAGTTCGCCGTCCAGCTCGGCGAGGATCAGCGCTTCGGGGTCGCGGGTGAGGAGCCGGTTCATGCCGTCCTGGTCGTCGCTGATGCTGGTTCCTTCGGCGGCGTCGCGCCAGAACCCCAGCACGGTGTCGATGTCCGCGAGGGTGGCGTGGCGGATGTGGAGATCGCTCATGGGGTGAGCCAAGCAGAGCGCCGGATCGTCTGGCGAGCCGTTTCTCGGCGTCGGCCGTACGAGGCGCGTCCCGGCCGACGTCTGGACACCCGCATCAGCTCGGCGCGGCCGCCCCCGTCGGCAACACCGCCTCCGGCGACTCCGGCAGGGTCTGGCCGCCGTCGACCGTGATCACCTGGCCCGTGACGAACGATGCCCGCTCGCTCGCCAGGAACTCGACCGCGTCGGCGATCTCCTGGGGCCGGGCGAGGCGGCCGAGCGGGATCGTCGCCGTCATCTGCGCGAGGTAGGCGTCGCCCATGCCGTCGAGGCCCTCGGTCGCGACGTTCCCGGGGGCCACCGCGTTCACGGTGATCCCGTAGGGGGCGAGTTCGAGCGCCGCCGTGCGCATGAACCCGAGCTGGGCGGCCTTGCTCGCCGCGTAGTGACTCCAGCCGGGGAACCCGGTGACCGGGCCGGTGATCGACGAGGTGAGCACCACCCGCCCGGCTGCCGACTCCCGCAGCAGGGGAAGGCAGGCCGCGACGGCGAGCATCTGGCTCTCCACGTTCACCGCGAAGACCTCACGGATGTCGGTGTACGTCAGCTCCGCGAGCGGTTTGTTCGGGAAGACGCCCGCGTTCAGGCACAGCACGTCCAGGCCGCCGAGCAGCGACGACACCGCGCCGGCCAGCCGCTGTGCCGAGTCCGGCGCGGCGGAGTCGAGGGAGACCGCCTCGACGGTCTGCCCAGTCCGCGTGCTCTCGGCGCGGAACTTCTCCACGGTGGCGTCCGGGACGGCCCGCCCGGTCAGCACCACGTCGTGTCCGCCGCGTACGAAGGTCGAGGTGATGGCGGCGCCGATACCGCGCGTACCGCCGACGACGGCGACTTTCCTGGTCCGGTGACTCATGGTGTTCCTCGTTCTCTGGGATGTCTGCTCGGCGAAGTGACGTGGAGCTCGGTGCGGTCGGCCCGGAAGAGGTCGCGGGAGAACTCCATGGGCGCCTTGTGCTGGTCGTACGACGTCCGGGTGATCGCCAGCAGCGGCTGGCCGACCGACACGTCGAGGTGGTCCGCGTGGTGGCGCTCGGCGAGGCGGACGCGGATGCGCTCCGAGACCGTGGCGGCCGTGACGCCGTAGACGTGGTGGAACAACTGGGACAGGGAGCCGGTGAGGTCATGGTCCAGGATCCCGGGGAAGCGCCGCGCCGACACGAACAGCCGTTCCCACGAGAGCGGCACCCCGTCCGCGAGCCGCACCCGCTCGATCGCCACCGTCGCGGAGCCGTCCGGCAGGCCGAGCGCGGCACAGACCTCGGGGTCGCCACACCCGATCCCCGTGGACACGACCCGGGTGGCGACCTCGAAACGCTGGTGCTGCAGAAGGGCGGGGACGTTCACGTCGACGCCCGGCTGCCGGGCCACCACCCGGTCGTGCCCGTGTGCGAGACGACTCCAGCTGTAGACGGGCCAGTTGGGGTTGGGGTGCAGGGCGAAGGTGCCGCCCGCCTTGCCCCGGAGCCGGCGCACCTCGCCGTCCGCTTCGAGCCGCGCCAGGGCGCTGCGCACGGCCTCCCGGCTCGCGCCGAAGACCATCGCCAGCCGCCGCTCCGGGGGCAGCCGGCCGCCCATGCTGACCTCCCCGCGCCCGATCATCGCCAGCACACCCTCCGCGACCCGGGTGGCGGCCGGGCCGAGCGGGGCACGCACCGGCTCAGTGCTCATGGCGTACGGCGGTGAGGTAGCCGTCGGCCAGGTAGCGGCCCGCGAGTTCCACCGACCGGACCGCGAACTCCGGCCGCAGCGAGGCGGCGAAGGGCGTGTCGCCCCGCTTGTGGACCCAGGCGACGAGCATCAGCCGGCGCAGCATCACCAGGGCGGGGAGGGCCCGCAGGTCCTCGTCCCGCAGCGGGCGCCGCGTCTTGTAGCCGCGCAGCCAGGCGGCGACCCAGTCGTCGACGCGCGGGTCGTGCTCGACGAAGGACAGGGAGCACGCCAGGTCGTAGAGGAACCAGCCGGTGCCGCAGTCGTCGAAGTCGATCAGCCGCACCCCGTCCGGCGCGACCAGCAGGTTGGCGGCCCTCAAATCGCCGTGGATGAGCCCGAAGACGGCCTCGCTCCTGCCGTACGCGTCGAGTTCGCGGGCCAGCTTGGCCTCCGCCCGGGCGAGGACGGCGGCACCGCCGGATGCGCGCTCCACGTCCGGGTTGTCCCGCCACCGCCCCCACAGCGAGGCCGTGCCGATCAGGTTGTCGAGGTCCCAGTCCGGCCGGGTGAAGGTGTCCGGCCGCCGCCACCCGCGCGCGTGCTCGTGCAGGGCGGCGGTCTCCCGGCCGACGACCTCCATCACCTCCGCGAAGTCGGTGGTGTCCGGCTCGGCGCCGGGCGCGAACTCGAACAGCGCCGCGTGCTGGGGTGTCCCGTCCGCGCCCGGGAAGGTCGCGACCGGCTCACCCGACGGGGTCGGCAGCACGGCGGGCGTGGCGACCGCGCCGTCGGCGCGCAGCCGCTCGATCCACGTCAGCTCGCTGCGGATCTGCGCCTGCGTGCGGAACCCGGGACGGTGCAGACGCAGGACCAGGGGAGCGGGGGAGTCGGCGAAGGCGCACAGATAGGTCGCGTTCTCGGACAGGCTCAGCAGCCGGGCGTCCGTGAGAACCGTGTCCAGGCCGTACGCCCGCAGCGCCGGGGTGACCTGCTGGTCCCAGGTGTCAGCCATGTGCGGCCACCTTCCGTACGGCGGTCCGCAGCCGGGCCAGGATCTCCGCGGTCTCCGGCTCGGTGAGCAGCAGGCCCGGCTTGAACTGGAGGACCGCCGGGTCGAGGGTGGAGAAGATCGCCCAGACGCCCTGCCGGTAGAGCTCGGTCATGACGGGCTTCGCGCCGGTGGCGCCGAACTCCAGCCCGATGACCAGGCCCTTCTGCCGGATCCCGGTCAGGGTGTGCGGAAGCTCGGCGCGCAGGTCGGCGAGCCCCTCGGTGACCTGCGCGATGCGCCGGCGGACGTTCTCCCGGGTCTCGGGCCGCTGGGTGATCTCCAGGACCTTGGCGGCGACCGCACAGCCGAGTTCGGCGCCCCCGAAGGTGGCCATGTGGGCGAAGCCGTCCCGCTCCAGCCATCCGCTCGCCGCCGGGCCCAGCAGGGCGGCGCTCACCGGGTACAGGCCACCGCCGAGCCCCTTGCCGGTCACCAGGATGTCGGGGGTGACGCCTTCCGCGTACACGCCCCACAGCTCCCCGGTCCGGCCGAGGCCGGTCTGCACCTCGTCGGCGATGTAGAGGGTGCCGGTGTCCTCGCAGGCCCGCTTGACGCCTTCGAGGTAGCCGGGCTCGGGGGTGGGGAAGCCGTAGGTCGCGGGGACCGTCTCCATGATCACGGCGGCGACGTCCGCACCGCCGAGCGCGGTGGTCATCGCGTCCAGGTCGTTGAACGGCACCTGCGTGAACTCGGCCGGGTTGTCCGACCGGAACAGCTGCGAGAACCGGGTGTCGCCCGTGGCCACGGCCAGCCCGGTATGTCCGTGGTACGCCTTCACCACCGACACGATCCGGCGGCGGCCGGTGGCGTACCGCGCGCTCTTCAGCGCCACGTCGACCGCCTCGCCGCCGCTGGATCCGAAGACGGCCTTGGCGGCACCGGGGGTCGCCTCGACGAGCCGCCGGGCCAGCGCGGCGCGCCCCGGGGTCGGGAAGTGGTGGTTGCCGATGTCCACCTGCTGGACCGCGTCGGTCAGTGTGCGGACCAGCTCGGGATTGCGGTGGCCCAGGTTGTAGGTGCCGCCGTTGAGGTGCACGTCGATGACCTCGTGCCCGTCGACGTCGGTCAGCCGGTAGCCGCTGCGCTCACCGACGACCAGCGGAACGCCCTCCGCCTGCCAGAACTCCGTCTTGTCCGGGTTCCAGTACCGCCGCGCGTCCGCGAGGACCTCCGCCTTCGACGCGTACCCGTACATGGACAACTGCTCGATCCCCAACGCCCGGCCTCCTCGCGGTCCCGGCGGGAGATCCCCACCGGCGACTCCGTGAACGCCTCCACCGTCGGACGGGTGTTTTGCGTCCCCGTGTGGTCGTTGGTTCGGATCCGTAACGCTTGAGGTCCGGTTGTGGTCCGGTGGGCAGGTCGGCCAGGTGGGCCCTGACCGTCACCGCCCGCGCAACTCCTCCATCACCGGCGCGAACGCCTCCATGGACGCCTCCAGCACCGTCAGATACGTGAAGCCGTACCGCTCGCGCTGTGCAAGCACCTGCGCGACGATCTCCTCGACCGTGCCGATCAGCATGATGGGCAGGTCGAGCGCCTGCTGGAGGGTCAGGTCGGGCACCCGGTGCAGGAACGGCGTGGCCACGGCCTCGCGGTCGTCGGTGACGACCACCATCTGGATGAGCAGGTTCAGTTCGGCCGGCTCCTTGCGGCCCTCGGCGAGCCGCCGGTAGCGCGCGACGCGCTCGTCGAGTTGCTCGGCCGTGGTCGGGATCAGCTTGCCGGTGGTGTTGCCCGGCACCAGGGTGGCCCCGGTGAAGGCCGCGATGTCGGCGTGGTCGGCGGACAGCTTCAGCATGCGGTTGCCGATGCCGCCGATCAGCAGCGGCACCCGGGGCCGCTGGACCGGCTGCGGCACATGGTCCGCCGAGGACAGCAGTCGCTCCAACTCCTCGACGGTGTGCTGGAGATGGTCCACCCGCTCACCCGCCGCACCGAACGGCAGCCCTGCCTGGTCGTGCTCGGACTGCACATAGCCGGTGCCCAGGCCGAGTTCGAGACGGCCGCCGGTGAGGGCGTCCACGGTGGCCACCTCGCGGGCGAGCAGCGTCGGGTTCCAGAAGCCCGCGTTGAGGACGAAGGTGCCGAGCCGCGGCCGTTCGGTGACCTGCGCCGCCGCGACCAGTGCGGGGAAGGGCGCGACCTTGCCGAGATGGTCGGGGACCAGGATCACGTCGTAGCCGAGTTCCTCGGCCTGCCGGCACTTGGTGCGCCAGTCCTCGTCGGTGGCGGCGGCGGTCAGGTTGACGGCGAAGCGGAAGGGGCGGGACTGAACGGGGCCGGGCATGAACTCTCCTCAGCGGTAAGCGACTTGAGTTGTCTGCCCAGCGATTGCATCATTCGTGCGCGATCGCCGCCAGTACGTTCATGCGCGATGCACGCAACGCCGGCAGCAGTGCCGCCACGATGCCCACCACCGCGGAGCCGACGACGACCGCGACGATCGTGCCCCAGGGGATCGCCAGCGCGTTCATGCCCTGCAGGGCGAGGACCTGCTGGGTGCACACGCCCCACACCAGCCCGAGCGCGAGCCCGAGCACCGCTCCGAAGACCGCGATCACCACCGACTCCAACCGGATCATCCGGCGCAACTGCCGCCTGGCGAGCCCGATGGCGCGCAGCAGCCCGATCTCCCGGGTGCGCTCCACGACCGACAGGGCAAGGGTGTTGACCACGCCGAGCACCGCGATGACGATCGCGAGCCCGAGCAGCGCGTACACGAGATAGAGCAGGACGGCGATCTGGTCGTGCACCAGGTCCTTGTAGTCGGCCAGATCACGCACCTGGACCTGCGGATACGGGTCGAGGGTCTGCTCCAGTCCGGCCCGCAGCCGGTCGGCGCCGGTGCCGGAGGAGGCGTTGACGTACAGCGCGGAGTCCTGGCCGCCCGGCGCGAACCGCTCCAGGGTGTCCAGGCCGAAGTAGATGCCGCCCTGCGTACCGAACCCGTCCGCGGAGTCCTGGTCGGTGAGGGCGCCCACCGCCAGCTCGGTCCTGCGGCCGCCCTGGAACTCGACCGGGATCCTGCTGCCCACCTTCACGTCGTGGTCGCGGGCGAAGTCCAGGTCCATGGCCAGGTGCCCGGACGCCAGCGCGGCCGCGGTGTCACCCTGCGCGTAGGTGATGTGGGCGACCTCGTCGAGCTGCGGGTCGTACCCCGCGGCGGTCGTCTCGACCCGCCTGCCGTCCGGCAGCCGTACGGCGACGGGCGCGAACCTCGACCGTACGACGAGCCCGGCGCCCTCGGTGTCGCGCACCGCGTCCGTGACCTCCTGCGGGAACGGCAGGAAGTTGCCGTTCTGTACGACGAAGTCGGCGCCCAGGGTCTTGTCGATCTGGTCGTCGAAGGACTTGGACATGGAGGCGCTCGCCACGGACATCCCGCCGACCAGGGCGAGCCCGACCATGAGGGCTGCCGCGGTGGCGCCGGTGCGGCGGGGGTTGCGCAGGGCGTTGCGCTGGCTCATCCGCCCGACAGAGCCGAAGAGGGCGGGGAAGGCCCCGCCCAGCACCCGGATCACCGGGCGCACCAGCAGCGGGCCCGCGATCACGGTCGCGAGGAGGGTCAACACGACACCGAGGCCCAGCAGGGAAGCCGCGGTGGCCGTCCTCGACGAGACCGCGCATCCGACGAGCGCGGCCGCGCCCGCCGCTCCCACCAGGCCGCCGACGATCGCGCGGACCTTAAGCGGCCGTCCGATCCCGGCGATCTCGGCGTCCGCGAGCGCCGCCATGGGGGAGACGCCCGCCGCCCGCCGGGCCGGGAGATAGGCCGCGACGAAGGTGACGCCCACGCCGACGACGTAGGCCGCGACGGGTGTGCCCCAGCCGATGACCATCTCGCTGGTCCGGATGTTCATGCCGATGGCGTTCATCAGGGCGATGAGCCCGACGGCGAGGCCGATGCCGGTGCCGAGCCCGACCGTGGAGCCGACCAGGCCGAGGAGGGTGGCCTCGGTGAGTACCGAGCGGCGGACCTGGCGCCGGTCGGCGCCGAGCGCGCGCAACAGGCCCAGTTCACGGGTGCGCTGGGCGATCAGCATCGAGAAGGTGTTGACGATCAGGAAGACACCGACCAGGACGGCGATGCCCGCGAAGCCGAGCATGACGTACTTGATGACGTCGAGGAACCCGCCCAGTTGGTCCACGTCCGACTTCGCCTGCTCGTCGGCGGTCCGGTACTCGTAGGTGCCCGTGCCGAGCGCGGCGGCCACGCGCTGTTTGAGCTGGTCGTTGCTGACACCCTCGGCGGCGTCGACCGAGATGCTGGTGGCGGCCTTCGGGGAACCGAGCAGCCTCGTCTGCGCGGTCGGCGGGTCCAGGAACAGCAGGGTGGCACCGGGGTTGGTGGTGGTGAACGTGACGATGCCGACGATCCGCACCTTGAAGGAGCCCGGCGCCGCGATCACGGTGAGCGGATCGCCGATGCGCAGGTTCTTGCGGTCGGCGGTCTCCGAGTCGAGGAGGGCCTCGTCCCCGCCGTGCGGCGCATGACCCGAGGTGAGCTTCACGGGGCTGCGCGAGGTCGGGTTCCAGTCGGTGCCGATCGTGGGGGCGCCGGTGGTCGGGCCCACCGACTCGTTCTCGGAGTCGGCGACGGTGATCCCGTCGTCCTCGGCGTCGAAGCGCGCGGCGGCGACCCCGTCGACCCGGGCCACCCGGTCCGTGAGCGCGGCCGGCAGGGTGGCCGTCGTCCCCGACGGGATGGCCTCGCTCAGGTCCTCCTTGGGGCTGACGGTGAGGTCGGGCGCGGTCGAGGCGAAGAGCCGGTCGAAGGTGCGGCTCAGCGTGTCGGAGAAGATCAGGCTGCCCGAGACGAAGGCCACGGACAGGACCACGGCCAGCGCGGAGAGCAGCAGCCGTCCTTTGTGGGCGAGGAAACTGCGGAGGGTCGCCTTCAGCACGGTTCAGTCCTTGTCGAGGGTCACGTCGCCGGACCGGCCGCCGTCCGGGGCGTCCTCGAACTGGCTCCGGATCACGTCGAACCGCTTCATGCGCTCCAGCACGGCCTCCGCCGTGGGCCGTTCCATCGCGTCCACGATCCGCCCGTCCCCGAGGAAGAGCACCAGGTCGGAGTGGGCGGCGGCGCCCGGATCGTGGGTGACCATGACCACGGTCTGCCCGAGCTGGTCCACGGCCTCGCGCAGAAACCCCAGGACCTCAAGGCCCGCCCGCGAGTCGAGGTTGCCGGTCGGCTCGTCCGCGAAGATCAGCTCGGGCCGGGAGGCCAGCGCCCGGGCACAGGCCACCCGCTGCTGCTGACCGCCGGAGAGCTGCGAGGGCCGGTGCCTCAGCCGGTCCCGGAGCCCCAGCGTGTCGATGACCTGGTCCAGCCACTTCTCGTCGGGCTTCTTGCCCGCGATGTCCATGGGCAGGGTGATGTTCTCGGCCGCGTTCAGCGTAGGGATCAGGTTGAACGACTGGAACATGAACCCGATCCGGTCCCGGCGCAACCGGGTCAGCTCGCGCTCCTTCAGCCCTGTGATCTCGGTGTCGCCGAGCCACACCTGACCGGCCGACACGTTGTCGAGCCCCGCCAGGCAGTGCATCAGCGTGGACTTCCCGGAGCCCGAGGGCCCCATGACCGCGGTGAAGCGGCCGCGAGCGATGTCCACGTCCACCGAGTCCAGGGCGAGCACGGCCGTCTCGCCCGAGCCGTACGCCTTGGTCAGACCGCGGGCGCGGGCCGCGATCCCGTCGGCCGGAGCGGTGCCTGGGGCGTCCTCCGTAGCAGTTGCCATGAGGCCGAGGGTAGTGTGATCCGGCCCACACCCGATATCCCCCTTGCGGTCGAGGCGGCCTCCACCCCAGGTCGGGCCCCTGATACCCGTGTAAGGGGCACCTGATGGCCCCGGAGGCCCCTCTTGCCAGTGCTAGCGTTTCGGCGCTAGCTTCGAGGTATGGCGAAGACTCAGTTGAACGTGCGGGTGGACGAGGGCACCGCCCGCGCCGCCCGTGAACGTGCCCTCGCCCGAGGCGTGAGCGTGAACCGCTACATCGAGGAACTGGTCATGAAGGACAGCGGAGAGGCCGGTCAGACCTTCGTCGAGGCCGCGGCCGACTTCATGAAGGAGTACGAATCCGTCTTCGCGGAGGAGTTCGGCAGGGAGAGCAAGGAAGACGAGGGTCGTTGAGCGATCTGCACATCGATCTCGCCTGGCTGCTCATGCTCGCCGAGCAGAAGACCCCGGGCGACCCCCAGGTCACCGACTGGGGCGCCCTGGTCGCCGCCGTGGCACGGCACGAGGCCGAGATCTTCGACATCCCCGTCTACGACAGCCCACACCTGCGCGCCGCCGCGCTGCTGCAACTCCTCATCCACGTCCCGGCGTTGGAGCGCACCAACGCGCTCTTCGCCTGCGCGGTCGCCTATGCCTACCTCGTCGCCAGCGGCCTCAGGGTCGTCACCTCGCCGGTGCTCGTCCGTGATCTCGCCAAGGTGGCCAAGAAGGGCGACGCCTCGGTGCACGACATCGCGCGCGAGCTGCGCAAGTGGACGCTGTGATCAGCTTTCCCGCAGCGGGGGCCGCCACGCGGTGCCCAGCACACAGAACGACGTGGGCAGCGTCGGCCCCTTCTCCGGCATCAACACCCGCCGATAGGGACCCAGTTCGAACCCGGCGTCCCGCAGCGCCCCGATCGGGTCCCGGCCCAGATGGCAGCCGCCGTTCAGCGGGGGCCACAGCGTGCGGTCCAGGGCGCGCTGAGTGAACCGCATCGCCGCGCCGCCGCCGCTGCCGTGCTCGAAGAACCGTACGACCCCGCCGGGGCGCAGCACCCGCCGCACCTCGCCCAGCGCGCGCGGCACATCGCGCACACTGCACAGCACCAGCGAGATCACCACGGCGTCGAAGGCCTCGCTCTTGACCGGCAGTGCCTCCGCCGCCCCGGGCACCACGTCGACCGGTACCTCGGAGCGCAGAGCGGCCTCCACCGCCAACCGCCGCAGTCGCCGCTCCGGTTCGATCGCCACGACCTCGGAGACCGCGCGCGGATAGTGCGAGAAGTTCAGACCGTTGCCCGCGCCGATCTCGATCACCCGCCCGGAAAGGCCGGCGAGCAGCCGCTCACGCACACCGGCCATGCCCATCCGGGTCTCGGCGGCGACACTGACCCGGGCGTAGTACCGGGCGAACAGCGGATGGTGGACGGGATCCCGGGACACCTTGCCGGCGTCGGCGGACCGTAGCGGCATGACAGCCTCCCTCACAGGACTGGTCCTACCGCGATTGTCCCCCGCGGGACCCCGTCGCACCCCCGCCGGCGCTTACTGCACGAAGTCGCGCACCTGCTCGTAGACGCCGTGGTCGTTGTTCATGTCGGTGTGCGAGACGCACCCGACCTCGACGTTCGTCGCACCGCTCAGGATCGCCGTGGTGTCCGGGGTGAGCGCGTCGTCGCAGTTGGACCAGTAGCTGGCGTAGGAGACGCTGCCCGGCGTCTCGTCGCCGGAGTTGAGGGCGGTGAGGAAGGAGCTGCCGGTGTACATCTCCGCGCACGAGGTGTACAGCCAGGAGCACCAAGAGGCCGTGGTCGTCCCGTGGTTGACGCCGGCGGCCGAGACGAAGTCGTCCACGTACGCCGTCCCGCCGAGGTTCTTCAGGTAGTAGCGGGAGCTCAGCGCGCCCATCGAGTGGACGACCAGGTCGACCTTCGAGGCGCCGGTCGCCTTGAGCACCCGCTGGACCTCGGTGGCCAGCTGCTGGGCGGTGGTCACGTTCGACTGCGACCAGCTGTACGACCAGGCGTCCAGTTCGGACGCGGTGTAGCCGTCCGCCTTGAAGTCGGCGATCCAGTCGTCCCAGCTGCTCGCGTCACTGCTGAGGCCGTGCACGAACACGATCGGGTTGTGGGTCGCCGCGTGAGCGGGGACCGCGGCGAAGGAGAGTGACAGAAGGAGAGAAGAGACCACGGCCGTGGCGGCCGCGGCGATGCGACGCCCGAAGCGCTGCATGATGCCTCCTGAAACGGGTGGGGTTGTCAGGAGTGTCGGGCCGGGTCTACGCGCGCCGCATCGGCGAAATCGCCGGTCTTTACGGGTCAATTAACTCGCCAGTAACGTGAGTGGCGTGGTGACTCCGGTGAACCCTCCGCCTCAGACCCGCACTTCGCCACCGCGGCGCGTGATCTCGGCGCTTCCCGAGGGCGTCAGGGTGCGGCTGCTGCATTCCGTTTACGGCGATCCGCGCGCCGCCGCCGAACTCGTGACCCTGCTGACCGACCGTCAGACGGCCGGCCTGGACCCGCTGCCGACCGAACCCGCCGAGCTCGCCCCCGCACTGCTGCGCACCCTGCGCGCGGAGATCCGGGCACTGCCCGACGACACCCGCCTCCTGCTGCTTCTCGCGGCGGCCGACCAGTACCCGGTCACCACCCACGCCTTCCTGCGCGCGGTGACCGCCGCCCGCCTGGACACGCGTGCGCTGGAGACCGCGGAGTCGGCCGGCGTGGCGCACGCGAGTGCCGGCGGGGTGGTCTTCCGGAACGCCTGGACGAGGATCGCCGCCTATGAGTCCGGCTCCCCGGCCGACCGCCGTGACGTGCACCGCCTGCTGGCCCGCGTGCTGCACGGCGAGGGCGAGACGCCTCGCCGGTCCTGGCACCGGGGCGCGGGCGCCCTCGGCCCCAGCGGACGGCTCGCGGCGGAGCTGCGCGGCTCGGCGGACAAGGCCCGCCGTACCGGCCAACTCTCCCTGGCGCGGACCCTGCTGGAGCGGGCCGCCGCGCTCTGTCCGGACCCGTCGGAACGCTCCCGCCTGGTGACACGTGCCGCCACCGACGCCTGGCAGGCCGGCGACGGCGACCGGGCCCGCCGTCTCGCAGCCGACGGCACGGCCGACGACGCCCTGACGGGCCTGTTCGCGCTGCGCGCGGGCAACGCCACGGAAGCGTTCGACGCGCTCCTGGGGTCGGCGGCACAACGGGCCAGACCTGGAAGAGGGAACGATTCTCCAGAGACGGGTGGGACACCAGGTGACGGCGGGACGCCCCTGGACCCCGCCACCCATCTCCTCGCCCGCGCCACCGAAGCCGCCGTCTACACGGGCGACCTGCGCCGCTGCCGAGAGGCCGCCCGGCTCGCCGGACGGATGGACATCGCCCCGCCCGGCACGCTGGGCGGACTCGCGGCGGCCTTCGAGGGGCGCTACGAGGACGCCCGCGACCTCCTCCAGGCTGCGGCCGGCCGCAGCGGTCCCGGCGGCGACCCCACCCTCCTCGTCCACGCCGGTATCGCCGCCCTGTTGCTCGGCGACCACACCCGCGCCGCCACCGCGACCCTCCGCGCCGCCGCCTCGGGCCGTGCCCGGGGTGCGACGGCCGTCGTGGCGCAGGCGATGGAGTTCCGCGCCTACGCCGACTTCTGGACCGGCCGCCCGCAGGCAGGACAGGCCGCCGCGACCGAGGCCCTGCACCTGGCGTACGCCACCGGCCAGGACAACGGGGCCTGTCATCTCCAGGCCGCCCTCGCCATGTTCGCGGCGATCACCGGGGACGCCGACGTCTGCCGCGAACGCGCCGCCGCCGCACGGTCGTACGCCCTCGCCCGGGGCCTCGGCCTGCCCGCCGCCCTCGCCCAGTGGGCGCTGGCCTTCCTCGATCTCACCGACGGCCGCTTCGCGGGCGCCGCGGCCCGACTGCGTGCCCTCGCCGGCTTCGGCCCCGGGCACGGCCACCGCGCCATCCGGCATCTGGCCACCCCGCACTACGTCGAGGCCGCGGTCCGCACCGACGACACGAGGATCGCCCGCGGTGCCCACGCCGACTACCACCGCTGGGCCACGGCCGTACAAAGCCCCGACGACCTCGCCCTCAGCGCCCGCTGCCGTGCCCTGCTGGCCCCCGGCGAGGAGGCGGTCCAGCACTACCGCACCGCCCTCGACCTCCACGCACGCGGCACCCGCGACTTCGAACGCGCCCGCACAGAGCTGCTGTTCGGCGGCGCCCTGCGCCGACTGCGCCACCGCACGGAGGCCCGCGACCGCCTCCACAGCGCTCTGGAGGCCTTCGACCACTTCGGCGCACCGCACTGCGCGGCCCAGGCCCGCGCCGAACTCCGCGCCCTGGGCGCCCGCGCCGCCCCGACGCACGCCGTGAATCCCACCGCACGCCTCACCGCACAGCAGTTGCTGGTCGCCCGGATGGTCGCCGAGGGCGCCACCAACCGCGAGATCGCCGCCCGCCTGGCCCTCAGCCCGCGCACGATCGACCACCATCTGCGGGGCGTCTTCACCCGGTTGGGCATCCGCTCCCGGATCGAACTGGTGCGGCTCATCGCCGAGAGCGAGGTTCCCTAGAGGCCGCTCAGGGCGCCTCGCGCACCCCGAACGCCGCCGCGTCCCACGTCCCGTCCAGCCGCGGTGCCAGCCACCCCGGCGCCGCGGACCGGAAGTCGGCGGGAGCGAGCCCACCGGACCCGGCGGGCAGAGCGCCGAGCAGCGGAGCCCCGGACACCTCCGGCAGATCCGCGAGGTTGCAACGCGAGGCGAGATCGGGGGAGTCGGGCCAGCTGCCGATCACCACACCCGCCAAGTCCAGCTCCCGGCGCCGGAGTTCACGGGCCGTCAGGTCCGTGGTGTTCAGCGTGCCGAGCCCCGCCGACGCCACGACCAGGACCGGCGCCCGCAGCAGCTCAGCCGCGTCGGCCAGCGTCCCGCCCTCGTCGTCGAAGCGGACGAGCAGCCCGCCCGCCCCCTCCACCAGCACCAGGTCGTGCTCGGTGGCCAGTTTGGCGGCCGCTTCGGCGATCTCGGGAGGGTGCACCGGCTCGAGAGCGGCCCGGCGCGCGGCCGTCGCCGGGGCCAACGGCTCGGGAAAGCGGGCCAGTTCGGCCTTCGTCACGGCACCCGCGAGCCGGGCCACCTCGTCGGCGTCCCCGGACTCGTCCGGCCGTACGCCGGTCTGCGCGGCCTTCAGGACGGCGACCGTCCGCCCCGCCGCGAGCGCCGCCGCGGCGACGGCGGCCGTGGTCACCGTCTTGCCGACCTCCGTGCCCGTGCCCGTGATCACCAGGACCGGCATGTCATCCCTCCTTCGCCGCCGCGCACACCGCGTGCGCGATCCGTGCCACGTCCTCGTCGCCCGTGACGTACGGCGGCATCGTGTAGACGAGGTCGCGGAACGGCCGCAGCCACACGCCCTCGCGTACGGCGGCCTCCGTCGCGGCCTTCATGTCGACCTCGTGGTCCAGCTGGACAACCCCGATGGCGCCGAGGACCCGTACGTCCTTCACGCCCGGGAGCGCACGAGCCGGCGCGAGCCCCTCCCGCAGCGCCACCTCGATCCGTTTGACCTCCGCGAGCCAGTCCTGCCCGAGCAGCAGCCCGATCGAGGCGCAGGCCACCGACGCGGCCAGCGGGTTGCCCATGAAGGTGGGACCGTGCGCGAGCACCGGGACCTCCCCCCGCGAGATCCCGTCGGCCACCCGAGGCGTGCACAAAGTCGCCGCCATCGTCAGGTAACCGCCGGTCAGCGCCTTGCCCACGCACATCACGTCCGGCGTCACCGCCGCGTGCTCCGCCGCGAACAGGGCACCCGTGCGGCCGAACCCGGTCGCGATCTCGTCGAACACCAGCAGCACGTCGTGCGCGTCGCACGCCTCGCGCAGCACCCGCAGATACGCGGGGGAGTGGAACCGCATCCCACCCGCGCCCTGCACCACCGGCTCCACGATCACCGCGGCCAGCTCATCCGCGTGCCGTTCGACGGCCGCGCGCAGCTGGTCGGCGTACGACTCCTCGTACTCGGCCGGGGGCGCGTCCACGAACACCTGGCGGGGCAGCACCCCGGACCACAGCTCGTGCATCCCGCCCTCGGGATCGCACACCGACATCGGCTGCCAGGTGTCGCCGTGGTAGCCGCCGCGCCAGGTCAGCAGCCGCTGCTTGCCCGTACGGCCCAGCGAGCGCCAGTACTGCAGGCACATCTTCACCGCGACCTCGACCGACACCGACCCCGAGTCGGCGAGGAAGACATGCTCCAGGCCCTCGGGAGACATGTCGACAAGGAGCTTCGCGAGCCGGACGGCGGGCTCGTGGGTGAGCCCGCCGAACATCACATGGCTCATCCGCCCGAGCTGCTCGCGCGCGGCCTCGTTCAGCACCGGGTGGTTGTAGCCGTGGATCGCCGACCACCAGGAGGACATCCCGTCGACCACTTCGGACCCGTCGGCGAGCCGCAACCGCACCCCGCTCGCCGACTCCACGACGAGCGGCTCCACCCGGCCGGGCATCGGACCGTACGGATGCCATACGTGCCGCCGGTCGAGTGCGAGGAGCTCCGGGAGGGGCAGGTCAGGCATTGGGCGCGAGGTCCGTTCCGGCACCTCGACGGCGTACGGCGACCAGGTCCGTACGGGGCTCGCTCACGTCCGGCGCCGAGGTGGCCGTACCGCAGACGCCACCGCCCGCGTGCGACCCGCACCCGGCACTCTCATGCGACCCGCAGCCCGCGGATTCGTGCGAACCACAGCCGCCGACCGCCGCCCGGTGCGCCGGCAGCGTCACCTCGCCCGCGCCCTCCACCTCGAAGCCGGCGTCCGCGATCATCTCCAGGTCGGCCTTGCCGGCCTGGCCCTCGGTGGTGAGGTAGTCGCCGAGGAAGATCGAGTTGGCCAGGTTGAGGGCGAGAGGCTGCATGGTGCGCAGATGGACCTCGCGGCCGCCCGCGATACGGACCTCGACGTCCGGGCAGACGAAGCGGACCATCGCCAGGATGCGCAGACAGCGCTGCGGGGTGAGGTTCCACTCCTTGGCCAGCGGGGTGCCCTCGACCGGGATCAGGAAGTTGACCGGGACCGAGTCGGGGTCCAGCTCGCGCAGCGAGTAGACGACGTCGACCAGGTCCTCGTCGCTCTCGCCCATGCCGGCGATCAGACCCGAGCAGGCGGACAGACCGGCCGCGTGCGCTTTGGTGACGGTGTCGACCCGGTCGGCGTAGGTGTGCGTGGTCGTGATGTCGCCGTAGGTCGCCTCGGACGTGTTCAGGTTGTGGTTGTAGGCGTCCGCGCCCGCCTCGCGCAGCCGCTCGGCCTGGCCGTCGGAGAGCAGACCGAGACAGGCGCACACCTCGACGCCCTCGTTCTGGTCCTTGATCGCCTTGATGGTGCCGGCGACCCGGTCCACGTCACGGTCGGTCGGACCGCGCCCGGACGCCACCAGACAGACCCGCTTGGCGCCGCCCGCGAGGCCGGCCGCCGCGGCCTTGGAGGCCTCGTCCGGCTTGAGCCAGGTGTACTTCAGGATGCCGGTGTCGGCGCCGAGCCGCTGGGAGCAGTAGGAGCAGTCCTCGGGGCACAGGCCGGACTTCAGGTTGACGAGATAGTTGAGTTTCACCCGCCGTCCGAACCAGTGCCGGCGCACCTTCCCGGCCGCGGCCACCACGTCGAGCAGCTCGTCGTCGGACGTGGCCAGTACGGCCAGCGCCTCCTCGCGGGTCGGCAGCTCGCGCCGAAGCCCCTTGTCCACCAGCGTGTTCAGCAGGTCCATGAGAGCCGATCCTGTCCTACGGACCCGCCTCCGGCCAAGGTAGGGATCGAACAACTCACCCGCTTTGACGTGTGGGTATTGCCACACCGTGGGTAGCGTTTGCTGCCGCTAGGGTCTGTCCGTTGTCTACAAAAGCCCCGGAGGACCCATGGCGTTCGGCTGGATCGACGAACAGGCGCAGGCGCGCCGCCGGGCCGGACTCGTACGAACCCTGCGGCCCCGCCCGTCCGACTCGTCGCTGCTCGATCTCGCGAGCAACGACTACCTGGGCCTGGCCCGCCATCCCGAGGTCGTGGCGGGCGCCGAGGCGGCCGCGCGGACCTGGGGCGGCGGTGCGACCGGCTCCCGGCTCGTCACCGGGACCACCGAGCTGCACAGCGAACTCGAGCGCGAGCTGGCCGACTTCTGCGGCTTCGAGGCGGCGCTCGTCTTCTCCTCCGGGTACGCGGCGAACCTGGCAGCCGTCACCGCGCTCGCGCCGCACGGCTCGCTGATCGTCTCCGACGCGGGCAACCACGCCTCCCTCATCGACGGCTGCCGGCTGGCCCGTGGCACCACCCAGGTCGTCGCGCACGCCGACCCGGACGCGGTCCGCAAGGCGCTCGGCACTCACGAGGGGCCCGCCGTCGCCGTGTCCGACACGGTCTTCTCGGTCGACGGGGACGCGGCACCGCTGGCCGGCCTCGCCGAGGCATGCCGGGAGCACGGCGCGGGCCTGGTCGTCGACGACGCCCACGGCCTGGGTGTGCTCGGCGCCGGCGGCCGCGGGGCCCCGCACGCGGCGGGACTCGCGGGCGCCGACGACGTGGTCGTCACCGTCACGCTGTCCAAGTCGCTCGGCAGCCAGGGCGGTGCCGTCCTCGGCCCCGCACGGGTGATCGAGCACCTGGTCAACGCGGCACGGACGTTCATCTTCGACACCGGTCTGGCCCCCGCCGCGGCGGGAGCCGCCCTCGCGGCCCTGCGGCTGCTCGGCCGTGAGCCCGAGCGGGCCGCACGCGCGCGTGAGGTGGCGACCGGACTGCACGCACGCCTGACCGCCGCGGGTCTGGAAGCGGTACGTCCGGACGCCGCGGTGGTCTCGGTGCGCGCGCCCTCCCCGGAGGAGGCCGTGCAGTGGGCGGCCGACTGCCGTGCCGCCGGGCTCTTCGTGGGCTGTTTCCGGCCCCCGTCCGTGCCCGACGGGATCTCACGGCTCAGGCTGACCGCCCGCGCGGACCTCTCCGAGGAACAGATCGAACGCGCTGTTCATGTGATCGGTGAAACACGACCATGAGTCGGCGTGACACGGCCGTGCCCCTGGTGGACTGACCGTCAGAACGCGGCTGTGAAGCCCGCCCAGCTCTCGGGGGAGAAGAGCAGCGCGGGTCCGTCCGGATTCTTGGAGTCGCGTACGGCGAGCAGCCCGGCCCATGGCCCGGCCGACGGCCTCGCCGTCTCGACGCAGTTGTTCGCTCCGGTGCTGTAACTGCTGCGCAGCCAGTGCACCTCGGGCAGTTCGGTACTGGAGATTACGTTCCGAGGCAGTGCAGACATGGTGCCTCCTTACGTGCCGTCACCTGTTCCGGCGAGGTAATCCAACGAGTCCTCGGGCGAAAGGGCTTGGATCTGAAGGGCGTTGAAGGCCTCCGTGTAGGCCTGGAGGTCTTCTTTCCGTTCGAGATAGAGGCTACTCGTCAAGTGGTCGAGAACAACCACGTCCAGATCAGAAGTGCGCGGAAATGAGAAGATTACGAAAGGCCCGGTGATGCCCACATGCGCCCCGGCCGTGAACGGCAGTACCTGGAGACACACTTGAGGCAGCCGCGCCGCCTCCAGGAGCCTCTTCAGTTGCCGGGCCATCACCTCGGGGCCGCCGACCTCCCGCCGCAGCACCGCCTCGTCGAGCACGGCGCTCAACTCCAGTGGCGGCTGCGCACGGAGGATGTCCTGCCGGGCCAGCCGGACCTCGACCAGCGCGTCGAGACGCTCGTCGTCGAGACCGTCCACCGCGGCCCGGGTCACCGCTCGGGCGTACTCGGGCGTCTGGAGGAGCCCGGGCACGACCGAGGTCTCCAGCGTGCGCATCGCGCTCGCCTGGGACTCCAGACTGATGAAGTCCCGGTACGTCGGCGGCAGGACACCGCGGTACGCGTGCCACCAGTGGTGCCGCCCTCCGCTCTCGTCGGAGCCCGCCAATACCAGCAGCAGCTCCCGCAGATTCGGGTCCCCCACGCGGTAGGCGTCGAGGAGTAACCGCACATCGGCCGGTTTCACCCCGCTGGTACCGGTCTCGATGCGGCTCACCTTCGACTGGTGCCAGCCCACGAGCCGGGCCGCCTCACCACTGGTGAGCGCCGCACTCGTGCGCAGCGCACGCAGTTCGGCGCCCAGCTTCCGGCGGCGCACCGCGGGACCGTGCTGCATGCGCTACTCCTTACTCCTTACGAGCCACCCAAATACGGTCTCGCGTCGCAGAGTTCACCGCTTTGAGCGACAGATATATGCATATCTTGGTGGATCGGCACTCGTCACCGCCTTGGTAATGGCACTCTGGCGACGAACCATCCAGTCCGGGACCGTACTCGAACCAGCCACACCGTGTCGGGCTTCGGTCCCGTGGGAAAGGGACGACGTCGCCATGGCAGACCACCTGGAAGCATCCGTCACCCTGCCGAGCGAACCCGCTTCGGTCTCCGCGGCCCGCACCTATGTCCTGAGCACACTCGCCGAGTGGGGACTGCCACCCACCACCGACACTGCCGAGACCGTCCGGCTCATCGTCTCCGAACTCACCACCAACGCCGTACAGCACACCTTCGGACAGTCACCCACCTTCACGGTGGACATCGAGCTGGACCGTGACGAACAACTGCGCATCGGCGTCACCGACAGCCACCCCCGCTTCCCCAAGCGCCTCCCGGCCGCGGTCCAGCAGGACAACGGACGGGGGATGGTGATCATCCGCTGGCTTGCCGCGGAGTGCGGCGGCAAGCTGAGAGTCAGGCCCACCCGGGAAGGCGGCAAGACCGTCTCCATCGAACTCCCTTGGACGGTACCGGCGGAGCCGGTCACGGCGGCGGGACAGCAGGAGCCGTAAGACAGGTCACAGCGGCCGCGCGCGGCCGAACGCCCCCCGCAGCAGCGCCCGGAAGGCGTCCGCGGCGGGTGCCGCCTCGCCGGTCCGGTGGACGACCGAGATCGTACGGCGCAACGCGCCACCCTCCAGCAGTCGCGTGCCCACCGGAGTGGCCGCCGTCCGCGCCACCATCTCCGGCACCACCCCGACCCCGAGCCCTGCGCTGGCCAGCGCGCACACCAGGGCGTATCCCGGAGTCGCCACCAGCACCGACGGCGTGGCCCCGGCCCGGGCCAGTACTGCCTCCACCTCTCTACGGGCCGGATGGTCCGGTGCCATGCTGATCAGCGGCTCACCGGCGAGCTCCGCGAGCGGCAGCCGCGTCGAGCCGGCGGCGAGGGCGTGACCGGGGGCCGTCACCAGGACCAACTCCTCGGTCAGCAAGGACTCTTCGCTCAAAGTGGCCGGGAGCGGAGACGGCTCCGCCGGTTCATAGGTGTGTGTCAGCGCCAGGTCGATCTCCCCGGCTGCCACCGCGGCGACCCCGGCGGGGGGTTCGTGGAAGGCGACCTCCAACTCCACGTCCGGATGGGCCCGGTGAAACGCGCTCAGCACCGGCGGCAGCAGCTGGATGCCGGCCGTCTGGAAGGTGCCCAGCCTGAGCGTGCCGCCCGACAGGCCCGTCAACCGGGCGAGTTCATGCCGGGCCCGGTCCAGTTCGTCCAGCACCCGGCGGGCCCGCGCCACCAGCAGCTCGCCCGCGCCGGTGAGCCGCGCGCCGCGGTGATGCCGTACGAGAAGAGCCGTGCCCGCTTCCCGCTCCAGCTTGGCCAGCTGCTGTGAGAGGGCGGGCGGGGTGTAGCCGAGGCGCTCGGCGGCCCGGGTGATCGAACCCGCCTCCGCGACGGCGACCAGGGCGGCGAGCCGGGTCGGGTCGTACATGCCGAGCCTGCCTAAAGGAGTGCTTAAGGGAAACACAGGTTATTCGACATACCTGCTGAAGGCTGTCCCGCGGCAGGCTGGACCGCATGAACGGACAGATCGTCGCCTTCACCGGGGTCGCCGCCGGCATGGTCGCCATGCCGGGCGCCGACTTCACGGTCGTCGTACGCAACGCCCTCATCTCCCGCCGGGCCGGAGTCGCCTGCGCCCTCGGCGTCACGGGCGGCCTGCTGCTGCACACGGCTCTCGCGGTGGCCGGGGTCGCCGCGGTGCTCACCGCCGTGCCCGCGCTCTTCCGCGTGCTTCAACTGCTCGGCGGGGGTTATGTGTTGTACCTCGGGGTGCGCACCTTGCCGACGCTGTGGAAGACACCGACGGAGACGGCCCACGCGCCCGAGTTCGCTCATGAGTCCGGCGGGCGCCCGCTGCGTCAGGGCTTTGTCACCAACGCGCTCAATCCCAAAGCGCCGATCACCTTCCTCAGCCTGCTGCCGCAGTTCGTGCCGGCCGGTGGCTCCGCGCTGCTCCGGACGCTGTTGCTCGCGCTGATCGTGGTCGTGCTCGCGCTGGTGTGGTTCCCGGCGGTGGCCGTGCTCGTGGACCGGCTGGGGCGGTGGCTGCGGCGGCCGTGGGCCGCGCGGGCTGTCGCCGGTGTCACCGGAGGCGCGTTGACGGTTCTCGGAGTGCTGCTCCTGGCCGAGCCGTTGCTCGCGGCCTGACAGGCTCGCGAGGCGGGTGCGTGCGCACTGTGCCGCCCTCCTCGGCGCGGCCCGCCCGCCGGACCAGATGGGGGAGCAGTCCCCACAGGCCCAGACACACCAGGAGGGTCGCCGAGCCCGCGGCCACTCCGCCGGCCCGGCCCGTCGTCACGTCCACGACGAGCAGCACGGACCCGGTGAACGCCGGCACCAGCACCCCCATGCCGACCGTGGCGAGCCGGGAGGACACCTGCACGATGCGGGCCTTGGCGCCCCGCTGGAAGAGCGAGCGGTGCAGGGCCGCCGGTGCGGTGAACAGGGCCGCCGCGACGACCGCGAGGAGCAGCGTGATGACGTAGGTGGCGCGCTGGAAGGTGTCGAGCGAGGGGAAGCGCTGGGTGAAGGCCAGGGTCAGCAGGAAGGCGAAGAGGATCTGGACCCCGGTCTGGGTGACCCGCAGCTCCTGGAGCAGCTCACCGAAGTTGCGGTCGGCGCGCTCCAGCGGGGTCTCGTTGCGGGCGGTGCACGGGCGGTGGTCGGCCATGGCGTCACGGGTGACCACCTGAGCCCGTGTCACGCGTCCCGGGGGACCCGAGGGGACGGCGGGAGGTCAGGTCGCCGCCGTCCCCTCGGGGGCGTCACTTGACCCGGCCGTACCAGACGCTCTTCGTCCAGATCTTCTGCAGTCTCACCACGTCCCCGGTCTTGGGGGCGTGCCAGATCTTTCCCTTCCCGGCGTAGATACCGACGTGGTAGACGTTCGAACCCGAGTGGAAGAACACCAGGTCGCCGGCCTTGCGGCTGCCCGCGCCGATGTGACGGGTCTTGTTGTACTGCTGGGCCGCCGTGCGCGGGAGCTTCTTGCCCGCCTTCTTGAACGAGTACAGCGTGAGCCCTGAGCAGTCGAACCGGCTCGGCCCCGTGGCGCCGTACTTGTACGGGGAGCCCTTCTTGGAGGCCGCGACCTTGAGTGCCTTCGTCGCCGGCGTCGCGGCGGCGGCGTCGGCTGCGACACCCGGGACCACGACGGAGCCGCCCACAGCGGCGATGGCGAAGGCCGAGGCCGTACCGGCCCGGACCATCAGCGACGGGACACGATTGAGCGCAGTCATGCGCAACCCTTCGTCAGCCGCCTGTGAAGGATGACCTGTCGGATTCGGGCTGGCGAAGTTGCCCGGCCGCTGACGCGGCTTCACCCCAAGGGCTGCTCGGACCGGTCATGGCGTGACCGTCCCGGCGACCCGTCGTGCCTGGGTCCTCCACTCCTGCCGATCCACTCCTGTCGACCGGTCATCCGGGCGGCGGCAGGACTCGGCGTCCGCCCGGATCGCCCCGTCGTTGTGGCGGGGTCTTGTCGTCAGACAGGGATCTTGACGCAAAGAAGTCCGAAAAACCCAACGGAACCGGGGATTTGTGGGGTTACTCACCACTCACTCGTTCGGGTGGACACCTGAGTGCGCGAAGGGGCGTCCGGGGCCAAAGGAGCCCCGGACCAGCACAGGAACCACTCATTCCACTCACGAACTACGCAGGTTGCGCGACCTTGACGGTCGTGAAAAAGGAGCCGCCTCTCCTCCATTAGGGGGTACGTCGTTTGGTCCGTTTCGACTCCGGTTCGGACACCACGTCAACTGTCGGGGCTCCGGGGGACGGTGACCCTCGCGGTGCGGCGCTCACCGTCCAGGACCCTCAGGGCCCGCGCCAGGGTGTCGCCGTGCAGTTCGTGCTCGCCCCGACGGTGCATCAGCACGAGCGCGTCCCGCAGCTCGGCCGCCCTGCTCACCAGCGCCTGCGCCGCGCGCAGCCCGCCGTAGGTGTCGCCGTGCCGGGCGGGGTTGATCCGGCCCAGCAGGTCGACCACGTCCAGATAACGGTCGATCAGCTCGCCCTCGGCGCGGGTGAGCGCGGGCAGCGGTGGAAGGTCCGGGATCATCTACGGCTCACCTCGCGCCCGGCGTGGTGCGGGACGCCCTGCGGCTCGGGACGATCGCGTCCACGAGGCCGTAGTCCAGCGCGCCCTGCGCGTCCAGGATCTTGTCCCGCTCGATGTCCTCGCTCACCTGCTCGGGACTGCGCCCGGTGTGCCGGACCAGCAAAGCTTCGAGGCGGGCCCGGACCCGGATCAGTTCGTCGGCCTGGATGGCCAGATCGCTGGCCTGTCCCTGCACCGGCTCGCTCAGCGCGGGCTGGTGGATCACCACCCGGGCCCCCGGAAGCACCGAGCGCTTGCCCGGGGTGCCCGCCGCCAGCAGCACCGCCGCGGAGGAGCCGGCCTGCCCGAGGCACGTCGTCTCCACGTCGCAGCTGACGTACTGCATCGTGTCGTAGATCGCCGACATCGCGCTGAACGAGCCGCCGGGGGAGTTGATGTACAGCGAGATGTCCCGGTCCGGGTCCTGGTACTCGAGGTACATGAACTGCGCCATCAGGTCGTTCGCCGAGATGTCGTCGATCTGCGTCCCGAGGAAGACGATCCGCTCCTCCAGCAGCTTCGAGTACGGATCCATCGTCTTCTGCCCGAAGCTCGTGCGCTCATGGAACTCGGGCAGGACGTAACGGGCGGTCGGTCGGGTCATGGCGTACCCCTCCTCGCTGCGGACAGCTGTCTGTAAAAAATGTACAGGACGTACGTGACGTTATGATGGGGGTATGGCCTACGAGATTCCGGTGACGCAAGCCAGGGCTGAACTCGCCGACCTGATCAACCGGGTGGTGTACGGCGGTGAGCGCGTCGTCGTCACACGGCACGGCAAGCCGCTGGTCGCCCTGGTCTCCGCGGCCGACCTCGAACGCCTCGAGGAGCTCCAGGAGCCCGTCGAGGACCAGGTGGTCAGCGCGGTCTCGACCGTGCGCGAGGTCGCGTCCGCTCCCCGCGAACAGCAGCGGTTCGGCATCGCGGCGCATCACCGGGGGACCGGGCCCTCGTAGCAACGGGTGCGCCCCCCTGCCGTGGGACAGGGGGGCGGGAGACGCGGGAAGGCTGACCGGTCAGCCGACGGGGGCGAGTTCCCGCTCGGCGGCGGAGGATTCGGTGCTCACCGCCCGCGGCTTCAGCGCGTTTCCGAGCAGTACGGCGCCCAGGCCCAGCGTGGCCCACCAGGCGAGCGTCAGGGCGGGGCCGGTCGCCGCCGCGCCGTCGAAGAACGACACCGAGCGCAGCAGGGTGGCGCTCGCGCCCGGCGGCAGCCACTGGCCGATCGTGCCGACCGGCTCGGGCAGCATCCGCGGAGCCGAGGTGGCGCCGGAGAACGGGTTGCCGAGGAACATCACCACGAACGCGACGACGCCGATCCCCGCGGGCCCGGCCAGGGCGGCGAGTCCCGCCACGGCCGCGCTCACCGCCAGCGTCGACAGGGCGAACACCCCGGCCTCCGCCCACCAGTTCCCGCCGAGCACGTCGAGCCAGCTGTGCGTCAGTGCGGCCGCGACGACACCCACCAGCACGGCGGCCCCGGTCAGCGCGCCCACCGCACGGAAGCCGCGCAGCCCGAGCAGGGTCACGACCGCGCCCGCGATGATGCCGGCCAGGGTCAGCGGCAGCACGGAGGAGCTCAGGGCCGCGCCGCGCGGGTCGCTCGCGGCGGCGGGGACGACGTCCACCGTCTTCATGGCGGTGCCGCTCACCGCGGACTGCTGGGTCATGGCCTGCTGAAGGAGCTGGGCGACGACCGGGCTCGCGGCCGAGGCGGTCAGCAGTTCGGGCCCCTGGGCGGTGACGACGACCGCGCCGTATACGGTCCGGTCCTCGATCGCGGCCCTGGCGGCGGCCTCGTCGGCGTAGCGGTGGATCTCGAAGGCGCCCTCGTGCTCCTGGAGCCGCTTCTCCACCTGGGCGGTCGCGGCCGCGGGTCCCGCCACGCCGAGCGGCAGATCGCGGGGTGCGGTGCGGGCGGCGGGCCAGGCGAAGGCCCAGAGTGCCAGAGCGGCGAGCAGCGGTACGAGGACGACGACCGCGAGCGTGCGGCGGGTGGCCATGAGGGCTCCAAAAAGAAGGATCGTTCGTTTTAGGTTCGGGAACACCGTCCCGCCGATCCCGGACCTTGTCAAGAAGGAATGTTCGTTTTAGTTTGTGGACCATGGCACGCGTATCCCAGGCCCACCTCGACGCCCGCCGCCGGCAGATCCTCGACGGCGCCGCGGTCTGCTTCGCCCGCAGCGGCTTCCATGCCACGTCCATGCAGGACGTGCTGAAGGAGGTCGACCTGTCCGCCGGGGCGGTGTACCGCTACTTCAGCGGGAAGGAGGAGCTGATCGGCGCGATCGTCGCAGAAGTGCTCGGCCAGGTCCGCGAAGGGTTCGAGGAAGCGGGCCGCAGCAGCCCGCCCCCGCCCCCGGACCTCCTGGTGGCGTCGGTGCTCGGCCGTGTCCTCGCCACCAAGGAGTCCCTGACCGTGGACGGGCGGCCCGCGTACCCGCGCCTGGTCGTCCAGGTGTGGACGGAGACACTCCGCAACGACGAACTCGCTGCCGTACTGCGGGAGGGCTACAGCTCCGTGCGCGAGGCCTGGGCCCGGATCGTCAAGGCGTACCAGGACGCCGGGACGATGCGGTCGGACGTGCCCCCGGAGTCCGTGGCCCGGACGATGATGGCGGCCGCGATGGGCTTCATCGCACAGCAGGCCCTGTTCGGGCCGACGCCCACCGAAATCCTGGGGGACGGTCTACGGGCGTTGATGAGCGTGCGCGACGAAGCTGACACGAAGTGAAGGATCACAGCTCGGTTAACTTCCCTGAAACCGGATCCAACTAGCCTGCGGATCCACGCCACCAGGGACTTTGCCCCGGGGCTGCGGCAACCGGACCCCGCACGGTCCGGAGCGAGGACTGTGAGGTGGGACGTGCAACTGACCCCGCACGAGCAAGAGAGGCTGCTGATCCATGTGGCGGCCGACGTGGCCGAGAAGCGCCGGGCCCGCGGGCTGAAGCTCAACCACCCCGAGGCGGTCGCCCTCATCACGTCGCACATCCTCGAAGGCGCGCGTGACGGCCGTACCGTCGCCGAGCTCATGGCCTCCGGACGCAAGCTGCTGACCCGCGACGACGTCATGGAGGGCATCCCCGAGATGATCCACGACGTGCAGGTCGAGGCGACCTTCCCGGACGGCACCAAGCTCGTCACCGTCCACGACCCGATCGTCTGACAGGGGCCACCGTGATTCCCGGAGAGATCCTGTTCGCCGAGGACTCGATCGTCTACAACGAGGGCCGCGAGGTCACCCGGCTCACCGTCCTCAACGCCGCCGACCGGCCCGTCCAGGTCGGCTCCCACTATCACTTCGCCGAGACCAACCCCGGCCTGGAGTTCGACCGCGCCGCGGCGCGCGGCAAGCGGCTGAACGTCGCCGCCGGCACCGCCGTGCGCTTCGAGCCCGGCATTCCGGTCGACGTGGAACTCGTCCCGCTCACCGGCGCCCGCGTGGTGCCCGGACTGCGCGGGGAGACCGGAGGTGCCCTCGATGCCTGAGATCTCTCGCGCCGCGTACGCCGACCTGTTCGGCCCCACCACCGGCGACCGCGTCCGGCTCGCCGACACCGACCTGATCGTCGAGATCGAGGAGGACCGTTCCGGCGGCCCCGGACTCGCCGGTGACGAGGCCGTGTTCGGCGGCGGCAAGGTGATCCGCGAGTCCATGGGCCAGTCGCGTGCTACGCGCGCAGACGGCACCCCGGACACCGTCGTCACCGGTGCCGTCATCATCGACCACTGGGGGATCGTCAAGGCCGACGTCGGTATCCGCGACGGCCGGATCACCGCCATCGGCAAGGCGGGCAACCCCGACACCATGGACGGGGTCCACCCCGACCTGGTGATCGGCCCCGAGACCGAGATCATCGCGGGCAACGGGCGGATCCTGACCGCCGGCGCGGTCGACGCGCACGTCCACTTCATCTGCCCGCAGATCGCCGACGAGGCGCTGTCGGCGGGTGTGACCACCCTGGTCGGCGGCGGCACCGGCCCCGCCGAGGGCTCCAAGGCGACCACCGTCACGCCCGGCCCCTGGCACCTCGCCCGGATGATGGAGGCGATGGAGCAGTACCCGCTCAACATCGGCTTCCTCGGCAAGGGCAACACCGTCTCGCACGAGGCGATGCTCTCCCAGATCCGCGGCGGCGCCCTCGGCCTGAAGCTGCACGAGGACTGGGGCTCGACCCCGGCCGTCATCGACGCCTCGCTGACCGTCGCCGACCGCACCGGCATCCAGGTCGCCATCCACACCGACACCCTCAACGAGGCCGGATTCGTCGGCGACACCCTCGCCGCGATCGCCGGCCGAGGCATCCACGCCTACCACACCGAGGGTGCGGGCGGCGGGCACGCGCCGGACATCATGACCGTGGTCTCCCAGCCGCACGTGCTGCCCAGCTCGACCAACCCGACCCGGCCGTTCACCGTCAACACCGCCGAGGAACACCTCGACATGCTGATGGTGTGCCACCACCTCAACGCGGCGGTACCGGAAGACCTCGCCTTCGCCGAGTCCCGCATCCGCCCGACCACGATCGGCGCCGAGGACATCCTCCACGACCTGGGCGCGATCTCGATCATCTCCTCCGACGCCCAGGCAATGGGCCGGGTCGGCGAGGTGATCATGCGCACCTGGCAGACCGCGCACGTCATGAAGCGGCGCCGAGGAGCCCTGCCGGGTGACGGCCGTGCGGACAACCATCGTGTACGGCGCTATGTCGCCAAGTACACGATCAACCCCGCCGTCGCCCAGGGCCTGGCCCACGAGATCGGCTCCGTCGAGACCGGCAAGCTCGCCGACCTCGTGCTCTGGGAGCCGGCTTTCTTCGGCGTCAAGCCGCATCTCGTCATGAAAGGCGGCCAGATCGCCTACGCCCAGATGGGCGACGCCAACGCGTCCATCCCGACCCCGCAGCCGATCCTCCCGCGGCCGATGTACGGGGCCATCGGACGGGCCCCCGCCTCGAACTCCTTCAACTTCGTGGCCCCCCTCGCCATCGAGGACGGGCTGCCGGAGCGGCTCCAGCTCGGCAAGCGCTTCGTGGCCATCGAGTCGACGCGCGGGGTCACCAAGGCCGACATGCGCGAGAACGACGCCCGGCCCGACGTACGGGTCGACCCCGACAGCTTCGCCGTGCACATCGACGGTGAGCTGGTGGAGGCCACCCCGGCGGCCGAACTGCCCATGGCCCAGCGTTACTTCCTCTTCTGATGTCCAGGGCTGCGCTACTCGTCCTGGCCGACGGCCGCTTTCCCGCCGGGGGGCACGCGCACTCCGGCGGGGCGGAGGCGGCGGTGAAAGCGGGGCGGATCGCGGACGCGGCGGGCCTGGAGTCCTTCTGCCGGGGACGGCTGCACACGGCGGGCCTGGTGTCGGCGGCGCTGGCCGCGGCGGCCGTACTGGGGGTCGCCCCCTCGGAGTTGGACGCGGCGGCGGACGCCCGTACCCCGTCACCTGCCCTGCGCGCCGCCGCCCGAAAGCTGGGCCGACAGCTCATGCGGGCGGCCCGGGCGACCTGGCCGTCGGACGAACTCGACGCGGTGGCACGGGAGTTCCCCAAGGGCGCACATCAGCCGGTGGTACTGGGGCTCGCGGCTCGGGCGGCAGGCCTGGAGCCCATGGACGCGGCGTACTGCGCGGCGTACGAGTGCGTGAGCGGAGCTTCCAGCGCGACGGTCCGGCTGCTGAGCCTGGACCCCTTCGATGCGACGGCGGTACTGGCAAGGCTGGCCCCGGAGCTGGACCGCGTGGCGGACAGGGCGGTGGAGGCGGCGAGCCGGGCCGCGGCCGGAGAGGGCACGGACGCCCTGCCCTCGGCGTCAGCACCGCTGCTGGAAATCGGAGCGGAGCTGCACGCGGCCTGGCCTGTACGCCTGTTCGCCTCATAAAGGGGGCCAGGTGACTTACTCAGGGGCGCGGGGAACTGCGCGACCAGCCCCCACAGACCCGCACCCGGCCACGAACCTTTGAACCCCTACAGGAGCCGCACATGCACCTCGACCACTCTCACGACGGCCCCGCCGCAGTAAGCGCCGACGCTCACCGCAAAGACGGCACCCGCAGAGCGCTCCGCATCGGCCTCGGCGGCCCCGTAGGCTCCGGCAAGACCGCCACCGTCGCCGCCCTCTGCCGAGCCCTCCGCGACGAACTCTCCCTCGCCGTCGTCACCAACGACATCTACACCCGAGAAGACGCCGAATTCCTCCTCAGGGAAGCCGTGTTGCCCCCCGAGCGCATCACCGCGGTAGAGACGGGAGCCTGCCCCCACACCGCGATCCGCGACGACATCTCCGCCAACCTCGAAGCCGTCGAGGACCTGGAGGACGAGGTCGGCCCCCTGGACCTGATCCTCGTGGAGAGCGGCGGCGACAACCTCACCGCCACCTTCTCCAAGGGCCTCGTGGACGCCCAGATCTTCGTGATCGACGTGGCCGGAGGCGACGACATCCCCCGCAAGGGCGGCCCCGGTGTCACCACCGCCGACCTCCTCATCGTCAACAAGACCGACCTGGCCCCCTACGTCGGCTCCGACCTCGCCCGCATGGCCGCCGACGCCAAGGCCCAACGCGCCGAACTGCCGGTCGTGTTCCAGTCGCTGCGCGGCGAGACCGGTGTCCTGGACGTCGCCGCCTGGGTGCGGGCGCAGCTCGCCGCGTGGACGGCGTGACCGCGGCCGTGGCCGGGGTGCGGGCCACCGCGCGGTTGGTCGCGCGGGACGACGGACGGGGCGGTACGGCCCTGCCTGTGCTGGAGAGCGACGGCCCGCTGGCGCTGCGCCGGACCCGGGGGAGCGGGGCCGAGGCTCGCGTCATGCTGGTCGGCGCGATGAGCGGACCGCTCGGCGGCGATCACTTCACCGTGGAGGCCGGTGTCGAGCAGGGCGCCCGGCTGCGCGTCGGATCGGCCGCCGCCACCATCGCTCTGCCTGGTCAGACCAAGGGCGAGGCCCGCTACGACGTCCGGCTCACCGTCGCCGAGGGAGCCGAACTGCACTGGCTGCCCGAGCAGTTGATCTCCGCCGGCGGCAGCGACCTGTACGTCACCACCCGTATCGAGGTCGGGGCGACGAGCCGGTTCGTGCTGCGCGAGGAGCAGGTGCTCGGGCGGGTGGGGGAGGAGCCCGGACGGTTGAGCAGCCGGCTCGTCCTGCGCGTCGCGGGGCGTACCGTGCTGGACCAGGAGCTGGCCTGCGGGCCGGGAGCACCGGGCGGCTGGGACGGCCCGGCGGTACTCGCGGGACATCGAGCGGTCGGCCAACTTCTCGTCGTACGGCCCGAGTTCGCCGACGAGCCGGTGACGGCACAGGTGCTCGGCGAGGGCGCCGCCCTGATGCCGCTCGCCGGACCCGCCGCCCTCGTGAGCGCCGTGGCCCCGGATGCACTGCGCCTGCGCCGGGTGTTGGACCGGGCGTTGACGGTCCTGAATGCCTAGTTCGCCCAGCGAACGAACGTTTCCGTTTATCGGATTGGCAAAGAAGACCTTCACCCCCCTGTTCACAGCGTCTCCATAGCCAGGAGGATCCCCGTACGAATCGAAACGACGTACGGGGAGGGATCCCTCTTGAGGGAGACGAGACCGAAGTGGCGGACGACTGCGCTCGGTTCGGCCGGGATGCTCATCACGGCCACACTCATATCCGGTGCCGTCGCGGCACCCGCGTCCGGCGCCAACACGCTCGCCGAGGCCACCCGGCACGGCCAGGACCGTGAGGCCGTCGGCGTCCAGATCGCCGCCGCCCGTGCCGCGAAGGCCGGCATCGACTGGGCGGACTGTCCCGCCGACTGGGGGATCGCGAAACCGGTCCAGTGCGGCTGGGTCAGCGTGCCGCTGGACTACGCCAAGCCGAACGGCAAGCAGATCAAGCTCGCCGTCGACCACATCGGCAACACCGGAACCGAGGCGGAGCGTCAGGGCGCCCTCGTCTACAACCCGGGCGGGCCCGGCGGCTCGGGTATGCGCTTCCCGCTCCGCGTCACCAGCAAGAACCCGATCTGGGCCAACGCGGCCAAGGCGTACGACTTCGTGGGCTTCGACCCGCGCGGTGTCGGCCACTCCGCGCCCATCTCCTGCATGGACCCGCAGGAGTTCGTGAAGGCGCCCAAGGCCGACCCGGTGCCGGACTCCGAGGCCGACAAGCTGGCCCAGCGCAAGCTGGCCCGTGAGTACGCCGAGGGCTGCGCCGAGCGCACCGGCAAGGCGATGCTCCAGCAGATGACCACGCCCAACACCGTGCGCGACCTGGACGTCATCCGTGCTGCGCTCGGCGAGAAGAAGCTCAACTACCTGGGTGTCTCCTACGGCACCTACATCGGCGCCGTCTACGGCACGATGTTCCCCGGCCACGTCCGGCGCATGGTCGTCGACAGCGTCGTCAACCCGTCCAAGGAGAAGATCTGGTACGAGGCCAACCTCGACCAGGACATCGCCTTCGAGGGACGCTGGAAGGACTGGGAGGACTGGGTCGCCGCCAACGACGCCGCCTTCCACCTCGGAACCACCCGGGCCGCGGTCCAGGCGAAGTGGCTCGAACTGCGCGCCACCGCCAAGAAGAACCCCATCGGCGGGGTCGTCGGCCCGGCCGAGCTGATCGGCTTCTTCCAGAGCGCCCCGTACTACGACTCCTCGTGGGTGCCGGTCGCGACGGTCTTCAGCAAGTACTTCGCCGGTGACACCCAGGCGCTCGTCGACGCGGCCGCCCCGGACCTCTCGGACACCGCGGGCAACATCTCCTCGGAGAACGGCAACGCCGTCTACACGGCCGTCGAGTGCACCGACGCCAAGTGGCCCACCAGCTGGAAGAAGTGGGACAAGGACAACACGGCGCTCAACGAGAAGTACCCGTTCATGACCTGGGCCAACGCCTGGCTGAACCTGCCCTGCGCCACCTGGCCGGTCAAGCAGCAGACCCCGGTGAACGTCAAGACCGGCAAGGGCCTGCCCGGCGTGCTGATCGTGCAGTCCGAGCGTGACGCGGCCACCCCGTACGAGGGCGGCGTCGAACTGCACAAGCGCTTCAAGGGCTCCCGCCTGATCACCGAGAAGGACGCGGGCTCCCACGGAGTGACCGGCCTGGTCAACCCGTGCATCAACACGCGGGTGGACACCTACCTGCTCACCGGCAAGCTGGACAAGGCCGACGTGACCTGCACCCCGCACGCCACGCCGAAGCCGTAACCGCTACGCCGTACAACCAGAAGGAGGGGGCGGCCCGAGCCACGGGCCGCCCCCTGCTCATGCGCCGAGCGAGTCGAGATACGCGTCCTCCGCCGCGTAGTCGAACAGGTCGCCGTAGGTCTGGAACATCCTCGGGTACGCCTGGCGCCAGTCCTGACCGGCCAGTTGCCGCTCGATCCAGGTGATGGTCTCCGGGAGCCGGTCCGCGTACCGTGCCACCACCGGGCGGTACCCCAACTCCCGTTCGGCGGCGGACATGTCGAAGACGACCGGCGCCGGCACCGACCACGGCGTGTCCCCCACGGTCGGCGAGGGCGGTGGGCCGTCGATGAGCACGCTCTGCGTCTGGACGCCCATGACAGAGTCGATCGCGGCGGCGATCTCCGCCACCGTCGGGGCGTCCGGATCCACGGCGTTCAGGGCCCTGCTGCCGGGCTTCGCGGCGGCCAGCCGGACGAGTTCGGCGATGTTGTGGACGTTCGCCGGGTGGAAGCGGCTCATGCCACCGTACGGCAGCAGGCGCCGGGCCCGGCCGTCCAGGTTGCGCTTGACGAAGTACAGCTCGCGCGGGGTCCGGCAGTGCGGTCCGTGGATCGCGCCCGCCCGCAGCAGCGTGGTGGGCAACCGGTCGCCCGCGGCCAGCAGTTCACGCTCCAGACCCGCCTTGCGGGTGCTGTACGAGGTCGCGCCCGGTGCAACCGTCCGCTGGCCCTCGTCCGCCGGCACCGGATACTCGGGGAAGCCGCCCGGCTCGCCCTGAGTGTCGAAGTTGCGGCCCTTCTCGTCCTCGTACACCGCCACGCTGGAGATCACCACGGCCGAGCCCACGCGGTCGGCCAGCGACACCAACTGCCGTGCGTGCTCCGGCCCGTAGGCCACCACGTCCACCAGGACGTCACAGCCCTCGCCCACCGCGGCGGCGAGGGCGTCGTCGTCCGCCCGGTCGGCCCGCGCGGTACGCACCTCGGCGGGCCAGCTCTCGTCCCGTCCACCGCCCCGGGAGACGGCCGTCACCTCCCAGCCGTCCCGGGCCAGCGAGCCCACCGCCGCCCGCCCGATCTGTCCGCTCGCTCCGATCACCACTGCACGTCGTGTCATGCGGTGACCGTACGGCGGTCAACTCCCTTTCCTCCAGGGGGTTCTGCCGACGGCAGACGTCAGCTCAGCGGCATCCGCGGGAACTTGCGTTCCTTCTCCTGGCGCGCGGCGGTCTCCTCCGCCTTGACCACGGCCGCGTACTGGTCGACGTACTCCTGGTCGGACAGCTTCAGGATGGCGTACATGATCTCGTCGGTGATGGCCCGCAGGATCGCCTTCTCGTTCTCCATCCCGGCGTACCGGGAGAAGTCGAGGGGCTTGCCGAAGCGGATCACCACCGGGTGGATGTTCGGGATCACCTTGCCGGGCGGCTGGGCTTCGAAGGTGCCGATCATCGCGCAGGGGATCACCGGCGCCTGGGCCTTGAGCGCCATCACCGCGACGCCGACCTTGCCCTTGTAGAGGCGGCCGTCGTGGGAGCGGGTGCCCTCCGGGTAGATGCCGAGCAGCTCGTCCTTGCGCAGCACGCCGAGCCCCTCGCGGATGGCGGCCTGGCCGGCCTCCTTGCCGGAGCGGTCGACCGGGATCTGCCCGGCGCTGCGGAAGAAGAAGGCGGTCAGGCGGCCCCTGATACCGGGGCCGGTGAAGTACTCGGCCTTCGCCAGGAAGGTGATGCGCCGCTTGAGGACCGCAGGCATCAGGAAGTGGTCGGAGAAGGAGAGATGGTTGCCGGCCACGATGGCCGCGCCCGACTCCGGGATGTGCTCCAGGCCTTCTATTCGGGGCCGGAAAACCAGTCTCAGCAACGGCCCCAACAGCACGTATTTGAGCAAGTAGTAGAACAAGAGGGGGCGCTCCTCGGTCGGGCGGACGGCTCAACTCCGCGTTCTGGCTGGTCAACCGGTGTGAGATGGGGCTGTCAGTGTAGGCGCAGGGGGCGGGGGCCGGAACAGGGCCGTTTCCGCTCCTGAACCGGTTTCCCATCGCCTTCACAACCGTACGATGACCAGTGCCGTGTCGTCGGTGGCGCCGCCGGGCGGGAGCAGTTCCGCGAGGACGGCGTCGGCCAGCTGCTCGGGATCGTCCTGGCGGTGCCGGGTCAGGGAGTCGGCGAGGCGGGCGAGGCCCTTGTCGACGTCTTCCCGGCGCCGTTCCACCAGACCGTCCGTGTAGAGGGCGAGGGTGGCGCCCTCTGCGAAGGCGGTGGTGGCCTGCGGCCTCGGAATCGGGTCGGGACGGGCGTCGAGCGGCGGGTCGGTCGCCCGGTCGAGGCATTCCACGCGGCCGTCGGCGTGCACCAGCATCGGCGGCGGATGTCCCGCGCTGCTGTAGGTGATCGTGCCGTGGTCGAAGTCGATGAAGGCGGTGACGGCGGTGGCCGACTCGGCGCCGTCGATCACATGTGCGTACCGGCCGAGCACGTCCAGGGCCTGGGCCGGGCCCTCGGCCACCCGGGAGACCGCGCTCAGGGCACTGCGCAGCTGGCCCATGACACAGGCGGCCCCGAGACCGTGGCCCACCACGTCGCCCACCGAGACTCCCACACCACGGCCGCCCACCAGGTCGACCAGGTCGTACCAGTCCCCGCAGACGTTGAGCGCGCCCACCGCGGGCCGGTAGCGGACGGCGGCCCGGTCGTGCAGGGACTGGCGGCTGGTGGGCAGCATGGCGTCCTGGAGGGCCAGCGCGACCTCGCGCTCGCGGGCGTGGGCCTGTCGCAGCTGTTCGTTGAGTTCCTGGAGCTCGCGGGCCCTTGTGTACAGCTCGGCCTCCAGCACCCGGGCCCGGCTGCCGCGCGGGCCGCCGCGGGCCCGCATCAGTTCGGTGATCTCCTCGACCCGGTGCACCAGCAGCACTACCTTGCCGTCCGGACCGAACACCGGGGCGTTGACGGGACTCCAGTAGCGCACCTGCCACTTTCCGGGGCGGCCGGGGTCCTCGACGTCGTAGCGCTGGAGGGCCATGGCGTCGCGCTCGCCGGTGTCCAGGACCCTGCGCAGTGAGGCGGCCAGGTTGCGCATGCCGGTCGCCGCCGGGTCGTTCGGGTTGTCCGGGAAGACGTCGAAGAGGTAGTGGCCCACGAGTTCCTCTCGCCGCCGCCCGGCCCCCCGAATGAACTCCTTGTTGACGTCCGTGAACACCAGCTCGGGAGTGAGGAGGGCGACCATGCCGGGCAGTGCCTGGAACACCGCCGCGTAGTCGATGGGTCTGTCGGTCATGATCGCCACCCTCCCGCCCGCCGGGATCACACCAGTTTCCCATGGTATGGGGCATTCAGGTGATCGGTTCCTGAAGGGACTGCTCGGCCCAGATGATCTTTCCGTCGGGCGCGAACCGGGTGCCCCAGCGCTGGGCGAACTGCGAGACCAGCAGCAGCCCCCGGCCGCCCTCGTCGGTGGTGCGCGGGTGGCGCAGATGCGGGGCGGTGGCACCGCTGTCGAACACCTCGCAGACCAGGGACCGCTCCCGGATCAGCCGGAGCCGGATCGGGCCGACGGCGTGCCGGATGGCGTTGGTGACCAGTTCGCTGACGATCAGTTCCGTCGTGAACGCGAACTCCTCCAGACCCCAATCCGTCAGCTGCCGGGACGCCGTCTTGCGGGCCTCGGCGACCAGGGCCGGGTCCACCGGTACGTCCCAGTCCGCGACCTGCTCAGGCCCCAGCAGCCGGGTACGGGCCATGAGCAGGGCCACGTCGTCGTGCGGCCGGTCCGGGGCCAGGGCGTCGACCACGGTCCGGCAGCGCAGGTCGAGGGTGGGCGCGGGCCGCTCCAGGGCCTGGCGCAGCCGGTCCCGGCCCACGTCCACGGCCCACTTCTCCCCACGGGCGAGCAGCCCGTCCGTGTGCAGGGCGAGCGTGCTGCCCTCCGCCAGGACCAGCTCGACCGACTCGAACGGCGGACCGCCCACGCCGAGGGAGGGCCCCTGCGGGAGGTCCACGAAGGCGACCGTCCCGTCGGGCAGGATCACCGCCGGCGCGGGATGCCCGGCGGTGGCCATCGTGCACTGCCCGTCGACCGGGTCGTAGACGACGTACACGCACCCGGAGCCTTGGGCGCTGTCGGTGTCCTCCGTCCCCGGTCCCACACCCTCCTCGCGCGCCGCCCGGGCCACCAGGTCGTCGAGATGCCCGAGCACCTCCTCCGGGGGCAGTTCCAGGGCCGCCAGCGTCCGTACGGCGGTCCGCAGCCGGCCCATCGCCGCGGCGGCGCCGATGCCGTGCCCGGGCACCTCGCCCACCACCAGGGCGACCCGCGCGCCGGAGAGCGGGATGAGGTCGTACCAGTCCCCGCCGAGGCCGGTGAGCTCGTCGGCGGGCCGGTAGCAGGCGGTCACCTCCACGGCGTCCTGCTCGGGCAGCCGGTGCGGGAGCAGACTGCGTTGCAGGACCAGCGCGGCCTCCCGCTCGCGGGTGTAGCGCCGGGCGTTGTCCACACAGACGGCCGCTCGCGAGACGAGGTCCTCGGCGAGGTTCAGGTCGTCCGCGTCGAAGGGCTCCTGGCGGCGCCGACGGAAGAAGGTCGTGACGCCCAGGGTGACGCCCCGCGCCCGGATCGGCACGACCATGACGCTGTGCAGACCCAGCTCCAGGAAGGTGGCCCGCCGCCCGTCGGGCATGTCGGTCGCCCACTCCGCGGCCAGCGGATCCAGGCGCGCCTCCCGCCAGGGCTCGCCCGAGGCCAGACAGCGCAGCGGGGGCGAGCCGGGCCGGTAGGCGGCCACGTCACCGACCGCTACGACGGCCTCCGGGACCCCCTCGTTCACCGACTGCTGCCCGGCCCTCACCAGCGGCACCCGCCCGGTGGGTTCCGCTCCCCGCAGCACCGATTCCAGCAGGTCCACGGTGATGTAGTCCGCCAGCGCCGGTACGGCCACGTCGGCCAGCTCCTGCGCGGTCCGCCGGCTGTCCAGGCTGCGGCCGATGAACTCCCCGGCCCGGTCGAGCAGGGCGAGGCGCTGCCGGGCCCGGTGCCGCTCGGTGATGTCGACGACCGTGTAGTACACGCCCATCGGGTGGCCCTGGTCGTCGTCGAGCCGGGTGAACGACATCGTGTGCGCGGTCTCGCGGTGCGGGGCGGCGCGGACCCGGCCGACGTGTTCGTACCCCACGATCGGCTCACCGGTCTCCAGGACGTGCCGCATCTGCGCCTCGATCGACTCGGCGTCCAGGCCCGGCTGGATCTCCCCGAACCGCAGTCCCAGCCGCTGCGGGGCCGGGGCGCTGCCGAACTGCTCCAGCGCGGGGTTGGACCACACGCAGCGCAGATCCGTGTCCACGATCGCGATGCCGATGGGGGAGCGGGTGACCAACTGCTCCAGTACCGGGCGGCTCATGTCCCAGCCGGGGGCCTCCGCCATCTCGGAGAGCAGCACGAGCCAGCGTTCCGAGCCGTCGGTGTCGTCGGCCACCGTGATGCGGACCATGACCCGGACCGGTCGGCCGTGTCTGTCCAGGGCGGTCAGCAGCCCCGCCCAGCTGCCGTCGGTGCGGCAGCGCACGGTGATCTCCGGCAGGCGGAGGGCGTCCTCGGGGGTGATCAGGGCGGTGACGCTCTGTCCCACGGCTTCGGAGGCGGGGTAGTGCAGCAGGCGCTCGGCGTCTCGGGTCCAGCCGGTCACCGTGCCGTGGGCGTCGAGCAGCAGGGGGGCGGCATCGGCCACGTCGAACCGGTGCCGGGTGGTGTCCTGCTCCTCCTGAGCGCCCACGGGCGGCCTCTCTGTCGCTGAGAGTGGTCTATCACCTCTTCGCATCATCTTCACCCGGTAGGTCGGGAGTGCGCAGTTCCCCGCGCCCCTGGGTAGGTCAGCGCCTGAGTACCTTTTCAAGTACTGCCAGTGCTGATTCCAGTTCCTCCGCCGTGATCGTCAGCGGGGGTGCCAGCCTGATCGTCGAGCCGTGGGTGTCCTTGACCAGGATTCCCTCGTGCATCAGGAGCTTGCTGATCTCCCTGCCCGTGCCGATCTTCGGGTCGACGTCCACGCCTGCCCACAGGCCGCGCGCGCGGAAGCCGACGACACCCCTTCCGACCAGCGCCGTCAGACCGTCCCGCAGCAGTACGCCGAGCTCCGCCGCCCGGCGCTGGAACTCGCCCGTCTCCAGCAGATCCACCACCGCCGTGCCGACCGCCGCAGCCAGGGGGTTGCCGCCGAAGGTCGAGCCGTGTTCGCCCGGGCGCAGTACGGCGAGGACGTCGCGACGGGCGACCACCGCGGAGACCGGGACGATGCCGCCGCCCAGGGCCTTGCCGAGGAGGATGACGTCCGGGACGACCCCTTCGTGCTCGACGGCCAGCGTGCGGCCCGTCCGTCCGAGGCCCGACTGGATCTCGTCCGCGATGAAGAGGCAGTTCTTGCGGCGGGTGAGCTCGCGTACGCCGGTCAGGTAGCCCTCGTCCGGGATGACCACTCCCGCCTCGCCCTGGATGGGCTCCAGGAGTACCGCGGCCGTGGTCTCGTCGACCGCCTCCTCCAGCGCCGCCAGGTCGTTGTACGGGACCACGCGGAAGCCCGGGGTGAAGGGGCCGAAGCCGGCCCGCGCGGTCTCGTCCGTGGAGAACGACACGATCGTCGTCGTACGGCCGTGGAAGTTCTCCGCGGCGACCACGATCGTGGCCCGGTCGGCCGGGACGCCCTTCACCTCGTACGCCCACTTGCGGGCCACCTTGATGCCGCTCTCCACCGCTTCCGCGCCGGTGTTCATCGGCAGCACCATGTCCAGGCCGGTCAGCTCGGCCAGGCGCTCCGCGAACTCGGCGAGCCGGTCGTTGTGGAAGGCGCGGGAGGTGAGGGTCAGGCAGTCCAGCTGGCGGTGGGCCGCCTCGATCAGTGCCGGGTGGCGGTGGCCGAAGTTGAGGGCGGAGTACCCGGCCAGCATGTCGAGGTAGCGGCGGCCCTCCACGTCCTGAACCCAGGTGCCCTCGGCACGGGCCACCACCACGGGCAGCGGGTGGTAGTTGTGCGCGAGGACCGGCTCCTCGGCGCTGATGAGATCGGCGGAGGAACGCGTGCTTGCGGGTGCGGTCATGAGCGGATCTCCTGGGTGCAGCACTTGATGCCGCCGCCGGCCTTGTGGAACTCGGAGAGGTCGACGGGGACGGGGACGTAGCCGTGGTCGTCGAGGCGTACGGCGAGGGCCTCGGCCTGCGGGGCGATGAAGACGTGGCGGCCGTCGGAGACGGAGTTCAGGCCGAAGGCCATCGCGTCGTCACGCGTCGCGAGCACCGCGTCCGGGTACAGCCGTGCGAGTACCTCGCGACTGCCCGGCGAAAAGGCCTCCGGGTAGTACACGATGTTGTTGCCGACCTCGGAGTCGTCGAGGACGAACAGCGCGGTGTCCAGGTGGTAGAAGTGCGGGTCCACCAGCGTCAGGCTGATCACCGGGTGACCGAAGAACTCCTGCACCTCGCGGTGTGCCTCCCGCGTCGTCCTGAACCCGGTTCCGGCCAGCACGTACCGGCCCGTCCAGACCAGATCGCCCTCGCCCTCGCAGACGGCGGCGGGTCGGTGGACGTCGTAGCCCGCCGTCTTGAACCACAGGTCGTAGTGCATGGACTCGGGGCGCCGCTCGGGCGCGTGGAAGAGGGAGCCGAAGACGCGGCCGCCGACGACGACCGCCGAGTTCGCGGCGAAGACCATGTCCGGGAGACCGGCCACCGGCTCCACGGCGTCGATGTCGTGACCGTGGGACCGATAGGCGCCGATCAGCGTCTGCCACTGCTCCTGCGCCAGGTCCACGTCCACGTGGGTGTCGGGATGCATCCAGGGATTGATCGCGTACTGCACGGCGAAATGTCTGGGTTCGCAGACGAGGAAACGCCGTCGGCGCGGCACACGGGAGTCGGACACAGAGGGGTTCCTCCGCTTCCTGCGGTGTCTACTGAGGGTTGACACCAAGGTAGGAAGTGACCGGCAGGCCCGACAAGCAACAAGAATTGCGTGTCCGCGCAGGAATGCTGCAAATTCTGCCGGAAAAACGCACGCCTGCTGCGTTTATCCGCTATGCCTCCGGTGCGGGCTGGCTGGCCCCCGCCTCCGGGCTTTCCGGGATGAGGTGGGACAGCACCATCACGCTGATCGTCTTCCGGATGAACGGCTCCACGCGGATGCGTTCCAGCACCTCCTCGAAGTGCTCCACATCCCGCGCCCGCACGTGCAGCAGCGCGTCCGCGCCGCCGGTCACCGTCATCGCCGCGGTGATCTCCGGATGGTTGCGGACCACCTCGGCGAGCCGCCGCGGCGGGGCCGCGCCCTCGCAGTACACCTCGACATACGCCTCGGTGCGCCAGCCCAGCGCCGACGGCTGCACCGTGGCCGTGAACCCGGTGATCACCCCGGTCTCCCGCAGCCGGTCCACCCGCCGCTTCACCGCCGTGGAGGACAGTCCGATCGCCGCGCCGATCTCCGCGAAGGACGTCCTCGCGTTCGCCATCAACGCGGTGACGATCTTCCGGTCGAGCTCGTCGAACACCGCGGGCCTGCTGTTCATGTCGGCACTGTATCCAGCGGGGAGGTCGACACCTCGGCACATGGTTAGTCGTACGAATTACTCCTACACTCCGGGTTCATGCTGCGCGCCCTGGCTGTCGACGACGAACGCCCCTCGCTGGAGGAACTGCTCTACCTCCTGAACGCCGACCCCCGGATCGGCAGCGTGGAGGGGGCCGGTGACGCCACCGAGGCGCTGCGCCGCATCAACCGCGCCCTGGAGTCGGGGCCGCAGGGGCCCGAGGCGATCGACGTCGTCTTCCTCGACATCAACATGCCGGGCCTCGACGGCCTCGACCTCGCCCGGCTGCTGACCGGCTTCGCCAAGCCGCCCCTCGTCGTGTTCGTCACCGCCCACGAGGACTTCGCGGTGCAGGCCTTCGACCTCAAGGCCGTCGACTACGTGCTCAAACCGGTGCGCAAGGAACGCCTCGCGGAGGCCGTGCGCCGGGCCGCCGAACGCCTCGACAGCGCGCCCCGCATACCCGTCCACGAACCCGATCCCGACCACATCCCCGTGGAACTCGGTGGAGTGACCCGGTTCGTCGCCGTTGACGACATCACCCATGTCGAGGCCCAGGGCGACTACGCCCGCCTCCACACCGACAAGGGCAGCCACCTCGTCCGGATCCCGCTGTCCGCCCTGGAGGAACGCTGGCGTTCCCGCGGCTTCGTCCGCATCCACCGCCGCCATCTCGTCGCCCTGCGCCACGTCGGCGAACTCCGCCTGGACGCGGGCACGGTGAGCGTCCTGGTCGGCGGCGAGGAACTCCAGGTCAGCCGCAGACACGCGCGCGAGCTGCGGGACCTGCTGATGAGGAGGCCGTAGTCATGCCCCAGGACCCCGTCGAGCGCCGTGTCGTCGTCACCGGCCCGCCCCGCCGCACCCGCCCGGCCTCCGGCTACTACCGGCCGCGCACCGAGATCGACGAACAGACCACCCTCGGCCACACCTACGTCCGCTCCCTGATGCGCACCCAACTCCGCGCCGCCCTCGCCGTGTTCGCCTTCCTCGGCCTGCTCATCGGCCCGCTTCCGCTGCTCTTCTCGGCCATGCCGGACGCCCACCGTCTCGAATGGGGCGTCCTCGGTTTCGGCCTCTACGTCCCGATGGTCCTGCTGGCCCGCTGGTACGTACGCCGAGCCGAACGCAACGAACGGGACTTCGTGCGGCTGGTCGAAGACCGATGAACGTCGAGGTCCGATGAACTCCAGCTACTCGGTCCCGGCGGTCGCCCTGGTGGTCGTGGCCACCGTGCTCGTCGGCGCGTTCGGCCTGCGCATCTCCCGCACCACCTCCGACTTCTACGTCGCCTCCCGCACCGTCGGCCCCCGCCTCAACGCGGCCGCCATCAGCGGCGAGTACCTCTCCGCCGCCTCCTTCCTCGGCATCGCGGGGCTGGTCCTCGTCCAGGGCCCGGACATGCTCTGGTACCCGGTCGGCTACACGGCCGGCTATCTCGTCCTGCTCCTCTTCGTCGCCGCCCCCCTGCGCCGCTCCGGTGCCTACACCCTCCCCGACTTCGCCGAGGCCCGCCTCGCCTCCCAGGCCGTGCGCCGGCTCGCGGGCGCCTTCGTCGTAGGGGTCGGGTGGCTCTACCTCCTACCCCAACTCCAGGGCGCCGGACTGACGTTGACCGTGCTGACCGGAGCACCCCAGTGGCTCGGCGGAGTCATCGTCGCCGCCGTCGTGGTCGCCACCGTCGCCGCGGGCGGCATGCGCAGCATCACCTTCGTGCAGGCTTTCCAGTACTGGCTCAAGCTCACCGCGCTGCTCGTCCCCGCCCTCTTCCTCATCCTCGCCTGGCAGGGCGACGGCGCCCCCAGCCACGCCTTCGAGGAACCGGCGACCTTCCGCGAACAGCGCGTCGTCCGCGTCGACTCCACCCTCGCCCTCAAGCTGGAAGGCCCCCTGACCGTCACCGTCACCGGCACGGTCGACGGCCGCCCGCACGAGGACGACAGGCTCGAACTCCCCGCCGGCACCCACCACATCGCCAAGGACACCCGCCTCACCTTCGCCAAGGGCACCACCGTCCCCGCCGCCGACCGCGGCACCAGCGACGGCATGTCCACCTCCCTCGCCGCGGGCCGCGAGGAACGGCCCCTGTACGCCACGTACGGACTGATCCTCGCCACCTTCCTCGGCACCATGGGCCTGCCGCACGTCGTGGTCCGCTTCTACACCAGCCCGCACGGTGTCGCCGCCCGCCGCACCACGGTCGCCGTCCTCGGCCTGATCGGCTGCTTCTACCTCCTGCCCCCGGTGTACGGCGCCCTCGGTCGGCTCTACACCCCCGAACTCACCCTCACCGGAGACGCCGACGCCGCAGTCCTGCTGCTCCCCGAGCGCATGATCGGCGGCCTCGGTGGCGATCTGCTCGGCGCACTGGTCGCGGGCGGGGCTTTCGCCGCGTTCCTGTCCACCGCCTCCGGACTCACCATGGCCGTGGCGGGCGTGCTCACCCAGGACGTCCTGCCCTCACGCGGTGTACGGCACTTCCGGCTCGGCACCGTCCTCGCGATGTGCGCCCCGCTGGCCGCGAGCGTCCTGGTCGGCGGACTGCCCGTCGCCGACGCCGTCGGCCTCGCGTTCGCGGTCTCGGCCTCCTCCTTCTGCCCGCTGCTGGTGCTCGGCATCTGGTGGCGGCGGCTCACCCCGCCCGGCGCCGCAGCGGGCATGCTGGTTGGCGGCGGCTCCGCGTTCGTCGCCGTGGCCGCGACCATGGCGGGCTTCCCGGCCACCGGCGCCCTGCACTCGCTGCTCGCCTGGCCCGCGCTCTGGTCGGTGCCCCTCGGCTTCCTCACCATGGTCCTGGTGTCCCTGGCCACCGCGAGCCGGGTGCCGGCGGGCACCGCAGCCATCCTGGCCCGCTTCCATCTGCCGGAGGAACTGCGAGCGGAGGAACTACGGGCGGAGGTGAAGGCGTGAGCGGATTCCTCGCGGGCCTGTGCGTGGCGATCCTCCCGCTGCTCGCCACGGGCTTCTGGCTCGGCAGACGCACGGCCCGACCGCAGGCCCTGGGCGGCCTCGGCACCCCCGTCGAACACGCCACCTTCGAGACCCTGCACACCGCCTCCCTGGCCGCGCCCCCGCTCAGAGCGGGCCTCACCGAGGAGACCGCCCGCAAGTCGGCCCGCCGGCTGCGCACACTCCTCGGCACGGACGCGCTCTGCCTCACCGACCAGAAGCAGGTCCTGGTCTGGGACGGCGTGGGCGGCCACCACCGCACCGAGATCATGGAACGCCTCGCCGGACCACTGGAGACCGGCCGCGGCGAGGCCTTCCCGCTCACCTGCGACGCCCCCGACTGCCCGGTCCGCTGGGCGGTCGTCGCCCCGCTCACCGTCGACGACCGCGTCCACGGCACCCTCGTCGCCTGCGCGCCCCGCGAGTCCGCCGTCCTGGTCCGTGCCGCCGGAGAGGTCGCCCGCTGGGTGAGCGTCCAGCTGGAGTTGGCCGATCTGGACCAGTCCCGCACCCGGCTGATCGAGGCCGAGATCAAGGCACTTCGGGCCCAGATCTCCCCGCACTTCATCTTCAACTCGCTCGCCGTGATCGCCAGTTTCGTCCGCACCGACCCCGAGCGCGCCCGCGAACTGCTCCTCGAATTCGCCGACTTCACCCGCTACAGCTTCCGCCGGCATGGCGACTTCACCACCCTCGCCGACGAACTCCACGCCATCGACCACTACTTGGCGCTCGTGCGGGCACGCTTCGGCGACCGCCTCTCGGTCACCCTCCAGATCGCGCCCGAGGTGCTGCCGGTCGCCCTGCCGTTCCTGTGCCTGCAGCCGCTGGTCGAGAACGCCATCAAGCACGGCCTGGAGGGCAAGGCCGACAAGTGCCACCTCCAGATCACCGCACAGGACGCGGGCGCCGAGGCCCTCGTCGTCATCGAGGACGACGGTGCCGGAATGGACCCGGTCCTGCTGCGCCGTATCCTCGCCGGCGAGGTCAGCCCCTCGGGCGGCATCGGGCTGTCCAACGTCGACGACCGGCTCCGTCAGGTGTACGGCGACTCCTACGGCCTCGTCATCGAGACGGCACCGGGCGCGGGCATGAAGATCACCACTCGGCTGCCCAAGTACCAGCCGGGCGTGCACTCGGCGGGCCGCCTCAGCGACGGCTGAGACGGCCCCGGTGGTCAGGTGCTGCGGGTGGCCACCATGCCGAGAGTGATCAGGCCCAGCACGACCCAGCCGAACCACAGCCAGCCGTTGCTGCCGAGCGCCACCGTGTAGGCCGTCACCGCGACGAGACCGCCGACGGTGAGCACCCCCATCGTTCGGGTCGAGCTATCCGTGGAACCGCTACCGGGCATCGCAACACCCTCCTCAGGATTCGTCCCCCTCCATGGTGCCCCCGTTCTGCTTGCGGACGGTGCAGACGACGAAATGCGTCCCGTTCTTCCAGGGGCCCTTACTCGTCCAGGAACCGGCCGTGTAGACGGACGGATCGAAGCCGTAGTCGCCCGGCGGCACGTCCCGCGCGCACGCCGTGTCCGACTCGGTGCGCGCCTCGGCGAACGGCACGTCCGCGTCCAGACGGGTGAATCCGAGCACCTGCTCGTCGTAGGGGCCCGCGCAGGACACCAGCCGGGCGTCCCGGTTGGACGGCACGTCGAGACAGTCCCGTCGCTGCATGGTCGCCGTGTCCGCGAAGCCCGAGCCGGACCTCCGATGCGTCCCCATCGGCCCGTACACCGGCCCGTTCGCACCCAGCACCAGGCAGGCGGTGCGCCGCCCCGCCGCCTCGAACCCGTCGTCGGTCGGCACGACGGCCTGGCCGCGGACGTCGGCGAGCCGGTCCCGGATCTCCTTGGTCCGCTCCTCGCACTTCGCCGGTCCGAGGCGCCGGGCCTCGTCCGCGGAGGAGGCCGGCGCGAACGCCATCACCTGACCGTCCGGCGCGTTGTCGCAGCCGGGGTCCGGGGTGAGCCGGGGCGTCCCCTGGAAACGCTGGGCCCCCGGCCAGTCGGCCGTCACACAGTCGCCGTCCCGCAGCGCCGCGGTGAGCCCCACGGAAGCGCCGTACGGACGCCCGGAGCCCCCGCCCCCGTTCTCGTCGTCCGATCCCCGGTCGGCCATGGCGTACCAGACACCCCCCAGGGCGAGGAGCAGCCCGAGACCGCACGCCAGCACCGCCCGCAGGGCGTGCGAGCGCTCCCGCCGCCGTCGGCCGCCCTGCTGGGGCGGGGGCATCGGCACGAAGGGGCTCGGCTGATGCCCGTTCACCGGAGGCCGTGGGACGGGCGACGGCTGCACGCCCGCCCAGGGCGGCTGGGAACCGATGTCCGTCTGCGTCCGGACGTACGGCTCGGCCTGCGGTGTCACGATCCGCGACAACGCGGCCTCCGCCTCCGCCGCCGACAGCCGCTGCCCGGGGTCCTTCGCGAGCAGCGCCTGCAGTACGGGACCCAGCGCACCGGCGCGCACGGCCGGCCGCGGCTCCTCCATGACCACCGCGGTCACCTCGGCGAGATGCGACTCCCGCTCGAAGGGCCCCACGCCCTCCACGGCCTGGTACAGCGTGCAGCCCAGCGAGAACAGGTCGGCGGCCGGGGTGGGCGCCCCGCCGGTGGCCCGCTCCGGCGCCAGAAAGCCCGCGGTGCCCACCAGCACCGACGCCAGTGTGTACCGCGGCTCCCCGGCGTCCGGCTGCACGGAGATGCCGTAGTCCGTGAGCAGGACGCGACCGTACGGCGCCCCGCCGCGGTCCGGCGCCAGCAGGATGTTCGCCGGCTTCACGTCCCGGTGCATCACGCCCCGCTGGTGCCCGGCGGTCAGCGCGTCCAGTACCGCGAGCCCGACCCGGGCGCACTCCGCCGGGGCGAGCGGCCCGCGGGACTCGACCAGGTCGCGCAGGTCCACGGCGTCCGCCACGTACTCCATGACGATCCACGGCAGCCCGTCGTGCTCCAGGACGTCGTGCACGGTCACCACGTGCGGGTGGCCGCGCAGCCCGGCCGCGTGCCGGGCCTCCGCACGGGCCCGCGCCACCCGGGCCTCCCGCTCGTGGCCCTCCTCCACGGGGTCACGGAACACGATCTCCTTGAGCGCCACCTCACAGGCGAGTCTCTGGTCGTGGGCGAGCCACACATGGCCCATGCCGCCGCTGCCGAGCGGGTTCAGCAGCAGATAGCGACCGGCGATGACCCGGCCCACTCCCGACGTCGGTGATCCTGAAGGCATCCGGTGACTCTCCGGTTCTGCGGGTTCAGCGGGTTCTTCGGGGGTGTTACGCGGTGACGGTGCCGCTCGGCCCGCCGGTGACGGGCTCACTGGTGGCGGGCTCACTTGTCGCGGGTTCGCTGCTCGCCGGTGCGCTGGTGGCGGGGGCGCTGGTCGTCGTGGACGGAGGCGGAGGCGGGGGTGGCGGCGGGGGCGGCGGCGGTGCGCTGCTGGTGACCGGGGCACTGGTCGGCGGCGCGCTGGTGCTGGGCGGCGGCGGGGGTGGCGAAGCGCTCGACCTGTCGGGCGACGGCGAGCTCGGAGCCGTACTCGTCGAAGGCACGGAGGACGACTTGCCGGGCTCGCTGCTCGACGAGGACGGCGGCTTGGCGGAGGACTCCCCGGCGGAGGACTCCCCGGGCTTGCCGCCGGGCGACCCCGACGCCGACCCTGACCCCGAAGAACCGGACGACGGCCCCGACGACGGCGCGGTGCTCGTCGGCGGTGACTTCGAGCCGGAAGACGGCGGCGGGGGAGTGGTCGTAGGCCCCGGCGCCCCGCCGGAACCGCTCGTGCCGCCCCCGGCCACGGTCAGCATGACGTACTGCCCGAACGGCAGCTCCGTCCCCGCGGGCGGATCGGTCGCCGTCACCTTCGCGCCGTCCGGCGGTACCCCCTGCCCGGTGTACCCGGCCGCCAGCCCGGCGTCGATCAACTCCCGGCCGGCCCGGGCGAAGGTCATCCCGGCGAGGACCGGCACCGCCCGCCGCTTCTTCGCGTTGAAGGTGGTGTCCTTCTCACCGGTCGTGCCGGTCGGACGGTGGATGCCACGAGCGGGCTCCCGGACGTCCACGAGAGCGATCCGTTCCAGTTTCCGCGGAGCCGGCTTCACGGCCACCACGGACTCACGCTCGTATCCCGCCCACTTCTTGTTGCCGTCCTCGAACTGGACGGAAATCCGGCCGGTGTCACCCGCGAAGGGCCGCAGTGGATTCCCACACGAGCACTTCACAGCCGGAAGCCCTTGTTCATCGACGAGAATGGCGATTCCCGCCTGGAGCAGGGAGTTGTACGGGACGGCCTTTTCCTTCTTGTAGTCGTGGTTCTTGACGAGAGTGTCGTGACGCAGCAGAACCGGTGTGAGTCGGTCCAGGTATTCCGGTATCTCGTCCGTGCCGATGTTCAGCACACCGGCCCACGCCTGTGCCTTTTTGTGGTTCGTGGGATCGGTGAGAAAACGTTCGAGTTTGGCGACGTCACAGATGGTCGGCTGCTTGCTGCCGCCGTACAGACCAGGCGTGTCCCCCTGCTGGAGACTTCCCTGTACAGGCTGCGACCGCACGCTGGTGGCGTCCTCGCCGAGTCCGCTCTGCTCGTCGAAGAACGGCGCGAGCGAGGGCACACCGGCGGCGACCGCCTTGACCACGGTCAGTGGAGTGCCCCTGTCGCAGCCGCTCAACAGCAGCGAGAAAACCGCCAGTACGGCGATCCTGTGCATAAATGCGCGAAGTGTCATGACCGCTCCCCCTGGCGGTTCCCCCAACGCGCTTCATGCTACTGAATGCTGCGGAAAGACGAAGCCTTTCAACGCCCGCGTGCGTTCAATGAGGCCAAATATGCGTTGTACTCCTCGAGTTCCTGATCGCCGTTCCGGTCGGCGGCCCGGTCCTTGCGCTTGGCCTGCCGCTGCTCGGAGCCATACCACTGGAACAGCAGTGCGATGAGCACAAGGACGGAGGGAATCTCGCTGAACGCCCAGGCGATACCGCCGGCGTAGTTCTGGTCGGAGAGCGCATCGATACCGAGCGAGGCGGGCGGGTTCTTGAACGTCTCCACCATCGGCTCCGACGCCATCATCAGAGCGATCCCGAAGAACGCGTGGAACGGCATCCCCGCGAACAACTCCAGCATCCGCATCAGATACCCCGGCCGCTGCGGCCCCGGATCCACGCCGATGATCGGCCAGAAGAAGACGACACCGACGGCGAGGAAGTGCACCATCATCGCGATGTGCCCGGTCTTCGACCCCATCAGGAAGTCGAAAATCGGCGTGAAATAGAGGGCGTACAGGCTCGCGATGAACAGCGGAATCGTGAACGCCGGATGCGTGATGATCCGCATGTACCGGCTGTGCAGCAGTGCCAGCAACAGCTCACGCGGCCCCTTGCGCCCCTTCCCGGCGACCGGCAGCGCCCGCAACGCCAGCGTCACCGGCGCCCCGAGCAGCACGAGAATCGGCGACAGCATGCTGATCACCATGTGCTGCACCATGTGCACGCTGAACATGACCATCCCGTAGTCGTTCAGCCTGGTGCACATCATCAGCCCGACGGACAGCACACCGGCAACGTAGGAGACGGTCCGCCCCACGGACCATGAATCTCCCCGTCTCCGCAGCCGCACGACGCCCCAGCCGTAGAGGGCGAGCCCCAGCAGACAGGCGACCAGAAAGAACGGGTCAGCAGACCACTGAAGTCCCCGCCCCAGCGTGAACGGCGGCAGATCCATGGTCATGCCGTGCCCGCTGTGTTCCATGCCGGCGGCTCCTGATTCGTGGGGGTTGTGCAAGTCTGTCCGCCACACAGACTAGAACCGCCCCCAGCTGATCTTTCAGCCGGGGGCAACTGTTGCGCCCCTTCAGGGGCGCGGGGCTGTATCGATTTGCGGCTCCGCCGCGCGGGCGCGAGCAACCACAACGGACCCGCACACGCCGTACGACCTAAAGCACGCACTCCGCTTCCGCGTACCGCTCCGACGGCACCGTCTTCAACGTCTCCACGGCCTCCGCCAGCGGCACCATCACGATGTCCGTCCCCCGAAGCGCGGTCATGTGACCGAACTCCCCACGGTGCACCGCCTCCACCGCATGCCACCCGAACCGCGTCGCCAGCACCCGGTCGTACGCGGTCGGCGTACCACCCCGCTGCACATGCCCCAGGATCACCGGCCGCGCTTCCTTCCCCAGCCGCTGCTCGAGTTCGATCGACAGCTGACGGGCGATCCCGGCGAACCGCTCGTGCCCGTAGATGTCCTTGCCGCCCTCGTCGAAGGCCATGGAGCCCGGCGCCGGCTTGGCACCCTCCGCCGCCACGACGATCGCGAACCGCTTGCCCGCCTCGAACCGTTCCCCGACCCGCCGGGCCAACTCGTCGATGTCGAAGGGCCGTTCGGGCACGACGATGGCGTGTGCACCGGCCGCCATCCCGGAGTGCAGCGCTATCCACCCGGTGTGCCGCCCCATGACCTCGACGACGAGCACCCGCTGGTGGGACTCGGCGGTGGTCTTGAGCCGGTCGAGCGCCTCCGTGGCGACACCGACAGCGGTGTCGAAGCCGAAGGTGACATCCGTGACCGCGATGTCGTTGTCGATGGTCTTCGGCACACCCACGATCGGCAGACCGGCGTCCGACATCAGCCGGGCCGCCTTCAGCGTGCCCTCACCGCCGATGGGGATGATCGCGTCGAGCCCGAGCTCCTCGACATGCCCCTTGGCCCGCTCCACGCCGTCCCGCAGATGGGAGGGCTGGACCCGGGAGGAGCCGAGGATCGTGCCGCCGCGGGCCAGGATGCCGCCCACGGCGTCGAGGTCGAGCTTGAGGTAGTCGCACTCCAGGAGGCCTCGCCAGCCGTCCCGGAAACCGATGACCTCGTCGCCGTGGTCGACGACGGCACGGTGCACGACGGACCGGATGACGGCGTTCAGGCCGGGACAGTCGCCGCCGGACGTGAGGACACCAATGCGCATAAGCCCGCTACAACCTTCTCGACAGGGGCTGGATCCGGACCACGTCGTCCGGCACGAACCCCGCCACCCTAGCGGCAGGAGGGGGCGGGGCCGAAGCATGCGTCCGCCTGCTGGACGACCCCGCTCACCTGTGCGGACGTACCGTCAGACGGGCTGGTTGCAAGAAGCTGAAAATCAGATGTCCACGCAGGTCAGGCAGGCTGCTGCGCGGCCGCGATACGTTCGTTGCGCAGGGCCTCGTACCAGCGGTCGTCGGTCGGCGGCAGCGCGTTCACGTCGAGGGCCAACTTCAGCAGCAGGTCCGCGATGAGCGGGTTGCGCGCGAGCACGGGTCCGTGCATGTACGTACCGAAGACCGTGTCGTTGTACGCCCCCTCCGTACCGTCCCCCGTGCCGTTGCCGTTGCCCAGCTTGACGTTGGCGAAGGGGCGGGCGGTGGGGCCGAGGTGGGTGACGCCCTGGTGGTTCTCGAAGCCGGTCAGCGGGGGCAGGCCGAGACGCGGGTCGATGTCGGCGAACACGTCGCCGACGCAGCGCTCGCCCTCACCGCGGACCGAGACCACGTCGAGCAGGCCGAGGCCGGGCTCGCGCTGGCCGAGGTCGTTGATGAACTCGTGGCCGAGGATCTGGTAGCCGGCGCAGACCGAGAAGACGATCGCGCCGTTGCCGACGGCCCGGTGCAGGCCGCCGTCCCGGCGCAGCCGCTCGGCCGCGAGCCGCTGGGGCCGGTCCTCGCCGCCGCCGATCAGGTAGATGTCGCCGGAGGTCGGGATCGGCTGGTCGCTGCGTACGTCCAGGCGGGCCACGTCGAGGCCGCGCTGACGCGCCCGGCGCTCCACGACCAGGACGTTGCCCTGGTCGCCGTAGGTGCTGAGCAGGTCGGGGTAGATCCAGACGATCCGCAGTTGGTTGTCGCTCACAAAAGTCCCCTGTGTCTCAGTTGCCGACGCGGCGGCGCAGGTCCTGGAAGGCGGTGTAGTTCGCGATGACCTCGATACGGCCGTGCGGGCTCATCGAGACGGCCTGGTCGAGGTTGTCGCAGACCTGGAAGTTCTGGTTCGCGACCTCCAGACGCACCGCGAGGTCCAGCTTGCGGTCGCCGATCACGCAGATCGGGTGGCCGGTCAGCCGCGTGTAGTCGACGTCCCACAGCCAGGAGGTGTCGGTGCCGTCGGCGCCGCGGGCGTTGACGGAGAGGATCACCGGGGTGGGCGGCGGGTCGATCAGGCTGAACGTTTCGAGCCAGCCGGCCGGGTTCTTCGCGAGCAGCAGGCGCAGGTCGCGCTGCTGGAACTGGACGACGTCGTAGCGCCCGGCCACGGCCTGCACCTGGTACATGCGTTCCAGGGCGACCTGCGGCGGCACACCGAAGACGGCGGCGACGGCGGCGGAGGAGGCGGCGTTGGCCTTGTTGGCGCGGCCCGGCAGCTGGAGGTGGATCGGCCAGGCGGAGCCGTGCGGGTCGAGGACGTGATCGCCGGACAGCGCCCAGCTGGGCGTCGGCCGCCGGAACCCGCACTCACCGCAGAACCAGTCGTCGCCGGGCCGCCGCATCACACCACCGCAGGACGGGCAGGACCAGGCGTCGTCCTTCCACATCTGCCCGGCGGCGACCCAGATGACGTTGGGCGAGGAGGAGGCGGCCCACACGACGAGCGGGTCGTCGGCGTTGGCGACCACGACGGCCTTGCTTCCGGCCAGCCCCTCGCGCCAGTTCTCCGCGAGCATGCGGGTCTCGGCGGCGCGGTCGAGCTGGTCGCGGGAGAGGTTCAGCAGGGCGATGCATTTGGGGTCGGTGTCCCGGGCGACGCCCGCGAGGTACTTCTCGTCGACCTCGATCACGCCGTACCGGGCGTCCGAGCCACCGGCGAGCGCCGAGGTGATGCCGGCGGGCATGTTGGCACCGAGCGCGTTGGACACGACGGGCCCGGCGGCCCCGAGAGCCTCGGCGATCAACCGGGTCGTGGTGGTCTTGCCGTTGGTCGCCGAGACGAGGACGACGTCCAGGTGCTGGGCGAGCCGGGCGAGGAGGTCGGGGTCGAGTTTGAGGGCCACCTTGCCGCCGATGACCGAACCGCTGCCGCGACCCGCGGCTCGGGATGCCGCCGCGACGGCCTTGCCCGCCGTCACGGCGAGCTTGGCCCGCGGCGAGAGCGGGTCCGAGTTGGCTGTCATCAGTTCTCGATCCTCCTTGCATACGCGCCGCGACTCTGCCTCCGGCCACGTGGTGTGGACCTCAGCCTATCGAGATCCGTAGGCACTCCCGAATCGCCGTACCCTTGCGGCCATGCGAAACGGCTCCATTCCGGGCACCCATGGCCGCGTCCGGCCCCTCACCCTGCTCGGCGACCCCGCGCTGCACGAACCCTGCGGGGACGTATCGGACTTCGGCCCGGAACTGGCGACCCTCGTGGAGGACCTGTTCGCGACGATGTACGCGGCGGAGGGGGTGGGCCTGGCGGCCAACCAACTGGGCGTGCCGTTGCGCGTATTCGTGTACGACTGCCCGGACGACGAGGAAGTTCGTCATCTGGGGCATGTGGTGAACCCGCGCCTGGTCGAAACGGACGGTGTGGTGCTCAGGGGCCCGGAGGGCTGCCTGTCCCTGCCGGGCCTGGAGGCCGGAACGGAACGCTACGACCACGCCGTGGTGGAGGGCTTCACGATGACGGGAGAGCCCGTGACGATCCACGGCACGGGCTTCTTCGCAAGGTGCCTGCAACACGAGATGGACCACTTGGAGGGCAAGGTCTACGCGGACCACTTGAGGGGTTGGCGCAAGCGGAAGCTCATGCGGCAAGTGACCAGATCTTCATGGCACAGGGGCAGCTGATCACCCTTGGGGCGCGGGGCTGTGTCGATTTGCGGCTCCGCCGCGTGGGCGCGACAAGCCCCCACCGGGGCCGCACCCGACATACGACCGTCAGAACCCCGGACCTCCGACCTTGTCGCCGGCCGCCGCAAGCCGCCCCCACAACAGGTCCGCCATACTCCGCACCAACTCGGCCCGCGCACACGGCCGTTCCCCCAACCACCAGTCACCCGCGGCGTACATCATCCCGACGATCCCGTGCCCCCACACCCGGGCCAACAGCTGACTCCCGGGCCCGAGGTCCAGCCGATCCTCGATGACCTGCGCCAGTTCCTCACCCATCCTGCGCAGCAACGGCACGGAATGCTTACCGACATCGAACCCCTGGTCCCCGACCTGGCTCCCCTCGGCGGGGTGCATCAGAAACCGGTACACCTGAGGCCGCGCCTCGATCGCCGCGAGATACGTGTCCAACGTCGCCTCGACCCGCTCACGCCGATCCGCCGGAGCATCCAGCGCCGCCCGCAGCGAGTCCAGCAGGGCGTCGGTGTGCCGCTTGGCGAGCGCAGCGTAAAGTCCCCCCTTGTCGCCGAAGTGCCGGTACAGAATCGGCTTCGTGATACCCGCCTCCGCGGCGATGGCGTTCATAGAGGCCTGCGGCCCGTCACGCAGCACCACCCTGTCCGCGGCCTCCAGCAGCTCACGCCGGCGGCGGTCGGCGGACCGCTGCTGTTCGGTCCGCTGTGTGGTGTCCATGAGCTCTCCCCACCCGTGCTGAATCGGTAACGCCTGCGCAAACTAACACCCGACAGGCGGTTGACATCGAACAGGCTGCTGACTGGTCATGGGGAGTTGACTTTTCCTACCCGTGAGTAACAGACTGAGTTACCGCTAGTAACATGTATGTGTGCCGCCGCTGGAGGGGACATGGCCGAGTTCACCATGGAGCTCAACGACGAACAGAAGGAGGTCCGGGACTGGCTGCACGGCTTCGCGGCCGACGTCATCCGCCCCGCGGCCGCCGAATGGGACGAGCGTGAGGAGACTCCCTGGCCGGTCATCCAGGAGGCCGCGAAGGTAGGCATCTACTCCCTCGACTTCTACGCCCAGCAGTACTTCGACCCCACCGGGCTCGGTATCCCGATGGCGATGGAGGAGCTGTTCTGGGGCGACGCGGGCATCGCCCTGTCGATCGTGGGCACCGGCCTCGCCGCTGTCGGTGTTCTCGCCAACGGTACCGAGGAGCAGATCGGCACCTGGATCCCGCAGATGTACGGCGACGCGAACGACGTCAAGGTCGCTGCGTTCTGCTCGTCCGAGCCGGACGCCGGGTCCGATGTGGCCTCCATGCGCACGCGTGCCGTATACGACGAGGCCAAGGACGAGTGGGTGCTCAACGGCACCAAGACCTGGGCGACGAACGGCGGCATCGCCAACGTCCATGTCGTCGTCGCGGTCGTCGACCCGGAGATCGGCTCCAAGGGCCACGCGTCCTTCATCGTGCCGCCGAACACGCCGGGCCTGTCCCAGGGCCAGAAGTTCAAGAAGCACGGCATCCGGGCCTCGCACACCGCCGAGGTCGTACTGGAGAACGTCCGTGTTCCCGGCCACTGTCTGCTCGGCGGCAAGGAGAAGCTGGACCAGCGCCTGGCCCGGGCCCGGGAGCGGGCGAAGGCGGGCAACGGCGAGCGCGTGAAGAACGCGGCGATGGCGACGTTCGAAGCTTCGCGGCCTGCGGTGGGTGCGATGGCCGTGGGCACCGCCCGTGCCGCCTACGAAGTTGCCCTCGACTACGCCAAGACGCGTGAGCAGTTCGGGCGTCCGATCATCGACAACCAGGGTGTGGCGTTCCAGCTGGCGGACATGCGGACGTCGATCGACGCGGCCCGGCTGCTGGTGTGGCGTGCCTCCTGGATGGCGATCAACGGGAAGCAGTTCACGGCCGCCGAGGGGTCGATGTCGAAGCTGTTCGCGAGCGAGACGGCGAAGCAGGTGACCGCGCAGGCGGTGCAGATCCTGGGCGGCAACGGCTATACGCGGGAGTACCCGGTGGAGCGGATGCATCGGGACGCGGCGATTTACACGATCTTCGAGGGGACGAGTGAGATTCAGCGGCTGGTGATCGCTCGGACGCTTTCGGGGATGTCCATTCGGTAGATCTCGCGGCTGACGGCGCGTGGGGGCTGGTCGCGCAGTTCCCCGCGCCCCTAGGTGGATCCACTCACCGATGCTTCAGCGGTGTGAGTTGCTCGATGTCGTAGCGCCTCCGCAGGGCCTCGATCGCGGCATGGCCGGACGGACCCCCGCCAGCCAGGATCTCCAGCAGTTCCTCGAAGTACCGTTCATGATCCGGCGGCGGGCTCGCCTGGAAGAACATCTTCGCCGGGGTGTCCGTCGGGTTGGCGAAGGCGTGGGGGCAGCCAGGGGGTACGACGATCACCGTTCCCGGTGTCGCGCGGACCACACGGTGCCCGAAGCCGACTCCCAGCGCTGCCAGTTGTCGGGCGTGCGGACCCGCGGCTCGAAGGCCAGGACGTCCGGTTCGCCTTCGAGGACGTAGAACAGCTCCTCGCTGCGGGTGTGCACATGGGCGCCCACGTCGAAGCCGGGCGGGACGACCACCTCGAAGGTGGACGCCATGCGCGAGTGCGAGCCGGTCACCTTGAACGTCACGTGCTGGGGCCGGGGTCTGCACGATCCGGCCGTCGCCCGGCGGCACCAGGAGCCCTTCGGGAGCCGTCACCAGGTCACCGGCAGGGCCTCGGGCCCGCGGATCAACGCGCCCTTCCTGAAGGGAACCCGCTCCGGCGGAACCGCCAGCCGCAGTCCCGGCAGCCGGTCGAGGAGCGCGTCGACCAGCAGCTCGGACTCCAGCCGGGCCAGCATCCCGCCGGGGCAGTAGTGCGGGCCGAACCCGAAGGACACATGCGGGTTCGGGCTGCGGGAGAAGTCGATCGTCTCCGGGTACGCGAAGACGTCCGGATCGCGGTTGGCCGACAGGTACGACACGTAGATCGCGTCGCCCGCCCGGATCCGTACGCCTCTGATGCCCACGTCCTCCAGGGCGATCCGGGACAGCCCGACCGCGTTGCGATGCGGGATGTAGCGCAGCAGCTCGTCGATGGCCTGTGGACGGATCTCCGGCTCGGCGCGCAGTCGTTCGGCCAGGGCGGGGCGGGTCAGCAGCAGGTAGAACATCTGGCCGCTGTTGTTGGTCACCGCCTCGCCGCCGACCTGGAGCAGCACGGCCAGGCCCACGGCCTCCTCCAGGGTCACCTCACCGCGGCCCACGGCGGCGCCGAGCAGGGAGATCACGTCCTCGCCGGAGGCGCCCTCCCTGAGGCCGATGAGGTCGGCGAAGTAGGCGCCCATCTCGTCCCTGGCCTTCTCGCTGACCTTCGCGCCGTGCGAGGAGGACAGGATCAGCTGGGTCCAGGTGTGCATGCCGTGCCGGTCGGCGGCCGGTACGCCCATCAGCTCGCAGATCACGGCGATGGGGAAGGGGGTCAGCACCGCCGCGGTGAGGTCGGCGGGCGGGCCGTCCTGCACCAGCTCGTCGACCAGTTCGTCCAGCATCCGCCGTGACTTCTCCCGCACCCGCTCCACGCCCTTCGCGGTGAACGCGGCGGCCACCGAGCGGCGCAGCCGGGTGTGGTCGGGCGGGTCGAGGAAGCCGACCGCGCCGCGCTGCGGGATGAAGTGCGGGGCGAGCCGGGTGACCGGCTGGTCCATGACGGCCTCACGGCTGAAGCGCGGGTCGTTGGTCACCATCCGTACGTCCTCGTACCGGGTGACCAGCCACGCCCAGCCCTCGCCGTTGGGCAGCTGGATCCGGGTGAGCGGGCCCTCCCGCATCAGCTCGGTCAGGACGGGGTCGAAGTCGACGCCGTTCAGGTCGAGAGCGGGCCAGTGCCGGATCGGGGGCAGGATCTCGGTGATCGTCTCTTCGGTCATGTCACACCGTCTCTTCGTGGCGCTGCCAGCGGCCCAGGGACATCTCCGCGGTGATGCCGGGCCCGAACCCGGCGAGCAGCCCGCGCGCGCGGTGCCGGGGCCCGCCCTCCTCGAACAGCCGCCGCAGCGCGTCCAGTACGACGGCGCTGGCGATGATCCCGAGCTCGGTGAGCGTGGCCCGGCTGAACCGGAAGGCGTGTGGGTCGACCTGGAGGAACGTGCTGAGGTCGTGGAGTATGCGGGGCCCGCCGGCGTGGATGACGTAGAAGTCGAGGTCGGCGGCGTCCCAGCCGTGCAGTCCCGCGAGGTCCTGGAGCGCCGGGGCGAGCGGCTCCATGGTGGCCGGCACCCGCTTGTCCAGCTGGAAGTGGAAACCGGTGGCCCGGACGTCGTACATGATCCAGTCCTCGGTCTTGGGGATCAGGTACGAGCCGTTGCGCTCCAGCGAGATGCCCTCACCACCCCTGCCTCTGACCACCGCGGCGGCGATCCCGTCGCCGAACAGGTCGTGCGCCCGGTCGATCGCGGCGCCGCCGGCCGCGCAGCCCAGCTGGGCTATCGGGAACTGCCGGGTGGTGTTCTCGAAGCTCATCTCGTTGATCAGCCAGGCCGTGAGCGACGGCATCATGAACCCCGTGCACGACACGTAGACGATGACATCGATGTCGGCGGCCAGGGGCTCGGCGTCGTCCAGCGCCCGCTGCACCACCGCCGGCACCCGCGCCTTCGCCTCGGCGACGTGGACCCTGTTGAGCTCCTCGAACCCCGGGTGCTTCAGCGTCTCCTCGATGGGCTGCACGATGTGCTGGGTACGCACTCCCGTGTTCTCGATCAGCCGCAGCGCGAGGGGCAGTTGAAGGTGATCACCATGGCGGGAACGTGCCAGCTCCAGCGTCTCCTCCATCGTGATCACATACTCCGGAACGGACACCGAGGGTCTGCACAGAGTGGCCATGAACCGTCCCTGCTTTCGCATCGGAAGTGGTCCAGTCCACGATCACCTGAGGGGGCGGCGACTTCGCGCGGGATTACTCCAGATGTGCGATCACTGGGGCGCCCCACAGGGGCGCGGGGATCTGCGCGACAAGCCACGACGAACCGGCACAGGCAACGAACGAGCAACCCCTACGGCGCAGTCCCACTGCTGTGTGCGATACAGGCCACATCGATACGATCCGCGAGCTTCGCAAGCTCGATCGTCAGCGCAGCCACCGTGTCCTCGTCGAGCCCGTCCTCCCCGGCCTCGACAAGATGCAGCCACCGCCCACCCACGGTCCGCAAAAGCTTGCTCACATCGGCCGCAGCCACCTGCAAGGTCCCGCGGTCATCGACGATCAGAGGCAGAGTCACTTCGCGGTTCACACCCGGGATCGTAGCCGCGCAAGCGTCACGCTCCGTGCCAAACCGTGGTGATGTTGCAGAACTCCCTGATTCCGTGCCCGGACAGCTCACGCCCGTACCCGGACCGCTTGACCCCGCCGAACGGGAACGCCGGATGCGAGGCGGTCATCCCGTTGACGAACACCCCGCCGGCCTCCAGATCCCGTACGAACCGGTCGACCTCGGCCTCGTCGCGCGTCCACACGTTGGAACTCAGCCCGAACGGCGAGTCGTTGGCGATGAGCACGGCCTCGTCGAGGTCGGCCGCCCGGTACAGCGTGGCCACCGGGCCGAAGGTCTCCTCGCGGTGGATGCGCATCTCGCGGTTGACGTCGGCGATGACGGTCGGCGGGTAGTACCAGCCGGCCCCGTCGGGCCGTTCCCCGCCGCACAGCACACTCGCCCCGCTGCGCCTGGCGTCGTCGACCAGCTCCTCCAGGTCGGCCCGCCCCTGCTCGCTCGACAGCGGTCCGACCTCGGTGTCCTCCTCCAGCGGGTCGCCGACCTTGAGGGCCTTCATGCCCTCGACGAACCGCTCGGCGAAGCGGTCGTACACATCGGTGTGCACGATGAACCGCTTGGCGGCGATGCAGGACTGCCCGTTGTTCTGCACGCGCGCGGTCACCGCGATCTGCGCGGCCCGGTCGATGTCCGCGGAGGGCATCACGACGTACGGGTCGCTGCCCCCGAGCTCCAGGACCGTCTTCTTCACCATGTCCCCGGCGGTGGAGGCGACCGCCCGCCCCGCGGGTTCACTCCCGGTGAGCGTGGCCGCCTTGACGCGTTCGTCGCGCAGGATGTCGTCGATCGCGCCGGACCCGACGAGGAGGGTCTGGAAGACGCCCTCGGTGTAGCCGGCCTGGTGGAAGAGGTCCTCCAGGAAGAGGGCGGTCTGCGGCACGTTCGACGCGTGCTTGAGCAGACCCACGTTCCCCGCCATCAACGCCGGCGCGGCGAAGCGGACCACCTGCCACAGCGGGAAGTTCCACGGCATCACCGCGAGCACAGGACCGACCGGCCGGTAGTGCACGCGCGCGCGTGACGCGCCGGAGTCCTTGACGTCGGACTCGGAGGGCTCCTCGTCGGCCAGCAAAGACTCCGCGTGCTCGGCGTACCAGCGCATCGCCTTGGTGCACTTGACGGCCTCGGCGCGGGCCTGCTTGACCGGCTTGCCCATCTCGGTGGTCATGACCCGGGCGATGTCCTGCTGAACGTCCTCCAGGAGCTCGGCGGCCCGGTTCAGGAGGCGGGCGCGTTCGGCGAACGACGTCGTCCGCCAGGTGCGGAACGTCGCCTCGGCGAGCTGGAGCCTGCGCTCGATCTCCTCCCCGCCCATCGCCTCGTACGTCTTGAGCGTCTCGCCGTTCGCCGGGTTGACCGTCGCGATGGGCATGACCGACCTCCTGAAGAGCTGACTGTGCTTCGACCTTCCCGCGCGGCGGGGGCGACCGCAACGCGTGGACGTCAGGCCGAGTGCTCAGCCAGCCGGTCGAGAAACGCGGCCTGCGCCTTCACGATCACGGCCCGGGCCCGGTCGAGCCCGAACCACGCCACCCGGTCCAGCTCAGGGAACTCCTGCGTCCGCCCCGACTTCGGCGGCCACTCCATGCTGAACACCCCCGGGACCACGGCCGCCGGATCGAGGTCCGCCTCGATCGCCCATGCCGTGACGACCTTGCCGTTCGTCTGCCGCACCTCGCCCAGGGGTACGGCCTCTCTGTCGGGCGGCGCCAGCCCGAGCTCCTCCTGGAACTCCCGGCGCGCCGCGTCCCAGGCCGGCTCCGAGGCCGGTTCGTACTCGCCCTTCGGGACCGTCCAGGCTCCGGCGTCACGCCGCGCGAAGAACGGACCGCCCATATGGCCCAGCAACACCTCCAGGCCGTCGCCGGTGTGCCGGAACAACAGCAGTCCCGCGCTGGTCCTCACGGCTTCACCTCGGGATGCGCGGCCAGCAGCGTCTCCACCGTGTCGGCCTCCTCCGGCCGCTTGTCCTCCCGGTAGCGGACCACGCGCGCGAACCTGAGGGTGACCCCGGCCGGATAGCGGGTCGACCGCTGGAGACCGTCGTAGGCGATCTCGACGACGAGTTCGGGCCGTACGGTCACCACGTACCCGCCGCTGTCGACAGCCAGCTCCTGGAGCCGCTCGGTCTGCCAGGTGAGCATCGCGTCGGTCATGCCCTTGAAGGTCTTGCCCAGCATGGCGAAGCCGCCGTCGGCGGTGCGGGCGCCGAGGTGGAGGTTGGAGAGTTTTCCGGTACGGCGGCCATGGCCCCACTCGGCGGCCAGGACGACCAGGTCCAGCGTGTGCACGGGCTTGACCTTCAGCCAGGACGCGCCGCGCCGGCCCGCGCTGTAGGGGGCGTCGAGGGACTTCACCACGACGCCCTCGTGGCCGCGCGCCAGGGTCTCGGCGAGAAACTGCTCCGCCGTGCCCAGGTCCTCGGGGCCGGACACCAGTGTGCGGCGTACCCGCCTCGGCTCGGGGACCAGCCGGGCGAGTTCCGCGTGCCGTTCGGCGAAGGGCAGGTCGAGCAGGTCGTGGCCGTCGACGGACAGGGCGTCGAAGAAGACGGGGGAGACGGGGACCGCCTCGGCGGCCGTCGTGACGTCCGCGCGGGAGCCGACCCGGCCGGCGGTCTCCTGGAAGGAACGGGGCCGCCCGTCCGCGTCGAAGGCGATCACCTCGCCGTCCAGGATGAACCGCGTGCCTCTCAACTCCAGCGCGGCGGCCGTCAGTTCGGGCAGCCGGTCGGTGATGTCGTCGAGGGTGCGGGTGTACAGCCGTACGACGTCCCCGTCCCGGTGGATCTGGACGCGGATGCCGTCCAGTTTCTCCTCGACCGCGCACACGCCGAGCTTCTCGACCGCCTCGGCCACCGAGGAAGCGCTGTGGGCGAGCATCGGCAGGACCGGGCGGCCGACGGTGAGGCGGAAGCGGTCCAGGGCGGGCGGGTCGTCGGTGAGCAGGGCCTCGGCCACCGTCTGGAGCGAGCCCGCGAGCATCACGGCACGGCGTACGTCGGCGGGCGGTGTCTCCGTCGCCTGGGCGAGCCCCTCGGTGGCGACCGCGTCCAGGGCGCCCTGCCGCACCTCTCCGCTGATCAGCCCGAACAGGAACCGCTGCTCGACCTCGGTGGCCGCGCCCATCAACTCGCCGACCAGCCGGGTCCGTTCGGCCTGCGAGCCCGTGCCCGCGACCTTGCCCAGCGCTGCGAGGCGGCTGTTCACCTCACGCACGGTCAGTGTCGGCTCCGCAGCAGGTTCGACCGGGCGGCTCAGCACCTTCCAGCCGACGCCCAGCCGGCCCTGCGGGAGGCGTCCCGCGAGGTACGGGATGACGATCGGGACGTCCTCCGCCTCGGCCTCGCGGAACAGCTCGGCGAGCAGCGCGATCTTCTTCGAGCGCGCCGAGGTCGCGGCGACCGCCTGGGACACCTGGGCCAGCCGGGCAAGCAACATGCTTCCAGGGTGTACCGGAGGCGGCGGGTCTACACCCCGACAGCCGCGTCCAGGTCGGTCATCAGGAGATCCCCGTTGATCGTGGCCCCGGCCCGGTAACCGCCCGCCGCCGCGTTGATCACCTGCTCGGCGAACCCCATGGCATTGCCCACGGCCCACACGCCCGGCACCGTCGTCTGCCCGGTCGCGTCGACCACCGGATACGCGCCGAACGGGGTCTCGGTCAGGTCGGCCCCGAGCTGTTCCAGCAGGCCGCTCTGCGGAATCGCCCGGGGCGCGGTGAAGACGACCTCACGTGCGTGAGTGGTGCCGTCCGTCAGGCGTACGGCGGTCAGCCGGTCGTCGGCCACCACCAGCTCGGCGACCTCGCCCGGAACCACCTTGACCCCGGCCGCCGCCAGCCTGCGCAGATCGTCGTCCGAGAGCTCGGACTCGGCGACCTCGTGCAGGAAGAACGTCACGTCCTTCGACCACTGGGACACCATCAGCGCCTGGTGCACGCTGAGCGGAGTCGTGGCGAGGACGCCGAAGGCCTGGTCGCGGACCTCCCAGCCGTGGCAGTACGGGCAGTGCAGGACGTCCTTGCCGAAGCGTTCGGCGACGCCGGGCACGTCGGGGAGTTCGTCCCTCAGGCCGGTCGCGACGACGAGGCGACGGGCCCGGAGCACGCGTCCGCTCTCCAGGGTCACGGCGAAGCCCTCGGCGACCTCGACCACCCGGTCCCGGACCAGCTCGACGCCGTACCTCTTGATCTCCTCGCGGCCGAGTGCCAGGAACTCGGCGGGTGGCACGCCGTCCCGGGTGAGGAAGCCCTGCATATGGGCGGCGGGCGCGTTGCGCGGTTCGCCGGCGTCGACGACCAGGGTGTGGCGGCGGGCACGGCCCAGGACCAGGGCGGCGGACAGGCCGGCGGCTCCGCCGCCGATGACGATCACTTCGTATGTCTCGGTCATACCGACACGGTCGTCCCGGGGTGCGGGATTGACAAACTTCTTTGCTGATTCTGCAATACGTGTCATGACTACCGATGACGTTCTCGCCGAGGTCGGGCCGAGGCTGCGGCGGCTGCGGAAGGACCGGGAGGTGACGCTCGCGTCGCTGTCCGAGCGGACCGGCATCTCCGTGAGCACCCTGTCCCGTCTGGAGTCCGGCCTGCGCAAACCCAGCCTGGAGCTGCTGCTGCCGATCGCGCAGGCCCACGGAGTGCCACTGGACGAACTGGTGGGAGCGCCCGCGGTGCGCGATCCCCGGGTGCGGTCCGAGCCGATCAACAGACACGGACGCACGTACTGGCCCCTGACCCGCCAGCCCGGCGGCCTGCAGGCCTTCAAGGTGCTGGTGCCGCAGCAGGAGAACGAGCCGGAGCCGCGTACCCACGAGGGCTACGAGTGGCTGTACGTGATGTCCGGGCGGCTGCGGATGGTCCTGGGCGATCACGACGTCGTGCTGTCCGCGGGGGAGGCGGCGGAGTTCGACACCAGGGTGCCGCACTGGTTCGGCTCGACGGGGGAGGGGCCCGTGGAGTTCCTGAGCCTGTTCGGACCGCAGGGGGAGCGGATGCATGTGCGGGCGCGTCCCCGGAAGGCGTGACCCACCCGACTGTTCCCCGGCGGGCTGTTCCCTGATCGGCAAGCAACCGCTTAGTATGCGGAGGACCCCGGTCAGACCCCGGCATGACGACGCAGTCCCGTGGAGGCCCCCCATGCAGGCATGGCAAGTGCACGAGAACGGCGAGCCGAGCGAGGTGATGCGCCTCGCGGACGTGGCGCAGCCCGTGCCCGGCGAGGGCCAGGTCCTGCTGAAGGTGCGCGCCGCGAACATCAACTTCCCGGACGTGCTGATGTGCCGCGGTCACTACCAGGTCCGGCCGCTGCTGCCCTTCACGCCCGGCGTGGAGATCTGCGGCGAGACCGAGGACGGACGGCGCGTGATCGCCAACCCCGCGCTGCCGTACGGCGGTTTCGCCGAGTACGCCGTCGCGGACGCCGCTGCCCTGCTGCCCGCGCCCGACTCGCTGGACGACGCCGAGGCCGCCGCACTGCACATCGGCTACCAGACGGGCTGGTTCGGTCTGCACCGGCGGGCCCACCTGGAAGCCGGTGAGACGCTGCTGGTCCACGCTGCCGCGGGAGGGGTCGGCAGCGCGGCCGTGCAGCTCGGGAAGGCGGCCGGGGCCACCGTCATCGGGATCGTCGGCGGGGCCGAAAAGGCCGCTGTGGCCCGGGAGTTGGGCTGTGACGTGGTGGTCGACCGGCGGAGCGAGGACGTCGTCGCCGCCGTGAAGGAGGCCACCGGGGGCCGGGGCGCGGATGTCGTCTACGACCCCGTGGGCGGCGAGGCCTACACGCAGTCGACCAAGGTCGTCGCCTTCGAGGGACGGATCGTGGTCGTCGGTTTCGCCAGCGGGACCATCCCCAGCCCCGGCCTCAACCACGCCCTGGTGAAGAACTACGCGATCCTGGGCCTGCACTGGGGCCTGTACAACACCAAGAACCCCAAGCTGGTCCAGCACTGCCACGAGCAGCTCACCGAGCTGGCCGCCCGGGGCGCGATCAAGCCGCTGGTGAGCGAGCGGGTGGCACTGGCCGGGGCCGCGGACGCCGTCCAGCGCCTCGGGGACGGGGTGACCACGGGCCGGATCGCCGTCGTACCCACAGGAGCACAGGCATGACCGACGCAGCCGAACTCAAGCGCCGTACCGGGGAGTTGCTGGCCGCGCACCCGCCGGCGAGCACGGACCGGCTCGACTTCCTCAAGGCCCGCTTCGACGCGGGGCTCGCCTGGGTGCACTACCCCGAGGGCCTCGGCGGACTCGGCGCCCCCCGCGCCCTCCAGGCCGTCGTGGACGCCGAGTTGGAGGCCGCGGGCGCCCCGGACAACGATCCGCGGCGCAACGGCATCGGGCTCGGCATGGCCGCGCCGACCATCCTCAAGTACGGCACCGAGGAGCAGAAGCAGCGCTATCTGCGGCCCCTGTGGGTGGGGGAGGAGGTCTGGTGCCAGCTGTTCAGCGAGCCCGGCGCCGGATCCGACCTCGCGGCGCTCGGCACCCGGGCCGTGCGGGAGGGCGACGACTGGGTGGTCAACGGGCAGAAGGTGTGGACGTCCGGCGCCCACAACTCCCGCTGGGCCATCCTCATCGCCCGCACCGACCCGGACGTGCCCAAGCACGCCGGCATCACCTACTTCATCTGCGACATGACGGACCCCGGTGTCGACGTCCGCCCGCTGCGCCAGATCACCGGCGAGGCGGAGTTCAACGAGGTCTTCCTCACCGACGTCCGCATCCCCGACTCCCGCCGACTCGGTGAGATCGGCGCGGGCTGGAAGGTCGCGCAGACCACCCTGAACAACGAGCGGGTCGCGATCGGCGGCATGCGGCTGCCCCGCGAGGGCGGCATGATCGGCCCGGTGTCCAAGACCTGGCGCGAACGCCCCGAACTGCGCACCCAGGACCTGCACCAGCGGCTGCTCAGGCTCTGGGTCGACTCCGAGGTCGCCCGCCTCACCGCCGAGCGCCTGCGTCAGCAGCTCGTCGCAGGACAGCCAGGGCCCGAGGGCGCCGGCATGAAGCTCGCCTTCGCCCGCCTCAACCAGGAGATCAGCGGCCTGGAGATCGAACTGCGCGGCGAGGAAGGCCTGTTGTACGACGACTGGACCATGCGCCGGCCCGAACTGGTGGACTTCACCGGTCGTGACGCCGGCTACCGCTACCTGCGCTCCAAGGGCAACAGCATCGAGGGCGGGACCACCGAGGTCCTGCTGAACATCGTCGCCGAGCGCGTCCTGGGCCTGCCGTCCGAGCCGCGCACCGACAAGGACGTCGCATGGAAGGACCTGGCCCGATGAGCACACAGCCCGATCTTCTCTACTCCGAGGAGGAAGAGGCGCTCCGGGCCGCCGTACGGGACCTGCTCGCCGACCACTGCGACGCGCCGGGCGTGATCGCCCGCACCGAGTCGGACGCCCCGCACGACCTCGCGGCCTGGAAGGCTCTCGCGGACGGTATGGGGCTCGCCGGGCTCCTGGTGCCGGAGGCGAAGGGCGGCCAGGGTGCCACGCACCGCGAAGTCGCCGTCGTTCTGGAGGAGTTGGGCCGCGCGGTTGCTCCCGTGCCCTATCTGACGAGCGCTGTGGTCGCCACCGAGGCGCTGCTGGCCTGCGAGGCCGACGAGTTGCTCGCCGAGCTCGCGTCCGGGCGCCGGATCGGCGCGCTCGCCGTCGCGCTGAACGTCGCTCCGGGCGGCGCCTACAAGGTCGTACGCCATGAAGGCGGTGCCCTGCACGGGGAGTTGACCGCGATCGCGGACGCCGTCGCGGCCGATGTGCTGCTGATCCCGGCGGACGACGGCGGGCTCTACGCGGTGGAGGCCTCCGCCGTGACCGTCACTCCGCAGATCTCCTTCGACCTCACCCGGCCGCTCGCGACCGTTACCCTCGACGCGGCGCCGGGACGGCTCCTCGGCGATGCCGAGGCCGCCGTGCACCGGGCCCTGCGGGCCGGGGCAGGGCTGCTCGCCTCCGAGCAACTCGGGCTCGCCGACTGGACATTGACCGAGACCGTGCGCTACCTCAAGGAGCGCAAGCAGTTCAACCGGCCGGTCGGCGGCTTCCAGGCGCTCAAGCACCGGCTCGCGCAGCTGTGGCTGGAGGTCGTCAACCTCCGTGCCGCCGCCCGCAACGCCGCCGACGCCCTCACGACCGGTGAGGACGCGGACGTGGCGGTCGCCGTCGCCCAGGCCTACGCGGCGTCCGTCGCCGTGCACGCCGCCGAGGAGGCCCTCCAGTTGCACGCCGGCATCGGCATGACCTGGGAGCACCCGATCCATCTGTATCTGAAGCGGGCCAAGTCCGACTCGATCGCGTACGGCACGGCGGGCACCCACCGCGCCCGACTGGCCGAACTGGTCGACCTCCAGGCCCCCTGAAGTTCACCCGGATCCGCCCGGATTCATTCGGTGAAGCCCGTCCCACCTGGGACGGGCTTTTCCGTGCGGCTGCGCGGAAGGAGTGAACGGGCGACGGCAGTCCGGCCAACTCCTGGCACGTACAGGTTCATTGATGCCCCAAGGGCCCCATACTCCCTGTGGTTCGGACCGGCCCCACAGGGAGGCAGAACATGTCGCTCATCACCCGTCGCAGAGCACTCACCACCCTCGGCGTCGCCACCGCTGCGGTGCTCGCCCCGCCCGCCGGCAGTGCGTGGGCCGACGGCCGCAAGCACCGCCCCCGCCCGCTCTGGCGCGCGCACGCCCACAACGACTACGAGCATCCGCGCCCCCTCTTCGATGCCCTCGACCACCGCTTCGGCAGCGTCGAGGCCGACATCTTCCTCGTCGGCGACCAGCTCCTGATCGGCCACACCGTGGACGACCTGGACCCGACGCGCACCCTGGAGTCCCTCTACCTCGACCCGCTGGCCCGGATCGTCAAGGCCAACCGCGGTTCCGTGTACCGGGGTTACCGCGGACCGCTCCAGCTGCTGATCGACATCAAGACCGAGGGCTCCTCGACCTACCTCGAACTCGACCGCCATCTGCGGCGCTACCGGCACCTGTTCACGACGTACGTCCACGGCAAGGTCGTCCCCGGTCCGGTCACCGCCGTGATCTCCGGCGACCGCGCGGCCCGTGTCCCCATGGCGGCCCAGACCGTCCGGCGCGCCTTCTACGACGGCCGGCTCGCCGACCTCGGTACCGCGGCGCCCGCGTCCTTCATCCCGCTGATCAGCGACAACTGGACGCTCAACTTCACCTGGCTCGGCGCGGGCGCCTTCCCGGACGCCGAGCGGCAGAAGCTGCGGAGCATCATCCAGCAGGCCCACGCGCGCGGGCAGAAGGTGCGGTTCTGGGCCACGCCCGACGTGGCCGGACCCGCGCGGGACGCACTGTGGACCGAGCTCCTCGCCGCCGACGTCGACTACTTCAACACCGACGACCTGGCGGGCCTGGAGACCTTCCTGGACGGCCACCGGGTGGCGTAGACACCACTCGTTCGGAGGACGGCTCAGCCGCCCGAACGAAGCCTCCGCTACGCCACACTTGCGGCCGAACGCCGTGAAACGGACGTGACGGCGTGGCGGAGGAGGCTGTCCATGGCGATTTCCATTTCTGTGCTGGTGCTGCTGCTGATCCTGGCGGTGATCTTCCTGCGCAGCGGCGGACTCAAGGTCTCCCACGCGCTGGTGTGCGCGCTGCTCGGCTTCTATCTGGCCGGCACGAACATCGCGCCCACCATCCACAGCGGCATGACGGCGACGGCGGACATCGTCAGCAGCCTGCGCCCCTGACGTCAGGTTCCGGCGAAGACCCCGATGCCGTTCGGGACGGGGCGTTCGACGCCGCCCGCAGGGTGGTTGACGGCGGCGACGGAGCTTGTGCCCGGCATGCGGGCGGCCATGGTCGTCGAACCGCCGCCGTCCAGGCTGAAGGCGTCGACCGAGCCCAAAGTCCGCATGGTGTCGGCGACTTCGGAGATCGTCAGACCGGTGCGATAGGCGACCGCCCCGTCCAGCGCGAGGAGATACAGGCGTCGTCCGCCGTCCGCGATGCCCACGGCCGTCCGCACGGCCGACACGGTGTCATCGAGGCCGGGCAGCAGGAGACCGTCGTCGAGGACGGGGTAGCCGCCGAGCGCGAAGCGGTACGGGATCGAGGCCGAGGCCGCGACCAGCCGGTGCTGCACCGTCACCGCCGAACCGACCGAGAGCTTCCGCAGCTGCTGGGCGCCCGCCTCCCGGCCCACGAGCACGGTGGTGCCGGCGGGGACCGGTCCGCCGCCCGGGGTGTCGGCTGTGGCGACGACCCGCCCGCCGCGGACGGTCACCTCATGGGTGTCGGTGCTGCACGGGGCCGCCCGGTCGGTGTCCGTCCCGCAGGTCGCCCGCCCCCGGGACATGCTGCCCCAGTCCGAGGTGTACGCCCCGACCGAACCGACGGGCAGGGCGTACTGGTTCAGGCCGCCCAGCGGCAGCCGTCCCTCGGGTGTCAGGACCGATCCGTCGAGCGTCAGGTCGCCCAGCCGGGCCCGCCGGTCGGTGCCCACCCCGAACACGTCCGTCGTGCTTGTGCCGGGCGGCAGCACGGGCCCGAAACGCTGGCCGTCCGGCACCGCGGCCTTGAGGACCCGGCCCTGCGCGATCGCCGGGCCCACGCTCGCGCCGGTCGCCTGGACACCGGGGTGCTGGGTCTCCGTGATGTTGAAGAAGTCGCCGTTCACCCCCGCGACGGCGCCCTGCGCGGTGGCCAGCCCGGAGACCGTGGCCCGCGCGGCCACCGCCCCGGGGTACAGCAGCTCCACCCGCACCCGCGGATCGCGCAGATCCACGCTGAGCACATGGGCGTGCGTCTTCCCCGCGGTCGCGTAGATGTCGAACTGCCGGTACTGCAGGCCCGTCGCGAGCTGTGTCCACTCCGCCGCCGCGCCGGCCGGGGCCGCCCCCACCAGGGCCGCGCCGACCAGCGTGCCGAGTGCCACGAGTAACGACAGTACCGATCTGCCTGCGCCGAAACGCCTTTGACGGTGCGTCACAGCTCTCCCTGATGTCTCGTCAACTGTCCCAGGACTCAGGGGAAGTGCACCAGACGGCGATGGCCGAGGGGAGGTCTAGGCGCCGACCACAAGCGAACGGATGAGGAAACGCACCCCCTCGGGTGCCTCCAGCGAGAACCCGCTGCCCCGGCCCTCGACGACGTCCACGATCAGCCGGGTGTGACTCCAGACCTCGTACTGGCTCCTCGACATCCAGAACGTCACCGGTTCCTCGACCCCCGCCACGTCCAGCTCGGCGAGCAGCACGTCCGAGCCGCCGGTGCGGAACTCGCCGGCCGGGTAGCACATCGGCGCGCTCCCGTCACAGCAGCCGCCGGACTGATGGAACATCAACGGCCCGTGCATCTCGCGCAACCGCCGCAACAGCCCGGCGGCCGCGGCCGTGACCTCGACACGTGGCACCTCGTCGTACACGACGTCTGCGGAATCCTCGTCCATGGTCATCGAGTGCAGCACGGGCAAGGTTGCGAGGGGGTTGCAGGGCTCCTAACCGGCGTACGGAGTGAAGTGGGCCGGAGTGTGGTCGATCGGGAGGTCCGGGCGCCAGGCCGTGAGGCCCTGGGCGCTGCAGACGAAGAGGTTGTCCGGGAGGCGGTCCAGGGGGAACCAGCGCCAGTCACCTACGCGTTCGTCGGGCTGGTCGGAGGGTTCGCCGCGCCAGGCCACGACCTGGGTGGCCACGGTCACCCGGACCACACCGTCGACGTCGTCGAGGAGCGTGCCCAGCAGGCGGACGTCCGTCACGTCGGCCTCGATGCCGGTCTCCTCGCGGAGTTCGCGCACCACCGTCTCCTCCAGCGACTCACCCGGCTCCACCGTGCCGCCGGGCAGCTCCCAGGTCCCGCGCCGGTGCCGGCCGAGGAGGAGTCCGTGGGGGCCGTACAGGATCGCGCCGACACCGATCGCCGCGTGCGGTACGGGGCCCCGATTCGTGCGGGGGCGGGAGGAGACGCGGACGGGGCGCGTCGCGCGGAGGATCCGGTACGAGGCGTGGTTGCCCTCCTCCGGGGCGTCGAGGACCTCCACGCCCTCGACCCGCAGCCCGTGCTCGCCCAGCAGGTCGGTCCAGAGCTCCGGGGTCAGGACCCACATCCGGACGGGCACCTCCCCGCCCCCGGCGAGCCGCAGGATCTCGGGCCGGGACTCGACGACCGACGACGGGCCGTCACCGCGTGAGTTGGTGTGCAGCACGGTGAAACACAGGGTCCCGCCGGGGCGGAGAGCCGTGGCGAGGGCGGGCAGCAGGAGACGCGGGTCGATGTACGGCACCGCGTTGACCGAGTAGATGACGTCGTACGGCTCCGCCGCGCCGAGGTGCTCGACCGCGTCGGCCCTGATCAGGCGTAGGCCGGGCAGGGAGCCGTAGCGCGCCAGGGCCCGTTCGTGCTGTGTGGGGGAGGAGTCGACCGCGTCCACCGGGGCGCCGTACGCCCGGACCAGATGCGCGGCGTGCCGGGCCGGGCCGCACCCGAGGTCCAGGATCCGGCGCCCGGTGAGCTCGCCGAGGATCTCCGCGCCCGGGCCGGTGTCCCGCAGGCCCCAGTCGAACCGCTCCAGCTCCGGCAGCACCGTTCCGCGCCGCAGATGGTGGTCGCCGTAGGCGTGCCAGGCCTCGGCGTTGACCGAGTCGGGGTCGAGGGGTCGTGTGGTCAACATGGCTCCCGGATGTGGTGGTCGGCGTTCGGAACCCTATGCGAGCGCCGGGACCGTCGAGGTGCCGAGGGGAACGCCCATTTCCGTCGCCCGTCTTGACGTGTACTTGACGGAGTGGCTTCTATGGGAGCGCTCCCATGCTCCTTCCGACTGCCTCACCCACCCCTGGAGCCGCAGTGAGAAGCACAAGAAAGAGCCCCTTGGGCACGTTCCTGGCCAGACTGGCCGCCCTCGTCGGACTCGTCGTGCTCGGCGCCCTCTGCCCCGGCACGGCCCAGGCCGCCGTCGAGCCCGGCACCCAGGCCACCGGTCTGCACATCAGCAACGGCCGCCTGGTCGAGGGCAACGGCAACGACTTCGTCATGCGCGGGGTCAACCACGCCCACACCTGGTACCCGAACGAGCTGCAGTCCCTGGCCGACATCAAGGCGCAGGGCGCCAACACGGTCCGGGTCGTCCTCGCCGACGGCCACCGCTGGACCGCCAACAGCGCCGCGGACGTGGCCAACGTGATCGCCCAGTGCAAGGCCAACCGGCTGATCTGTGTCCTGGAGGTGCACGACACCACCGGCTACGGCGAGGAAACCGCCGCCGGCACCCTCGACCAGGCCGCCGACTACTGGATCGGGCTGAAGAACGTCCTGGCCGGCCAGGAGAACTACATCGTCATCAACATCGGCAACGAGCCCTGGGGCAACACCAGTCCGGAGGGCTGGACCGCCCCCACCATCGCCGCGATCCAGAAGCTCCGGGGCGCCGGCTTCGAGCACACGATCATGGTGGACGCGCCGAACTGGGGCCAGGACTGGCAGCAGGTCATGCGCACCAACGCCCAGTCCGTGTACGCCGCCGACACCACCGGCAACCTGATCTTCTCGATCCACATGTACAGCGTCTTCGACACCGCGGCGGAGATCACCGACTATCTGAACGCCTTCGTCACCGCCAAACTGCCCATCCTGATCGGCGAGTTCGGCGGCCCCGCCGACCAGTGGGGCGACCCCGACGAGGACACCATGATGGCCACCGCCGAGCAGCTCGACCTCGGCTATCTGGCCTGGTCCTGGAGCGGCAACACCGACCCGGTTCTCGACCTGGTGCTCAACTTCGACCCGGCGCAGATGAGTGCGTGGGGCAAGCGCGTCTTCAACGGTGCCAACGGCATCGCGCAGACCGCCAAGGAGGCCACGGTCTTCGGCGGCGGTTCGAGCGACACCCAGGCCCCGACCGCGCCCGGCACCCCGACTGCCTCGGCGGTGACGGCCACCTCCGCCAACCTGTCCTGGACGGCGTCCACTGACAACGTTGGCGTCGCCGGATACGACGTCGTGCGGGTGGGTGGCGGCACCGAGACCAAGGTCGCGGCCTCGACGGTGAACTCGGTGACCGTGTCCGGACTGACCGCGGGCACGGCGTACTCCTTTGCCGTGTACGCCCGTGACGCCGCCGGTAACCGGTCCGCCCGCTCGGCGACGGTGAGCGTGACCACCACCGCCACGCCCGCGGGGAGCTGCTCGGTCGGCTACCGCGTGGTCGGCGAGTGGCAGGGCGGCTTCCAGGGCGAGATCGCCATCCGGAACACGGGCACGTCCGCCGTCACGGGCTGGAAGCTCGGCTTCTCCTTCGCCGACGGGCAGACCGTCTCCAACATGTGGGGCGGGACCGCGGCCCAGAGCGGTGGAGCGGTGACCGTCTCTCCTGCCTCCTACACCAGCACCATCCCGGCCGGCGGCTCGGTCACCGTCGGCTTCATCGGCAGCAAGGGCGCCACGAACACCGCGCCCACCGCCTTCACCCTCAACGGGGCGGCCTGCGTGAACGGTTGATGTACCCGAGGTATCAGGTCAACTGTCCCGGACTCTTGACTCGGAACGCGCGCCTCGCGATCCTCGACGCAGATATTGCGCCGGTCATGACAATCCCAAGGGCAGCCAAAGTGCCCTCGGTCGACGGCGCCCTCCCGCCGACCGAGGGACGTGGGCCATGACCGGACATCCCGGCCGCAGGCACCGGAACACCACCGCACGACGGAAGAACGTCACCGTCGTCTCCGTGCTCTTCCTGGTGCTGGCCACCATCCTCGGCCCCACGCCGAGCTCGGCGGCCACCGACTGGTGGACACCGACGGCCAGGCCCACCCCCGACGCCCAGGTCAACGTGACCGGAGCGCCCTTCACCGGCACCAACTCGGCAGGTGAGGTCAAGGGGTTCGTCGACGCGCACAACCACCTGTTCTCCAACGAGGCCTTCGGCGGTCGGCTGATCTGCGGCAAGGTGTTCTCCGAGTCCGGAGTCGCCGACGCGCTCAAGGACTGCCCCGAGCACTACCCCGACGGCTCCCTCGCGATCTTCGACTACATCACCCACGGCGGCGACGGCAAGCACGACCCGGTCGGCTGGCCGACCTTCAAGGACTGGCCGGCGTACGACTCGATGACCCATCAGGCCAACTACTACGCCTGGGTGGAGCGGGCCTGGCGCGGTGGCCAGCGGGTGCTCGTCAACGACCTCGTCACCAACGGCATGATCTGTTCCGTCTACCCCTTCAAGGACCGCAGTTGTGACGAGATGACCTCCATCCGGCTGCAGGCCAAGCTCACTTACGACCTCCAGGCCTATGTCGACAAGATGTACGGCGGGACGGGCAAGGGCTGGTTCCGGATCGTCACCGACAGCGCCCAGGCCCGACAGGTGATCCAGCAGGGCAAGTTGGCGGTCGTCCTCGGTGTCGAGACCTCCGAGCCGTTCGGCTGCAAGCAGATCCTCGACATCGGGCAGTGCAGCAAGGCGGACATCGACAAGGGGCTCGACGAGCTGTACGGCCTTGGTGTGCGCTCCATGTTCCTGTGCCACAAGTTCGACAACGCCCTGTGCGGGGTCCGCTTCGACGAGGGCGGCCTCGGCACCGCCATCAACGTCGGGCAGTTCCTGTCCACCGGCACCTTCTGGCAGACCGAGAAGTGCACCACCGCGATGCACGACAACCCCATCGGCACGGCGGCCTCCGAGGCGGAGGACGACCTGCCGGCCGGCACCGAGGTCCCCGAGTACGACAAGGACGCGCAGTGCAACGTGCGCGGGCTCACCGACCTCGGCGAGTACGCCGTGCGCGGCATGATGAAACGCAAGATGATGCTGGAGATCGACCACATGAGCGTCAAGGCCACCGGCCAGGCGCTCGACATCTTCGAGGCCGCGAACTACCCCGGCGTGCTCTCCTCGCACAGCTGGATGGACCTCAACTGGACCGAGCGCGTCTACTCGCTGGGCGGTTTCGTCGCCCAGTACATGCACGGCTCCGAAGGGTTCGCCGCGGAGGCGAAGCGCACCGACGCGCTGCGCGACAAGTACGGCGTCGGCTACGGCTACGGCACCGACTTCAACGGCATCGGCGACCACCCCGCGCCGCGCGGAGCAAACGCCGCGAACAAGGTGACGTACCCCTTCAAGAGCGTCGACGGCGGTTCGGTCATCGACAGGCAGACGTCCGGGCAGCGCACCTTCGACTTCAACACCGACGGGGCCGCGCATGTCGGCATGATCCCGGACTGGATCGAGGACATCCGGCTCGTGGGCGGGCAGGGTGTGGTCGACGACCTGTTCCGCGGGGCCGAGTCCTACCTCGACACCTGGGGTGCCTCCGAGAAGCACCAGGCGTCGGTGAACCTGGCAGGCGGGCGTACGGCCACGGCCGGTTCGTCCGAGTCCAACCCGGTCACCAGCTACCAGCCGGGGCGGGCCGTGGACGGCGACGACTCCTCCCGCTGGGCCAGTGACTGGAGCGACGACCAGTGGTGGCAGGTCGACCTGGGCTCCACCAACCTGGTCTCCAAGGTCACGCTCGACTGGGAGCGGGCCTACGGGAAGTCGTACCGGATCGAGCTCTCCACGGACGGCACGAACTGGACGACCGCCTGGTCGACGACCTCCGGCGACGGCGGGCTCGACACGGCCAAGTTCACGGGGACACCGGCCCGTTATGTCCGGGTCCACGGTCTCGACCGCGGTACCGACTGGGGATACTCGCTCTACGAGGTGGGCGTCCACAGCGGCTGACCGATCAGACAGCGGGGGACACGTATGGCACGCATGCCGTCGGCGGAGCGGCGCAGACAGCTGACGGAGGCGGCCATCAGGGCGATGGCCCGGGACGGCGTCGCGAAGACGACGACCCGGTCCATCGCCGCCGAGGCCGGCGTGTCCCTCAGCGTCTTCCACTACTGCTTCGACTCCAAGCAGGCCCTCGTCGAGGCCGTGATCACCACGCTCACCGACCACTCGGTGAGCGTGGTCCAGGAGGCGCTGCTCCCGAAGGACACCCTGGAGGAGACCGTCGCCGCCGGTTTCCGGGCGTACTGGGGCCACGTGCGCGCCCACCCCGAAGCGCACATGCTCACCTACGAGCTCACCCAGTACGCCCTGCGCCAGCCCGGGTTCGAGCATCTGGCCAGACGCCAGTACGAGCTGTACGGCGAGGCGTACGCCGAACTCATCGAGCAGCTGCGCAAGGACATGGACCTGGAGCTGAGGGTGCCCGTCCCGGTCCTGGCCCGGTATCTCGCGGCCATGACCGACGGGCTGACCCTGAACTACCTCGTCCTCGGCGACGCGGCGGCCTGGGAGGACGTCCTCGACACGGTCACGGCGCACATCGCGGGTCTGGTGCGCTGAGACCGGTCAGGATTCGAGAAGCGCCCGCCGGGGGCCGTGGCTAGCGTGACGGACATGGACATCACGATTCGGGCGAGCTTCCTTGCGCACGACGACCCGGAGGCCTCCCTGGCCTTCTACCGGGACGTGCTGGGCTTCGAGGTCCGGGGCGATGTCGGCCGCGACAGCAGGCGGTGGATCACCGTCGGCCCGGCGGGGCAGGCCGACACGTCGGTCGTGCTGCAGCCGGTGGCCGACGACCTCGGCCTCCTCCTCGTCACCCCCGACCTCGACTCGGCCTTCGAGTGGCTCCAGTCCCGCGCCGAGGTGATCCAGGAGCCGATCGAGCAGCCGTACGGCGTCAGGGACTGCGCCTTCCTCGATCCCGCGGGCAACCTGATCCGGGTCCAGGAGCTGCGCAGGGACGTGCGCGTCGACATAGTGTTCGAAGCTGTCGAAACGGGAGGACACATCACCATGAGCAAGGCCACTTCGGGCGACCGGCAAGCCGCTGACAGCCACGACCTGATCCGCGTGCACGGGGCGCGCGAGAACAACCTCAAGGACGTCAGCATCGAGATCCCCAAGCGCCGGCTCACGGTCTTCACGGGAGTCTCCGGCTCCGGCAAGAGCTCGCTGGTGTTCGACACCATCGCCGCCGAGTCCCAGCGGCTGATCAACGAGACCTACAGCGCTTTCGTGCAGGGCTTCATGCCGACCCTCGCACGGCCCGAGGTCGACGTCCTCGACGGTCTGACCACCGCGATCACCGTCGACCAGCAGCGCCTCGGCGGCGACCCGCGCTCCACCGTCGGCACCGTCACCGACACCAACGCGATGCTCCGCATCCTCTTCAGCAGACTTGGCACCCCGCACATCGGCTCGCCGAAGGCGTTCTCCTTCAACACGGCCTCGATCAGCGGGGCGGGCGCGGTGACCATGGAGCGCGGCGGGCAGACCGTGAAGGAGCGCCGCAGCTTCAGCATCGTCGGCGGCATGTGCCCGCGCTGCGAGGGCCGGGGCACGGTCAACGACATCGACCTCACCCAGCTCTACGACGACTCCAAGTCGCTCAACGAGGGCGCGCTGACCATCCCCGGCTACAAGGCCGGCGGCTGGGGCTACCGGCTCTACAGCGAGTCCGGCTTCTACGACCCGGACAAGCCCATCCGGAAGTACACCAAGCGCGAGCTCCAGGACTTCCTGTACCGCGAGCCGACCCGGATGAAGATCGCGGGCATCAACATGACCTACGAGGGTCTCGTCCCGCGGATCCAGAAGTCGATGCTCGCCAAGGACCGCGAGTCGATGCAGCCGCACATCCGGGAGTTCGTGGACCGGGCGATCACCTTCATGGTCTGCCCCGACTGCGAGGGCACCCGGCTCAACGAGGGCGCCCGGTCCTCGAAGATCAAGGGGATCAGCATCGCCGACGCCTGCGCGATGCAGATCAGCGACCTCGCGGAGTGGGTGCGGGCGCTGGACGAGCCGTCGGTCGGGCCGCTGCTGACCGCGCTGGGGGAGACCCTCGACTCCTTCGTGGAGATCGGCCTCGGCTATCTGTCGCTCGACCGGCCCTCGGGCACGCTGTCCGGCGGTGAGGCGCAGCGGACGAAGATGATCCGGCACCTCGGCTCCTCGCTCACCGATGTCACCTACGTCTTCGACGAACCGACGATCGGGCTGCACCCGCATGACATCCAGCGCATGAACAACCTGCTGCTGCGCCTGCGGGACAAGGGCAACACCGTGCTCGTCGTGGAGCACAAGCCGGAGACCATCGCCATCGCCGACCACGTCGTGGACCTGGGCCCGGGTGCCGGTACGGCGGGTGGCTCGGTCTGCTTCGAGGGCACGGTGGAGGGGCTGCGGACCAGTGACACCGTCACCGGGCGCCACTTCGACGACCGGGCCGGGCTCAAGGACACCGTCCGCAAGGCGACCGGGGCGCTGGAGATCCGCGGTGCGAGCACGCACAACCTCCAGGACGTCGACGTAGACATCCCGCTCGGGGTGCTGACCGTGATCACCGGGGTCGCGGGCTCCGGCAAGAGCTCGCTGGTGCACGGGTCGATCCCGGTCACGGAGGGAGTCGTGTCCGTCGACCAGGGCGCCATCCGCGGATCGAGGCGCAGCAACCCGGCGACGTACACCGGACTCCTCGAACCGATCCGCAAGGCGTTCGCGAAGGTCAACGGTGTGAAGCCCGCGCTGTTCAGCGCGAACTCCGAGGGGGCGTGTCCCACCTGCAACGGCGCCGGGGTCGTCTACATGGACCTCGCGATGATGGCCGGGGTCGCGACCACCTGCGAGGAGTGCGAGGGGAAGCGGTTCCAGGCCTCGGTCCTTGAGTACCACCTCGGCGGGCGGGACATCAGCGAGGTGCTCGCGATGCCGGTCACGGAGGCCGAGGAGTTCTTCGGCGCGGGTGAGGCGGCCACGCCTGCCGCGCACCGGATCCTGCAGCGCCTCTCGGACGTCGGGCTCGGCTACCTCACCCTTGGCCAGCCGCTCACCACGCTGTCCGGCGGTGAGCGGCAGCGGCTGAAGCTGGCGACCCACATGGGCGACAAGGGCGGTGTCTACGTCCTCGACGAGCCGACGACCGGCCTCCACCTCGCCGACGTCGAGCAACTCCTGGGCCTGCTCGACCGGTTGGTGGACTCCGGCAAGTCCGTCATCGTCGTCGAACACCACCAGGCGGTCATGGCCCACGCCGACTGGATCATCGACCTCGGCCCGGGCGCGGGCCACGACGGCGGACGGATCGTGTTCGAGGGGACCCCGGCGGAGCTGGTCGCGACGGGGGCGACGGTCACGGCGGAGCATCTGGCGGGGTACGTGGGGGCGTGACACGGGCGCCGGTGGGGGCGTGACGCGGAGGCCGTGTGGGGCCTGCCGCGGCGGCGTGGCGTGGCGGGCGCTCGGCGGGTCGGGCGGCGGCCGCGGTCGTACGGCGGCATGTCCTACGGCGTCACGGGCGCCGGCGCCTCCAGCCGGCGGTCCCGTCTCCCGCGTCCCGGCCCCGACCGGGAACTCGGTGCCGCCCTCGCGCAGCCCGTGCAGGCCGAGTCCGGCGCCCATCGGCCGGACCTGGCGGTTGGCGGCGTACCGGCCGCGGTGCACGCCGTGCCGGCCGCGGAAGCGGTGTGGCATGGGCAGTTCGACGGGACGGCCGAGCAGGTCCTCGCACGCGTAGCCGAAGAGTTTCTCGGCGTCCGAGGCGGCCTCCAGCAGCCCGCGGAACCATCTGGATCCGGCCGGAACCGACCTCTTGACCCATGGCTGCCCTCCCCGATGCCCAGTTGCACATCGTGATGCATGTATCGGATGAAGCAACGTGCGCGGTGTCTGCCACACCGATCTCCACTACCGGGAGGGCGGTATCAACGACGACTTCCCCTTCCTGCTGGGGCACGAGGCGGCGGGTCGCGTCGAAGCCGTCGGCGAGGGGGTCACCGGTCTCGAACCGGGTGACTTGGTCATCCTCAACTGGCGTGCGGTGTGCGGCACCTGCCGGGCGTGCAGCGAGGGCAAGCCCTGGTACTGCTTCGCCACCCACAACGCGACCCAGCGGATGATCCTGCTCGACGGCACCCCGCTCGCCCCCGCCCTCGGCATCGGCGCCTTCGCGGAGAAGGCCCTCGTCGCCGCGGAACAGTGCACCAAGGTGGACCCGGCTGCCCCGGCGACCGCCGCGGGACTGCTCGGCTGCGGGGGCGAGGCTCGTCGGCGCGACAAGGGTCATCGCGGTCGACGTCGCCCCGCGCAAGCTGGAGCGGGCCATGGAGATGGGGGCCACGCACACCGTCGACTCGCGCGAGGGTGACCTGGTCGAGGCGACCCGTGAACTGACCGGCGGCTTCGGCGCCGATGTCGTCATCGAGGCGGTCGGCCGCCCCGAGACGTACCGGCAGGCCTTCCACCCTCGCCGGCACGGTCGTGCTGGTCGGGGTGCCCACCCCGGAGATGAAGCTGGAGCTGCCGCTGCTCGACGTGTTCGGGCGCGGTGGCGCACTGAAGTCCAGCTGGTACGGCGACTGTCTGCCCTCGCGCGCGGCGAGGTCCTGCGGTCCGCCGTGGTGCTGTGACGACCAGGGTCACTCTGTTGAGTACTGTGCACCATGTTGCGCAACAGGCAACGCCCGGTAGAGAGTGTGTCCGCCCCCTGGACTCCTTGACAAGGGTTTGTGGGCGCCCCCAAACTGACGTTGCGTTAACCGCAATCCGTTCCGCTATACGCACCGAGGTGTCATGATGATTCCCGCGTGCCGTCTCGTGGATCTTCCCCGAGGCGAGGCCTACCGGCTCGACATCGATCCGCCGGTCTCGGTGTTCCACACCGACGACGGCGAGGTCTTCGCCATCGACGACACCTGCACCCATCAGGACGCCTCGCTCGCCGACGGCTGGCTGGAGGGCTGCGAGGTCGAATGCCCGCTGCACGCCTCGAAGTTCGACCTGCGGACGGGCGCCGTCGACGCCCCGCCGGCCAAGCGCCCGGTCCGCACGCACGAGGTCCACGTCGAGGACGGCATGATCTACGTCCAGCTGTCCACGGACGCCCCGAACCTGCCGCCGTGTGTCGCGGCCAGGCTCGCCGGGGAACCTGCGTGAGGACGGTGGCTGGTCGGCGCCTCGCCGGCCGGTCTGTCCGCCGTGCGCTCACTGCGAAGGCAGGGCTACGACGGACGGCTCGTCGTCATCGGCGACGAACTCCACCGCCCGTACGACAGGCCCCCGTTGTCGAAGGAGTTCCTGGCCGGTTCCCTGGGCGAGGCGGACCTCGCCCTGGAGCCGTACGGCTCGCTGCGGGCCGAGTGGCTGCTCGGCGTTCGCGCCGTAGGTCTCGACGGCCCGCAGCGCGCCGTACGGCTCGCCGACGGCAGCGAGGTCCGGGCGGACGGCGTCGTCATCGCGACCGGCGCCGCCGCCCGGACGCTGCCCGGCACCGACGGACTGGCCGGGGTGCACACCCTGCGCACCCTGGACGACGCGTGCGCCCTGCGCGACGAACTCGCCCTGGGCGGACGGCTGGTGGTGATCGGCGGCGGCTTCATCGGCGCCGAGGTCGCCTCCACCGCCTATGCCCTCGGCCTCGACGTCACCGTGGTGGAGGCGGCCCCGACCCCGTTGGCGGGACCGCTCGGCGAGACCATGGGGCAGATCGTCTCCGCCCTCCACGCGGACCACGGCGTACGGCTGTTGTGCGGGGTGGGCGTCAAGGGGCTGAGCGGCGAGAGCCGGGTCGAGGCGGTGCTGCTGGAGGACGGCCGCAGCCTCCCCGCCGACATCGTGGTCGTGGGGGTCGGCGCGCGCCCGTGCGTCGAGTGGCTGGCGGGTTCGGGGATCGAGCTCGGCGACGGCGTCACGTGCGGTGCCGACGGCCGCACCAGCCTGGCCGGGGTGGTCGCGGTCGGCGACTGCGCCCCCTGGTACGACCCGCGTGTGGGCCTGCACCGCCGCGTCGAGCACTGGACCGGCGCCCGGGAGCGGCCCGACGCGGCCGTGACGGCGCTGCTGGCGGGCGGCGCGGTGGAACCGATCGCGCCGAGGCCGCCGTACTTCTGGTCCGACCAGTACGGCGTGAAGATCCAGTTCGCCGGACACGCGGCCGGTGCCGACAGCGTGACCATCGAGGAGGGCGCCCGGGACGACCGCAACGTCCTGGCCGTCTACCGGCGTTCGGGACATCCGGTCGCCGTGCTCGGGATGAACCAGCCGCGGCTGTTCATGCGCTGGCGCAAGCAGCTCGCCGCCGAGGCCTGACAGCACCGCCGCTGTCGCTCCACCCAGAACGCCGTCCGCTCTTCCCGGCGTGCCTCACCGCCACGACGTTCCCCGAGGAGTGCCCTGTGACCTCGACCAGCCTGCCGGACAGTCTGATCGCCACCCTCCCCGGCGCCGCCTACACGGATCCGGGGATCTTCGCCCAGGAGCAGGAGCAGGAGCACATCTTCGAGGCGATGTGGTTCTGCGCGGTCCGCTCGTCGGAGTTGGCGAAGCCGGGGGCGTTCAGGACCGTGGAGGTGGGGCGGGAGAGCATTCTGATCACGCGGGCGCGGGACCAGTCGGTGCGTGCCTACTTCAATGTCTGCCGCCATCGTGGGGCGAGGTTGTGCACGGAGGAGTCGGGCGAGGTCAAGCGTGCTTTCCAATGCCCTTACCACGCCTGGACGTACGACCTCACGGGCAAGCTGGTCGCGGCGCCGAACCTGACGAAGATGCCGGACGTGGGCCGTACCGAGTACGGCCTGGCGAGCGTGGCGGTGCGGGAGTGGCTCGGTTATGTGTGGGTGTGTCTCGCCGAGAACCCGCCCTCCTTCGAGGAGTCGGTGATCGCGGACGTGGTGGCACGTCTGGGGGACGTGGAGTCCCTCGACCGGTACGACATCGGGGGGCTGGAGGTCGGCCGGCGGATCGTCTATGACGTGAAGGCCAACTGGAAGCTCATCGTCGAGAACTTCCTGGAGTGCTATCACTGCGCGACGATCCATCCCGAACTGACGGAGGTGCTCCCGGAGTTCGCCGATGGTTACGCGGCGCAGTACTACGTGGGACACGGCGCCGAGTTCGGTGAGGACGTCAGGGGCTTCACGGTGGACGGCTCGGAGGGGCTGGACCGCATCCCCGGGGTCTCGGACGAGCAGGATCGCCGGTATTACGCGATCACGGTGCGGCCGCAGGTGTTCGTGAACCTGGTGCCGGATCATGTGATCTTCCACCGGATGTACCCGGTGGCGGTGGGTCGCACGGTCGTGGAGTGCGACTGGCTGTATCTGCCGGACGTGGTGGCGAGCGGGAAGGATGTGAGCCGGTCGGTGGAGTTGTTCGACCGGGTCAACCGGCAGGACTTCGACGCGTGTGAGCGCACCCAGCCCGGGATGGGTTCACGGCTGTACGCCAAGGGCGGGGTGCTGGTGCCGAGCGAGCACCACATCGGGGAGTTCCACGACTGGGTCCAGGCCCGGCTGGGGGCTCAGCCCAGGTAACCCAGGCGGTGGCTGATCTCCTGTGCGCCCTTGACCAGCATCGGAGCGAGCTCGTGCATACGGTCCTCGGTGAGCCGGTACGCGGGTCCGGAGGCGCTGAGGGCCGCGATGACCTCGCCGTCGCGGTCGCGTACCGGTGCCGCCATGGCGTGCAGGCCCTCCTCCAGCTCCTCCAGGGTCCAGGAGTAGCCGCGCTCCCGGGCCTCGGCGAGGCTCTTCTCCAGCTTCGTCTTCGCGGTCATGGTGCGCGGGGTCATCTTCTTCAGACCGGTCTCGGTCAGCAGCGCGGTGCGGTCCTTGACGGGCATGTGGGCCAGCAGGATCTTGCCGCTGGAGGTGGCGTGCAGCGGGGTCAGCTGGCCGACCCAGTTGTGCGCGGTGACGGCGCCCGGGCCGCGCACCTGGTAGAGGTTGATCGCGTAGTGCTCCTGCATCGCGGCGAGGTTCACGGTCTCGCCGATCTCCTCCGCCAGGCGCTCGCAGACCGGGCGGCTCTGCTGGGTGATGTCGATACGCCCGGTGACGGCGCCGGCCAGGCGCACGATGCCGAAACCGAGCCGGTACTTGCCGCGCTCACCCGCCTGCTCCACCAGCCCGCGCGCCTCCAGGGCGCCGAGCAGCCGGAACGCCGTCGACTTGTGAACGTCGATCTCGGCGGCCACCTCGCTGACCCCGGCCTCGCCGCGCTGGGCCAGGATCTCCATCACGTGAATGGCCCGGTCGACGGATTGCACCCCACCGCTCGACGATCCTGACGTTTCGTTATCCGAGATGTAGTTGCTCACAACGCAACTATACGGCCGGTACGGAACGACTTGTTTACGACCGCGACGCTGGCGCTGTTTCTTTCCCCGGTAGGCGCTCACAGGAATGACCGTGCCGGAAGACCGGTCGCTGTTGCGCACGGGCACCAACTCGGTGCCTTCGGCCGCGGCCGCGCCGCTCAGCCGCTCCAGGCGGGTCTTCGAGGATCCGCTGATCTCCCTTGGATGAGGCGCCAGTTGGCTGTCGGACCGTCGCGCGGCCGGAGGGCGGATGACCGGCCGACCCGGCCTCACCGTTTCGCCGTCTGATCGAAGGAGATCAGCGACGGCCCTGCATATGTGTTCGAAGCCCGGGTAGGCGGGTGATCGTCGGTCAGTGGGCCGGCGGAGATGAGCGCGACGCAGTGGGAGGGGCACATCATGGCGACGACGGTGCGGACCGCCGGACAGACGGTGCGGATGCCGGAGATCACCGACCCGTGCCAGGTGGCGCCCAAGGACGCGCGGGAGCTGTCGAAGCTGTTCTTCGAGCAGCTCGCGGTGCTGGAGGAGGGCACGCACGACCACCAGTACGCGCGCAACACGCTGATCGAGATGAACATCTCCCTGGTCCGCTACGCGGCGGGCCGGTTCCGCAGCCGCGGCCAGGAGGAGATGGAGGACATCGTCCAGGTCGGCACGATCGGTCTGATCAAGGCGATCGACCGGTTCGAGCTGTCCCGTGAGGTGGAGTTCACGTCGTTCGCCGTCCCCTACATCGTCGGTGAGATCAAGCGGTTCTTCCGCGACACCTCCTGGGCCGTGCACGTGCCCCGGCGCCTGCAGGAGGCCCGGGTGCAACTGGCGCGGGCCGACGAGGAGTTGAGCAGCCGGCTCGGCCGGACGCCGACCACCGCGGAACTGGCCGAGCTGATGAGCCTGCCCGAGGAGGAGGTCGTCGAGGCCCGACTGGCCTCCAACGGCTACAAGTCGGCCTCCCTGGACGCGGCGATCAACGGCAGCGAGGACGGCGAGAGCGCGCTCGCGGACTTCATCGGCGACCAGGACCCGGCGCTCGGTCTGGTCGAGGACTTCCACGCCCTCGCACCGATGATCGCCGGGCTGGACGAACGCAGCCGCAGGATCATCCACTGGCGCTTCGTCGAGGAGCTCACCCAGGCCCAGATCGCCGAACGTCTCGGTGTCTCCCAGATGCACGTCTCCCGCCTGATCGCCCGTCTGCTGACCCGCTTGCGCGAAGGCATGCTCAGCACCGGCTGAACGGGCCGGGCACGGCAGTACGCCGGTCCGCACGCCGATCGCACCCCTCGTGGATCATCCGATCGACGGGGGGTGAGTCATGTCCGGGGCGCGAACATCGGGCCCCGATGTCCCCCGTTCGAGAGACATGGCACACAACCGTCACAGGTCGCGCCATATCGGGGTAACCGGATTCCGTAAGTGCGTGTTTTTAATCCGATGTGTCATGAGGCCGTCAACAGCGCACAATTGCTGCATGAAGATCATCGACTGTGGTCCCGATGCTGGTGCTGGGTTGACGTCCTTCGGCAGCAGCGGAGTGAGCCGCATCAGGATCCATGGTGGAAACGGTCTGACGGCCGTGAACGTGATGCACCTTGCGGTCAGTGGTCGGCTCGGACGCCATGTCGCCCCGGTCCCGCAGGTGCTGATAGTGGTGCAGGGCCGAGGCTGGGTCAGCGGCTCGGATAGGTCGCCTCATGCGATTGAGGCTGGCCAGGCGGCTTGCTGGGCGGAAGGAGAGGAACACGAGACCTGGACGGACACGGGCATGATGGCAGTGGTCGTGGAAGCCCAGGCTCCGGCTGGCGATAGCCTGCTCAGTCAGGCAGCCCAGCAGCGAGGTTGAGACGGCAAGGGGCGGTCAGCCGTCGACAGCGGTCGGTTTCCTCGGCCAGCTGGGGGTTGCGCCCTTCCGGGCGAGGCGCCTGGTCATGAGGGTGATGGCTGCCCAGGTGATCAGTGTTCGTAGTCCCTTGCGTGGCGGCGGGCGTGCATCATCCAGGCGAGCGACCTCTCGACGACCCAGCGGCGGGGCAGCACGACGAAGCCGGAGGCGTCCTTGGGACGGCTGACGGGCTTGATGGTGAGGTTGAGGTGCTGGTTTGCCCAGTCGACGAGCCTCCCGGCGTAAGCCGAGTCGGCCCACACGATCGTGATCTCGGGGTGCATCAGGCGCAGGCGGAACAGGACTTCTTTTGCCGCGGCGGCGTCGTGCAGGTCGGCGGGGGTGACCATGACCATCAGGGGCAGGCCGCGGGTGTCGACGACCAGGTGGCGCTTGCGTCCGTTGATTTTCTTGCCCGCGTCGTAGCCGCGGGTGGCCCTGGAGACGGTCTCGGCGGCTTTCACGCTCTGGGAGTCGATGACGGTGGCCACCGCCCGGGGTCCTTTGCCCATGTCGCGGCGGATCCGCCCGGCGAGGTGGTCGCGGATCTGGCCGATGATCCCGGCCGCAGCCCAGCGGGCCATGAACCCCCAGACCGTGCGCCAGGGCGGGAAATCCGCAGGCAGGGCCCGCCATTTGCATCCGGTATCCACGACGTAACGGATGGCGTCGACGATCTCGCGGCGGGGGTGCTTCTCCGGACGGCCGCCTTTGCTGGTCTCGCAGGCCGGGGTGGGCAGCAGAGGTTCGATCAGCGCCCATTCGGCGTTCGTGGTGTCCGAGGGATAGCGGCGTCGGCGCATGACGAGGGCCTTCGAGCGTGGCGGGACTGCCCTGCGGGGCGGTCCCGCCCTAGGTCAGGAGCTGGCGATGAGGTCGAGGGTGGATTCGATGGAGTTGAGCTGGGCGACGATGTGCTTGACCCATTTGTCGTTCGGGTGTGCGGCTGCGTGTGGGGCGACGGTGCCGGTGATGAACCGGCGGAACTCGGTCAGCTTCTCCCTGATCACCGCCCGTTCGTACGCCTCCAGCACCGGCCTCTCGGCTCCGAGCTGGTAGCCGGCTGCCCTGTTCCAGGTCAGCGGGGGCCAGCCCCGCTCGGCGGCCTGGTCCTTCAATGCGGCCAGTCCCGAGCGGACCTGGCTCGGGCTCAGGTCGCTTGCGCGTACCAGCTGACGGAATTCGAGGCCGGCGGGTCTGGCCTCGAACAGAACGAACCGGAGGGTGTCCGCGTGGCGTCTGGCTGCATCGCCCCGTCGCCGTGAGGCGCGGGGCATGCCTACTCGCCCTTCAGCAGACGGGCCAGCTCGTCGTCCATGTCGACCTTGCCCGTGTCGACGGCCTGTTCGATCCAGTCCAGGGTGGCCCGCACCTTGGCGACGTTCTGGTGCACGATCGAGCGTTCGTCGTCGTTCAGGGTGCGGTCGCGCAGGCCGGGAACGGTCCGGCCGGCCGCGGCGACGAAGGCGTGGCAGGCGGTGACGAGGTCCAGGAACTCCACCGACCGGTCGATCGCGCGGATCGCCGGGGCGACGGGGCTGGTGCGGTCGAAGCCCTCGCGGGCCTGCCGGCCGCGTTCGGCCTGGGCCTGGTTGACCTGGAAGCGTGCGGTGTCATCGCTCATCGCCTTGAAGGCGACGTCCGGCCTGCGCAGCAGGCCGGTGACCGCGGTCGTGGCCACCGACTCGTCGCGGGTGAACTCCTCCACCACCCGGGCCTTCTCCGCGGCCGGGACCTTGGCCGCGACCGTCGGCCGTTTCAGGAAGTCCGTGGTCACCGTCGCGGCGACCTCTTCGTCCCGGGCCAGGGAGTGGATCGCGGTAATCTTCTCCTGCGGCGAAGCCGGGCGTTCGACCTGGCGGCCCACCCTGCGGTTGGCCTCGTCCACCGTCCACCGCGACTTGCCCGCGGGAGGTTTGGCGATGGTCGCGAATCGCTCCGCTTCGTCCTCGATCTGCCCCAGGATCCGGTGGACCCGGAACGACACCCCCGCCTGGCGGTGTTCGGCCGGCCACCGCGACGCCGTCCACCTGGCACTTTCCACCGTCTTGTAGGCCAGGCCGATGTCCTCGGCCAGACGGAACAGCGTCTCGCGGACCGTGAACAGCTCCTGACCCGGCGCCGCATGCTGGCCACCGCGCTCACGCATCGGCTCGATCTCCAGTGCGCGGTCCCCGATCGTGAACGAGCCCCGCGTCTGCTGTTCAACGACCTGCCGCAGCTCGGCCACGATCTCGTCATAGCGGAACTGGCTGACGGAACCGACCTTCTCGGTCTCCTCGGACATGGCTCTCACCACCCCAAGTGCGGACCCGGGCACGGCACTTCGCCGTGACGGGACAGGGCCCGCGTCCGCAACCGAGAGTCAGACCGAAAATCCTAAGATCGCAACGAACGACCGTAAATGACCACTTCGTGACCGGAGTTGGACTCACGATGCGTTCGCTCAGCAGTCACTGTGACCGATCCACGAACGCTTCCTTCCGACGCCGCCAAGCCCTCACCACACACCGCCGGGAGCAGTACACGGCGTCCGAACGGCGATCGACGCCAGCCACCCAGCGGGCCCCGCACTCCGGGCACACCACCTCGCCGGCCTCGCCCCGGACAGCCGCCAGGCGCTTGCGCAGCCGCCGTTCCTTCCGCCATTGCCTGGACCGACACACCGACGAACAGAACTCGGCCCCAGGCCGGGCGTCCGGCCTCAGCCGTTCACCACAAGCCCGGCAGTTCCTTTCCCCAGCCCGGCCGGCGCCCGCGAACACCACGCCAGCGTAGGGCTCCAGGCTACTCAGAACCGGGGCTTAGAAACACGCACTAAGAGGTCGTTTTCATCTCAATTACGGTGATAGCTCCGCTATTGCACCCGCCGATGAACTGGTGCGGGAGGGGGCGTCGGGGTGGTCTTGCTTCCT